>SECN01000831.1 GCA_004173515.1 Myxococcaceae bacterium | reverse complement strand
TGATCCGACTGGTGGAAGTAGCGCTCCAGGTCCGCCACCAGGTCGAAGTGCTCCAGCTCCACGGACGAGCGGTAGTACTCGCCGCCGCCCTGGTCGCGCAGCACGGACAGGAAGCCGTGGTTTCCCAGCACGGGACGCCAGTGATACTTCCCTTCGGTCCCCACGTACTCCACGAGCGTGTTCTTCACGTAGCCGCGCACGACGCCATTCGCGTCGCCGTCCACGAAGAGGCCGCGCAGGGGGCCGTCGCACTCCAGTTGCAGGTTGATCCGGGAGTCCGTGCCCTTCCGGAGCGCACCCATGAGGGCGGCGGCGGTGAGGCCCTGGGACAGGAGGGCGGCGGAGGCCGGCATGCTCTGGTGCGCGGCGCGGGCCTGACGGGACAGGACGCTGGTGGTGGCCAGCATCAGCCGCAGGTCCGACGCCTTCAACAATCCACTGACAAGCTCATCGGGCATAGGGGGGCTTGTTAGCGCGCCGCACCCGTCCGTGCCCACCTGTGAAAGAGGGGCGGGGGCAGGACGCCCGCGTGCCTGCCAGCAGCCGGGCCAGGGGGATGGCATGGGCGGGGCTTATGAGACCCAAGCCACCGCCGAAGCCATCACCGACCGGACGCCCCTGTTGAAGTCGCGGCTGGGCTCGTTCCTCGCCGTGGTGCCCCTGAGCATCTGGGTCATCAACCATCTGTGGGACAACCTCTCCGCCTTCCGCGGCGCGGCGGCCTGGCAGGAGTCGGTGACGCAGTACGCGAACCCGTTCGCCCAGGCGTTCACGTTCCTCATCGTCATGCTGCCGCTGCTCATCCACACGGCGTGGGGGCTGGTGCGCATGTTCAGCTTCAAGCCCAACAACCTCGCGTACAACAACTACGGCAACCTGAAGTACCTGGTGCAGCGCGTGGCGGGCCTGGGCGTGCTCGCGTTCCTGGGCGCCCACATCTGGCTGGCCTTCCTGCACCCGCGGCTGGTGGAGGGCGGCGCGGAGCCGTTCGCGGACATCGCCCGGGAGATGCACCACCACGGCCCCACGCTGATGGTCTACCTGCTGGGCACGCTGGGCACCGCGTACCACCTGGCCAACGGCCTGCAGACCTTCGCCATGGGCTGGGGCATCTTCGCCAGCGACCGCTCCATGCGCCGCTTCGAGCCCGTCTCCATCCTCATCTTCCTCGTCCTGCTGGCCATGGCGTGGGGCAGCATCTACGCGCTCTACACCGCCGGCGCGGCCTTCAGCCCCGAAGGCATGGACGTCGGCTGAGCCGCGGCCCACAGCGCCTGAAACACGACCGGCCGCCCCTGACTTCCAGGAGCGGCCGGTTCGCTTTTCATGGGGCCCTGGAAGCCCAGGGCGTCAGAACGGGATGTCTTCGTCCGCGCCGCCGCCGTGGTTGCCACCGCCCATGCCGCCGTCGTCCATGCCCATGGGGGGCGGCTGGCCGTAGTCGTCCCCGCCGCGCGAGGGGGCGCCGTTGCCCTGCGACCGGCGTCCGCCACCGCCACCGGAGCTGGCCCCGCCGCTGTAGCCCTCGCCGGCGTCACGTCCGCCGAGGAAGGTCACGGAGGTGGCGACGACCTCGGTGGTGTAGTTCTTCTTGTTCTCCTTATCCATCCACTCGCGGGTCTGAAGCCGACCCTCGACGAAGCACTGCCGTCCCTTCTTGAGGTACTCGCCGCACAGCTCCGCGAGCTTTCCCCAGACGACGATGCGGTGCCACTCGGTGCGCTCCTGCTTCTGGCCGTTCTTGTCGTTCCAGCTCTCGCTCGTGGCGATGCGGAAGTTCGCCACGGCCTGACCGCCCGGGGTGAACCGAACCTCGGGGTCCGCTCCGAGGTTGCCGATGAGAATGACCTTGTTGACGCCTCCAGCCATGTTTCCTCCCTACCGAGACCTGGCCCACCAAGGGCCAGGTACAACCCGCGAGGACACACGCCCCGACAGGTCCTTCAGCCCATAGCATCCACCTCTGACATTCCCCTGGCCAGAAACCGGCCGGAGGTCGCGCGGACGCACGCCCGCCTG
>SECN01000830.1 GCA_004173515.1 Myxococcaceae bacterium | reverse complement strand
CGGCTGTTGCTGTACTTCACCGCGCGGAAGGGGCTGCCCGCCACGGACTGCACCTGCGCGTCCGGGAAGGTGTTGAGCGCGCCCGCGTTGGCGCACTCGGACTGGCGCACGGCGAGGAAACTGTCGACGATGGACGCGCCTCCCGCCGCCCCGATGACGATGAGGAACTTCGGCTTGCCGTCGAGCCGGTCGCGCTCGCGGCCCAGCTTCTCCAGCGCCTCGGGCGTCTGGAGCGATTCACGGCAGCCGGAGAGCAGGGGTCCCAGGGTGGCGGAGCCCGCCGCGCAGAGCGACAGCGCGCGCAGCATCTCCCGACGCGACAGCCGACCGGTGTGTTTGAGGGTCATGGGCGGGGTTCCTCAGTAGAAGACGGCTTCGGCGGAAGAGAAGACGGCGAGACACGCGGCCTGCATCCAGGCGACGCCCGGGTTGGGCGTGCCGGTGGCCTCCACGTCGCGCGCCAGTCGCACCAGCGTGTCGCGCTCATCCTGGGTCGGGTCGCGCAACCACGCGCGGCGCGCCAGGGACGACACGGCCGTGGCGACGGCGGGGCTCGCGGGGTCGGTGAGCCTTCCGTTCGTCAGCGCCACGTCCTTGAACACCACCGCCGTGGCCGGCGCGTTGAGGTCCTGGGCGATGCGCGCGTTGCAGGCGGAGAGCACGGTGCGCTCCACGGTGATGGGAGCCGCGGCGCCCGTCACCGGGGCCGTCTCGTAGACGCTGTGCGCGTACGGGTCCACGCCGCCCAGGGACACGCCGTGCACGCTCACGCACGGGTACTGGCCCAGCTCGTTGCACACGGAGGACACGGGCAGCTCCAGCGCGGCGGCCAGGTCGAGCGTCAGGCGCTCGGGTCCCTTGAAGCGCAGGTTGCCCTTCTGGGACTTCGCGACGCCGCCATCGTAGGAGGGCATCACTCCGCCTCCAGCATCCGTGGGGCCCAGGTCGACGGCGATGGGCAGCTTGTCCGAGCAGCTCGTCAAGAGGAGGCAGGTGAGCAGCAGGCGTTCAGGGCGCACCGTAGGCCTCCGTGCGGATCAGGTCGTGCAGCATCTTCTGCACGCGGTAGTCGTGCGTCGAGCGCAGGGCCTTCCACGTGCGGACGAACTCCTCGTTCTCCTCCGGCGTGGGGGCGTGGCCGATGAGCAGCTTCCAGTAGTCGGTGACGGTGGAGATGGCGAAGGCGTCGCTGTTGCTCGCGACCTGCGCCCACTCCAGCAGGTCGTTGACGGGCTGGCCCAGGATGACGCCCTTCTCCGGCGTCTGCTTCAGGGTGGCCACGTCGTTGGGGAACAGCAGCTCCAGGCGGTTGGGCAGGTAGCGGTTGGACAGCGCCCCGCCGATGCCGTTGTAGTTGCGGTACGGGTACGACAGCGGGTCGAGCGTCGCGTGGCACGCGGCGCACTGTTCGGCCTTCACGCCCTTGGCGTCGTAGTCGCG
>SECN01000040.1 GCA_004173515.1 Myxococcaceae bacterium | reverse complement strand
CAACCGGAGCGTGACTTGAGCCGGGGCCCGCTCTTCCAGGTGATGTTCGTGTTGCAGAACGCGCCGGGCTCGGCGGTGAGCCTGCCGGGGCTGAAGCTGGAGGCGGCGGAGTCGTCGGGCAAGACGGCGAAGTTCGACCTGACACTTGGTCTGGGCGAATCGGAAGAGGGTCTTTCAGGTGGCCTGGAGTTCAACAGCGACCTGTTCGAAGCCGAGACGATGGATCGGTTGCTGGGACACCTGCGCGTGTTGCTGGAGGCCGCGGTCTCCGAACCTGAAACGCGACTGAGGGACCTGCCGCTGATGGGGCAGGAGGAGCAGCAAAGACTGGTGGGGGAATGGAGCGGCATGGCGGCGGAGTACCCGCGTGAAGGCAGCCTGCCAGCCCTCTTCGAAGCGCAGGTGTTGAAGACGCCGGACGCGGTGGCGGTGGAGTACGGGACGCAGCGGCTGACGTATGGGGCGCTGAACCGACGGGCCAACCAGCTTGCGCACCACCTGAAGAAGATGGGCGTGGGGCCCGAGGTGCGGGTGGGCCTGTGCGTGGAACGCTCGCTGGAGCTGGTGGTGAGCGTGCTGGGCATCCTGAAAGCGGGAGGCGTGTATGTGCCGCTGGATGCGAGCTACCCGCTGGAGCGCCTTGGGTGGATGAAGCGCGAAGCCGGAGTCGCGCTGCTCGTGGGCCAGCGCAAGCTGCTTCAGTCCATGGGCCTTGCTGAAGGCGAGCCGGTGGTGAGCGTGGACACGGAGTGGAGTGCCATCTCACGCCAGCCGGAGAGCAATCCGAGCCCCAGTGTCGGCGGGGGCCATCTGGCGTACGTGATGTTCACGTCGGGAAGCACGGGCCAGCCCAAGGGTGTGGGCGTGCCGCACCGGGCGGTGTCGCGACTTGTGCTGGGGACGGACTTCGCGCACTTCGGGCCCGAAGAGGTGTGGCTGCAACTGGCGCCCATCTCCTTCGATGCTTCGACGTTGGAGGTGTGGGGAGCGTTGCTGCACGGCTCGAAGCTGGTGGTGTACCCGGCGGGGACGCCGTCGCTGGAGGAGCTGGGCCGCAAGCTGGAGGAGTCGGGCATCACGTCGTTGTGGCTGACGGCGGCGCTCTTCGAGCAGATGCAGGCGCAGCAGCCGCAAGCGCTGGCGAAGGTGAAGCAGGTGCTGGCCGGTGGCGACGTGCTGCCTGTAGGGCGCGTGAAGGAGCGGCTGGCGACGGGAGGCATGCTCATCAACGGGTACGGGCCGACGGAGAACACGACGTTCTCCAGTACGCACCGGATGGAGCGCGCGGAAGAGGTGGGCTCGACGGTGTCCATCGGTCGACCCATCCGGAACACGACGGCGTACGTGCTGGATGGAGCGAAGCAGCCGGTGCCGGTGGGAGTACCGGGCGAGCTGTACGTGGGCGGCGAAGGCCTGGCGGTCGGCTACGTCGGCCGGCCTGAGCTGACGGCGGAGCGCTTCGTCCCGAACCCGTTTGGAGACGGCGAGCGGCTGTACCGCACGGGCGACATGGTGCGGTGGTTGAGTAACGGCACACTGGAGTTCGTGGGTCGCAAGGACTCGCAGGTGAAGGTGCGGGGCTACCGCATCGAGCTGGGCGAAGTGGAAACGGCACTGACCTGGTCCGCTGGAGTCCGCGAGGCCGTGGTCGTCGCGCGAGAGGACGGAGCCGAGGGTAAGCGGCTGGTGGCGTACGTGACGGCGGAGGAGGGCGCGGAACTGGATGCAAGCCAGCTCCGGAGCCACGTGAAGCAACGGCTGCCGGAGTACATGGTGCCGTCGGCGTACGTGGTGCTCCCCACGCTGCCCCTGACACCCAACGGCAAGGTGGACCGCAAGGCGCTCCCGGCGCCGGAGTCCGCGGCGGAAGGCGCACGGCCTGGATACGAGGCACCTCGCACGCCCACGGAAGCATTGCTGGCCGGGTTGTGGGCCACGGTGCTCCGGCAGGAGAGGGTGGGGCTCCAGGACGACTTCTTCGCACTGGGTGGCCACTCGTTGCTCGCGACGCAGCTCGTGTCGAGGATCCGCGAGTCGCTCCAGGTGGAGTTGCCGCTGCGTGAGCTGTTCGAAGCACCGACGGTCGGTCGCCTGGCGCAGCGGGTGGAGGCCGCACGGGCCGCCGCGACAGGTGTCCAGGCTCCGCCCCTGAAGCGGGCTTCACGCGACGGCGCGCTCCCCCTGTCCTTCGCGCAGCAGCGGTTGTGGTTCCTGGATCAACTGGAACCAGGCAGCACCGTCTACAACGTGCCCTCGGCGGTGCGGCTGACCGGCCCGCTGGACGTGGCCGCGCTGGAGCGGAGCTTCGACGCGCTGGTTCACCGGCACGAATCCCTGCGCACCACCTTCCAGGTCGAGGAGGGTTCACCCGTGCAGGTCATCCACCCGGAGGGCCAGACTCGGCTCGTCGTGGTGGAACTAAGCACGCTGCCGGAAGCCGACCGCGAAGCGGAGGCGAGGCGTCTCTCGCAGGAGGCCTCGCAGCTCCCGTTCGATCTGGAGCACGGTCCGTTGCTGCGGACCACGCTGCTCCGGCTGTCAGAACAGGAGCACGTGCTGGTGCTGGTGCTGCACCACATCATCTCCGACGGTTGGTCCATGGGGCTGCTGGTCCACGAGCTGACGGAGCTCTACGAGGCCTTCTCCCAGGGACAGTCGTCGCGACTGCCGGCACTGCCGCTCCAGCCCGCGGATCACGCGGTGTGGCAGCGCGAGTGGCTCCAGGGCGAAGTGCTCGCGGCGCAGCTTGGCTACTGGAAGCAGCGGTTGGATGGAGCGCCCCGCCTGCTGGAGCTGCCCACGGATCATCCCCGTCCGGCGGTGCAGTCACTGGAGGGCGCCTTCGCTCCCTTCGCACTGGGACGGGAGCTGTCCCAGGCCGTGCATGCACTGGGTCGCCGTGAAGGCGTCACGCCGTTCATGGTGCTGCTGGCGGCGTTCCAGGCGGTGCTGGCGCGCCATTCGGGTCAGGAGGATGTCTGCGTCGGATCGCCCATCGCGGGGCGCACGCGGGCGGAGACGGAGGGGCTCATCGGCTTCTTCGTCAACACACTGGTGTTGAGGACGCGGCTGGACGGACAGCCTTCCTTCCGTGAGCTGCTCGCCAGGGTGCGAGAGGTGACGCTCGGTGCGTACGCGCACCAGGACGTGCCGTTCGAGAAGCTCGTGGAGGAGCTGCGTCCCGAGCGCAGCCTGAGCCACGCGCCGCTCTTCCAGGTGATGCTCACGCTGGACAGCACGCCCAGGGCAGCGGCGCAGGCCCGGTCCGGTCTGTCGCTTCAGCCCGTGGAGGTGGAGCATCGGGTGGCCCGGTTCGACCTCACGCTTGGCTTCGTGGACGGTGAGGACGGGTTTACCGGCGGGCTGGAGTACAGCACCGCCCTGTTCGAGCCCGCGACGGTGGAGCGGCTGCTGGGACACCTGACGGCACTGCTCGAAGGCGCCATCGCTGATCCCTCACAGCACGTGTTCGCGCTGCCGCTGCTGAGCACGGCGGAGCAGCAGCGGCTGTTGGTGGAATGGAACGACACCGGCTCGGGTGGCCCTGCGGATGCCTGCATCCACACGCTCGTCGAGCGACAGGCGGCGGCCACGCCCGACGCGGTGGCGGTGGTGGCTGGCGACGTGTCGCTGACGTACCGCGAACTCGACCAGCAGGCGAACCGGCTGGCGCGGCGGTTGCGCGGGCTGGGCGTGGGGCCCGAGGTGCGGGTGGGCCTCTGCGCGGAGCGCGACGCGAACCTGGTGGTGGCGGTGCTCGGCATCCTCAAGTCGGGCGGCGCCTACGTGCCATTGGATCCGGCGTACCCGAGCCAGCGGCTGGCCTTCATGCTGGAGGATGCGAAGCCCCGGGTGGTGGTGGGCCAGCGCGCGCTGTTGGACGCGCTGCCCTCCGTGGACGCGGCGCGGGTGGCGCTCGATGAGGCGCATGCCCTCACGGCGGAATCCGGTGACGTCCTTGTCCCCGGCCTCGCTTCGGACCATCTGGCCTACGTGCTCTTCACGTCGGGCAGCACGGGTCGTCCGAAGGGCGTGGCGCTGGAGCACCGGAGCGCCGTGGCCTTCCTGCGCTGGACGGCGCGGGCCTTCTCCCCGGGCGAGCTGGCCGGGGTGATGGCTTCCACGTCGCTCAACTTCGACCTGTCCGTCTTCGAGCTGTTCGCGCCGCTCACTCAAGGTGGCGCCGTGATCATGGCGCGCAACGCCCTGGAGCTGCCGTCGCTTCCGGCGGCCCGGCGGGTGACGCTCATCAACACGGTGCCCTCCGCGATGGCGGAGCTGGTGCGCGCCCAAGCCGTACCGGACTCGGTTCGCACGGTGAACCTGGCCGGAGAGCCGCTCGCCAACTCGCTGGTGCAAGCCATCCATCAGGCCGCGCCGGGGGTGGAGCGGGTGCTCAACCTCTACGGTCCCACCGAGGACACGACGTACTCGACCTGGGCGCTGGCGCCGCTGGGCGCCACGCGAGAGCCCACCGTGGGTCGGCCGCTCGACGGGACGCGTGCGTACGTGCTGGATGCATTGGGCCAGCCCGCACCCCAGGGCGTGGCGGGCGAGCTGTACCTGGCGGGCGCCGGTCTGGCCCGAGGCTATGTCGACCGGCCCGAACTGACGGCGGAGCGCTTCGTGCCGGATCCGTTCAGTCAGCAGCCCGGGGCCCGGCTGTACCGCACGGGAGATCGCGTGCGGTGGTTGCCCCAGGGCGTGCTGCGCTACCTGGGCCGCATCGACCAGCAGGTGAAGGTGCGCGGCTTCCGCATCGAGCTGGGAGAAATCGAGGAGGCGTTGCGCCGACACCCGGACGTGCGGGAAGCCGTGGTGCTCGCGCGCGAGGACGGAAGCGAAGACAGACGTCTGGTGGCCTACGTCGTGCCCCAGCCGCAAGCCGTTCCCGATGCGGCCAGCCTGCGGCGCTTCGTGAAGGAGCGCCTGCCGGACTTCATGGTGCCCGCGGCCATCCTGGTGCTGGAAGCGTTGCCGTTGACGCCCAACGGCAAGGTGGACCGCAAGGCGCTTCCGGCGCCGGAGGCCCTCCGTCCCGAGTCATCACGGGCCTACGTGGCGCCCCGGGACGCGTTGGAGCTGCAACTCGTCCGCATCTGGGAGGAGCTGCTGGGCACCGGGCCCATCGGCCTCACGTCCGACTTCTTCGAACTGGGCGGACACTCGCTGCTGGCGATGCGGATGATGTCGCTCATCCGCGAGCGACTGGGCCGGAGCCTGCCGGTGGTGTCGCTCTTCCAGGCAGGCACGCTGGAAGAGCTGGCCGCGCGGCTGCGTCAGGCGCCGGGGCACCTGTCTCCCCTGGTGCCCATCACCCGCACGGGCTCACGGCGTCCCTTCTTCTGCGTCCATCCCGTCAGCGGCAACGTCCTGCCGTACCTGGAGCTGGCGCGGAGGCTGGGGCCGGATCAACCGTTCTACGCGTTCCAGTCCACGGGCCTCGAAGGGGAGGGCGCGCCACTGGAGACCGTGGAGGCCATGGCCGCGAGCTACGTGGAAGCCCTGCGCACCCTTCAGCCCTCCGGTCCCTATCGGCTGGGCGGCTGGTCCCTGGGCGGCATGGTGGCCTTCGAGATGGCACGCCAACTGGAACAGCAGGGCGAACAGGTGGAGCAGCTCGTGCTCATCGACGCGTATGCCTTTGATCAGCGTCCGACAGAGGCCGTGGGGGCGGAGTGGATCACCGAACGGTTCGTGGAGTTCACGAGCCAGGCTTTCGGTCCGCCCGTACCC
Organism: Myxococcaceae bacterium; assembly: GCA_004173515.1. Classification (GTDB taxonomy): domain Bacteria; phylum Myxococcota; class Myxococcia; order Myxococcales; family Myxococcaceae; genus Corallococcus. The sequence continues at coordinate 21,543 of SECN01000040.1, read as the reverse complement.
GAGCAGTTCCAGGCCCTGTACCGCGTCTTCGAGAACAACCTCCATGCCCTCTGGAAGTACACGCCAGGGCACTACGGTGGCCGTGTCACCCTGCTGCGCGCGAGCGAAACGCAGGTGCCCACGGGCGCGGACGGCGGCTGGGGCCCATTGGCCGCGGGCGGCGTGGAGGTGCGCGAAGTCCCTGGCGATCACCACTCCATCCTCCGGGCGCCAGGGGTTGACGCACTCGCGGAAGAGCTGCATCGGATCGCATGACCCGAGCCCTACGAGGTGCCCTTCGCGGAGGGCACCTCGTGAGCAGGTCGGCCATCGGTTGCCGCCCGGAATGGGCTCGGTTACTCCAGCCTGGACGTGTTGGTGACCTCGAGCTCCGTCGTCACCCGCTCCGGGTCCGCGAGGATGTCCGCCTCGTTGAAGAGGATGGGGCGCAGGTGCTTTGCGGAGAAGAGGTCCGTCTGATCCGCGAACCGGGGCGAGGCCGGATCGGTGTTCTCCGAATAGGTGAGGACCGCGTTCGCATGCGGGCCCTGCGGCGTGAACTCCAGCACCATCAGGAAGCTCGTCCCGAAGTCGACGAGGTAGCCCTCCCGCTGGGTGAGCCCCGTTCCGGGAGACACCAGCGCCCCCTGCTGCTGGGACTGGGGCAGCAGCGTGGAGTTCGCTCCGGAATAGCCGACGACGTTGGTGACGCCCTCGAAGGCGGCGCCGCCGTGCATCGGGATGACCCGGTTCTCCTTGCGCGCGAACTGCACCTCTCCCAGCCGGGCTCCCACCGCGATGCCCGCCTTCGTCAGGACCGCCACGGCCTCACCCAGCTTCTGGTTCACCGGATCCGGACCTTCCGCCGGAGCCGGCGCCAGGCCGGACGGCGTGGTGGCCGCCTGAAGCGGATCGAACGGCTGCGCGAAGAGCACGCTCTTCTGCGTCAGCGCCGAACGGTCGAACCCGTTCAGGAACTCGCGCCACACGATGGCGCCCTTGCGATCCAGGTCCAGCCGCCCATCCCATGACGCCAACAACTGGCACGCCTCCGTGATGTCGACCAGCACGCCATCGACGGGGACGGGCGCCGCACCCTGGCAGCGCTGCACGACGGGCGCGCGCAGTTGCTCCGCCACCCAGGTGCGGTTGCTCAGGATGGCCTGCTCCAGTTCGTCCAGTGTGAAGCGCCCGTCGCTTCCGGAGGCCGCGGCCGCTCCCTGCTCCGTGATGAGAGACAGGTTCATGTGCGACCGGGTGCTGAGCCGGCCGCGCGTCCCGAAGATTTCATAGCCGAAGGGCAGGTCGAGCTGCGGCGCGGCGGGGTTCGCGAACGTCGCGGGGTCATTCGCGTTCATCACGTAATCGTTCCGGACGAGCTGCGGTACGACGGTCGCTGGCACCAGGCCTCGTGCCTCGCCATCCAGGCCCACCCACTCGTCACGCGACGTGCTGCCATCCAGCAGGATCAACCCCAGCGATGCGAAGACGGGGGCGTCCGGCGTGGTCTCCAGCGAGGCCCGGTAGGCCTCCACGGTCTGCGCGCTCAGCGCGGGGACGGGCGAGGCATCCGCGTAGCGCGTGTCGCCGTCCGCGCTCGTCAGGAGGGTGTTGACCCAGGGGGCGCCTCGCACCGTGCGCTCCACGTTCGTGGCCTCCTCCAGGCTGTGGGCCACGTTCATCCGCAGCCAGTGCTCCGCGAACCGGTCGTTGCCTTCGTTGGCGTCGCGCACCGTGTAGGCGACCTCGTTCGACCAGTCGGCGCCGGGCCCGGCGAGCATCGGGCCGTGGTGGCTGCGCCAGTACGTGCGCTTCTCCGTCCCCAGGCTGCCGTCGTCCTGGCGCACGGCGAGGGTGTGCTCCTCGCCCGTCATCCGGCGGACCTGTCCGTCGTACACGTACGCGGTGGGGTCTCCCGGCACCAGCTTGAGCCGGTACAGCGTGAGGTGGCTGGAGGCCGTCACCGTGTGCGTCCAGGCGATGTCCCGGTTGAAGCCGATGTTGACCACCGGCACGCCCAGCAGTGACACACCGTACACGTCGAGCTTCCCGGGGATGGTCTGGTGGCTCTCGTGGAAGCGCAGGCTTCCCTCCCAGGGGAAGTGCGGATTGGCGACCAGCATGCCCCGGCCTCCCGCCGTCTTCTCGCGGCCCAGGGCCCAGCCGTTGCTGCCCAGCTCATCCTTGCGGGGCGACAGCGCGAGCGCCCGGGAGTGGGGTCCCACGACCTGCGCGCCCGCTTGCGGCGGCTGTGCGTTCGCCACGTAGCCGAGCAGCGGGATGAGGGTGTCGAACAGCGACAGGTCCAGGTGGTAGGCGAGCAGGTCGAAGGCGCTGATGGGCTTCACCCAGTTCGCGCCCTTGCACGGCGCGGGACGCTGATCCGCCGGCGTGTCCTTCAGGTACTGGTTGTAGCCCGCGACGTAGCCCTTCACGAGCTCCTGAAGTTCCTGGGACTGCTCGGCGAAGGTGGCCTCGGCGCGCGTGCGGAGCGCAAGCCCCCGGTACGTGAAGTCGCTCTCCACGTATGCGTCCTGCGGGCCCCGGCCGAAGTACTTCGCGCGCTCGCCCCGGACCTTCAGGAATTGATCCGCCAGGATGCAGACCGCGTCCTGCGCCTGCGCGTAACCGACGCCCGCGCCCAGGGCGCGATACCCGTCGGCCTGGATGTGGGGAATGCCATGCGCGGTCCGGTGGATCGTCGCGCGCAAGGGTGAAGGCGGCGGTGTTTCATTGCTCCCACAGCCGCAGAGCACCGTCAGGGTCAGGAACAGGGAAACAGGGGCGGATCGCATGGCCTTGCCTACCTCTTGAAGAGGAATCGACAAGGCTGTTCCTAATCTAGCCAGTTATCCGTGGCTAGATAGGACATTGCCGGGAGCGCGTGTGACGTCTGGGGTTGGGTGGGAAAGGGTGTCCATGGCATAGAGTGGGCAGGGAAAGGGAGCACGCCATGTCGTTCATGTTGTTGATCCAGTCCGGTGAGCGGGGACGCCCCCGCACCGAGAGCGAACGCCGCACCGCCGCCGAGCGGATGGAGCGCATGCAGCGCTACGGCGCGGACCTCCACGCACGGGGCCTGCTCGTGGCCGCCGATTCGCTCCGGACGGATGAGGACGGTGTGCGCATCGAGATGCGCGCGGGCAAGCGGACCTTCAGCGACGGTCCGTTCACCGAATCCAAGGAGATCGTCGGCGGCTTCTTCCTCATCAACGTCAAAACCCGCGAGGAAGCCCTGGCCATCGCCAGCGAATGCCCGGCGGCGGAGTGGTCCACCGTCGAGGTCCGCCAGAGCGGCCCCTGCTACGACGAGTGAGTTCCCTCCGCGGTGCAACCGGCCCGCTGACGCGGCGCGGGGTGTTTTATCGTTTTCTGAAACACCGCGCTTACTCCGTGAGATTTGATTAGCTGGAACGACTGCTGATACGCCCGGTGTGCCTTCCCCCCCAAGAAAGGTGCACCGCATGCGAAGTCGTTCCCGATTCAGTCCCCGCAGCCTGTTCTCCCCGTTGCTCGCGGCCTCGGCGCTCGCGCTGGGCTGTGGCCCGGTCTCCGACGAAGCCCCCGCCGCGATTCCCGAAGCGCCCGCGGAGGTCGCCCAGCCGCTGGCCGTGGCCGGCTTCGCGGAGATGCACCACCACATGTTCGCCGAGGAGGCCTTCAGCGGTGGCTGGTTCCACGGCGGCCACACCGGCACGCTCGCCAGCTGTGACGGCGGTGAGCCGGAGAGCGACCATGCTCGGGTCCGCATGGACCTGCGCAACCTGCTCAACCTCTGTCCCAACTCCGGCAGCGTGAACCTGAGCGGCGTACCCATCCTGTCGGACGTGTTCGGCGTCGGCGGCGCGCTGGCCTCGGAGGTCATCGGTCAGGTCGAAGGCACCGAGGGCGACACCGGCCTCCACCTGGGCCGCAAGGACGTCAACACCCAGTGGCCCCGCTGGGACACCATCGCGCACCAGCAGGCGTGGGAAGGGTGGCTCAACAAGGCCCGCCAGGGCGGCATGTCCCTGGTCATGGTGTCGCTCGTCAGCAACGAGTTCCTCTGCAAGGCCCTGCCGTACCAGAACCTCAAGCGGCCCTGTGACGAGATGATGGACGTGGACATCCAGTTGCAGATGGCCCGCGACTTCGATGCCCGCACCGACTGGGCGGAGATCGCCCTGTCGCCCGCGCATGCCCGGCAGATCATCGCCTCCGGCAAGCTGGCGATGGTGCTCTCCATCGAATCCAGCAAGCTGTTTGGCACCAAGGACTGGCGCGCGGAGTTGAACCGCGTCTACGCGCTGGGCGTGCGCTCGCTGCAGCCCGTGCACCAGCTGGACAACCGCTTCGGCGGCGCCGCGCCCCACAACGCCATCTTCCAGGTCGCCCAGTTCCTGGAGAACTGCCACATCGACACGGACTGCGGCCTCACCGGCAACGGCTTCACGCTGGGCTTCGACGTGGACGCGAACTGCCGCAACACCAAGGGCCTCACCGCGGACGGCAGGGCGCTGGTCCAGGAGATGATGGCCAAGGGGATGATCATCGACATCGCCCACATGTCCGAGAAGAGCGTGCAGGACACGTATGCCGTGTCCCAGGCGAACACGTACTACCCGCTGATGATCTCCCACGGCCACTTCCGGGAGATCATGAACCCGGCGCTCGCCGCCAACGAGAAGACCACCCCGTCGTGGGTGGTGCGCTACGTGCGCCAGACGGGCGGCATGTTCGGCCTGCGCACCGCGCACGACGAGACGCGCGCCTACACCCGCACGACCGTGGCCAACTCCTGCCAGGGCTCCACGCGCTCGCTCGCGCAGGCGTACGAGTTCGGCCGCCAGGGCCTCAAGGTCAACATGGGCTTCGGCGCGGACCTGAACGGCTTCATCCAGCAGACGCGGCCGCGCTTCGGTGACTTCGGCGCGTGCTCGGCGGGCTTCCGCGCGGAGGCGGATGCGCAGCGCGAGCAGCAGCGCGTCTCCGGCCCGGCCCGCCTGGGCACCGACTTCGACATCTACGGCCTGGCCCACGTGGGCCTGCTGCCGGACGTGGTGAAGGACCTGAAGCAGCTGGGCGTGAACACCAGCGGCCTGGAGGGCTCGTCGGAGAACTACATCCGGATGTGGGAGCGCGCGAACAGCGCCCGCTCCGGCATGGCCGACGCGGCGAACGACATCGACACCGGTGGTGTCGCGGCCTACGTCCCCAAGGCCACCCGTGAAGCGGCGTACCCGCAGATCTGCGGCAAGGCCTACGCGCCCGCCACCAAGGCCGTCGCGGAGTCGTGCCGCTTCAGCCAGGAGTGCAAGAGTGGCTCCTGCAACGCGATTGACGGCTGCAGCGGCCTGAACGGAAGCTGCACCTGCACCACCGACTCGCACTGCGGCGCCACCCAGTTCTGCGGCTGGGGCACCAACTCCGGCAAGTGCGTGGAGAAGCGGGCCAAGGGCTCCATCTGCTCCAGCGGTCGCGAGTGCCAGTCGAACAAGTGCTCGTGGCTGATGTGCACCTGATGCACCGTTGAGCTGAAGCACCGACGGGGTGTCATGGGGCGGCGTCCTTCCAGGCGCCGCCCCTTCTTCTTGCCGCCTCGGGATGCGGAAGGCCGCGTGGGGGAGGCCGCCAGCCGAGGGTCCCGCCCGTTCCGCTGGGACGTCCTGCGCGTTGCCAGACCTCCGAAGGGACTCCAGGTTTCCCACTGGGCCCCGCAATGCGAATCCCCGTCCGCTCCAGCCGCCTGCCTGGTCCCACCACCGCAGTGGGCGAAGGGGGCTCTCATGCCCTGGCGTCCACCCAGGCCCCGTGTCCCTGTCGGGTCGTGGGGACCGCGCCGCCATGAGGGAGCTGGAGTCGGATGCCCAGGCGCTGGGACGCTCGCGGAGCGATTCGCTCCAGCGACTCCAGTGGGTGCTTGGCGGCCTGGTGCCGGTCGCGAGCGCGCTCGCGGTGGGGGTGGGCACGCTCGTGCTGCTGGGCTGGGCGTTCGGCGTCCCCAGCCTCGTCCTGGGGCTCGCCCGCTCGGGCACCGGGGTGATGATGCCGGGCACGGCACTGGGCTTCGTGGCGTCAGGCACGGCGCTCTGGTGGCTTCATCAAGAAGAGGTCCACGGAGGGTGGCGTCGGACGGCCGGGCGGGGGCTGGCGATGGTGGCCGTGCTGCTGGGGGCAGGCGCCCTCGGCTGGTCCGCGCTCGGAGGCGGGCCGGGCGTCCACCGGTTGCTGCTCGGGGACGGCAGGGGCGCGGCGTCCTCCCTGTCGCTCACCCCGGGCAGCGCGCTGGGGCTGTGCCTCACGGGGCTGGCGCTCCTGGTGCTGCACGCAAGGACGCGTCAGGGAAGATACCCGGCCCGGTGGCTGGCCCTGGTCACCGCGCTGATGGCCTCGTGGGTCCTGCTGGGCTTCCTGTTCCGGGAGGCGGGACCCCGGCCGGAGCCACCCGTCACCTTCGCGTCGTCCTTCACCCCCATGGGGATCCACACGGCGCTCGTGCTGTTGTTGGTGTCGCTCGCCATCCTCTCCGTCCACCCGGAGCGGGGGTTGATGGGCATGCTCCTGAAGAAGGATCTGGGCGGCCTGCTGGCGCGCCGGTTCCTGCCGACGGCCATCCTCGCGCCGCTGGTCGTGGGCGTGGCGAGGCTGATGGGGGAGCGGCTGACGTTCTTCGGGACGACCTTCGGCGTCACCCTCTTCGCGAGCCTGACGATGGTCGCCTTCCTCGCGGTGACCTTCTGGAACGCGAAGGCCCTCTCCCGGCTGGACGCGCGCAACCAGCTGGCGGAGCAGTCCCTGCGGCTGTCGGAGGCGAGGTTCGCCGGCATCGTCTCCAACGCGGCGGACGCCATCATCTCCATCGACGACGCGCAGCGCATCGTCCTCTTCAACGCGGGCGCCGAGCGCATCTTCGGCTACACCGCGAACGAGGTGGTGGGCCAGTCCCTGGAGCTGCTGCTGCCAGAGAACCTCCAGGGGATCCACGCGCGGCACGTGCGCCACTTCGCCCGGGGCTCCATGACCTCCCGGCACATGGGGGAGCGGCTGCCCATCTCCGGCCGTCGCAAGGGCGGCGAGACCTTCCCGGCGGAGGCGAGCATCTCCAAGCTGGAGGTGGAGGGCGCGCGTCTGCTGACCGTCATCCTGCGCGACATCACCGCGCGCAAGCGGGCGGAGGAGGTGCTGCGCAACAGCGAGGAGCGCTTCCGGACCTCCTTCGAGGACGCGCCCATCGGGATGGCGCTGGTCGGCCTGGATGGCCGCTTCCTCAACGTGAACGCGTCGCTGCGCCACATCGTCGGTTACTCACAGGCGGAGCTGCTGGCGAGGACGTTCCAGGACATCACCGTCCCGGAGGACCTGGAGCTGGATCTGATGAACGCGCGCCGGTTGATCGAAGGCGACATCGACACGTACCAGATTGAAAAGCGCTACTTCCACCAGGACGGACACATCGTGACCACCCTGATGCGCGGATCCATGGTCCGCGATGCCCAGGGGCGGCCCCTGCACTTCGTCTCGCAGATTCAAGACATCACGGAGCGCAAGCAGATGGAGCAGGCGTGGCGCTTCCTGCTGGAGAAGTCCCAACAGGCCACCCGCGTCCGCGACGAGGTGCTGCGCATCGTCGCGCATGACCTGCGCGCGCCCCTCAACGTCATCGCCCTGAGCGCCGGGGTGCTCCGCAAGGAGCTGTCCGAAAGCGGCGCCCTCCATCGGCCCCTGGACTCGCTGGAGAAGTCGCTCCAGCGGGCGAACCGGCTCATCCAGGACCTGTTGGACGTGGCCCGCATGGAGGGAAGCAGCCTGTCGGTGGAGCGCGAGGTGCTGGACGTGGCGCCGCTGGTCCGGGAGGCGGTGGAGCTGCACCGCGCGCTCGCGGAGGCGAAGTCCCTTCACCTGGTGGCCATCGTCCCGGAGGGGCTGCCCCCCGTGCTCGCGGACCGCGGGCGGACGCTCCAGGTCTTCTCCAACCTCATGGGCAACGCGCTCAAGTTCACGCCCGAAGGCGGGAGCATCACCCTGCGCGTCCAGGCCGAGGCAGGCCAGGTGCGCTTCTCCGTGAGCGACACGGGGCCCGGGATCCCGCCGGAGGATCAGCCGCACCTCTTCGAACCCTTCTGGCAGGCCCACGCACGGCGCAAGGAGGGCGCGGGGCTGGGGCTCGCCATCGTGAAGGGGCTCGTCGAGGCCCACGGCGGACACCTGGGGGTGGAGAGCCATCCGGGGGCGGGCAGCACGTTCTTCTTCACGCTCCCGGCGCGCTTGTCCGACGCGCGGCAGGACGCGTTCCACGCCTGAGCCGGCGGGGTGTGGGGCCATGAAAAAGGGCCCCCGGGTGCCGGACCTTCCGGCGCCACGAGGGCCCTGGGTGCTACCGCCAGGAGGCGGCTACTTCAGTTGCAGGAACGAGAACGACAGGCCGTTGTGCGTCGCGACCACCTTGCCGCTCTGGTCGGTCAGCTCGCGGAAGTTCGTCTTGGAGCTGCCGTCGGTGAACTCGGTGAACAGCGTGCGGTCGCCGGCGTTGAAGAGAAAGGAGCTGCCCGTGCTGGCCGGCAGGGTGTCCACCAGCGTGGCCGCCGTCATGTCCGCCTTCAGGTCCAGCTTCCACCACTTCCACGCCACGGCGCTCGCGATGACGCGCGGGTGCGTGCCGTCCACCACCGTGTAGGTCGCCTCGTCCAGCACGCGCAGGTAGCCGGAGCCCGCGGGGCCCTGGAGCAGCGAACCCGTGGCGCTGCCGTTGGTCAGCGAGCCCAGCGACTTGTAGAAGGTCCCATCGAAGGTGGCCGTCTGCGGATCGAACTTCAGCAGGCAGGGCTCGGGCACGTCCGGGTTGGCCTGCGCGGTGCGCTTCACCGCGGCGCCGTACGCCTCCGTCGCCAGGTACACCTGACCATCCGAGCCGACCACGCCGTCACGCACGTAGCCGCAGCGGTCGTCGGTGGCGATCTGCGCGGTGTCCGTCGCCGTGTCCAGCACGACGATGCCCGCCTTCTTGGTGATGCCGATGCCCGCGGACGGACGCCACGCCATCGGCATCAGCACCTTGGTGCCCACGCGGAGGGGGTTGGACGCGAACGACAGGACCGTGTTCTCCAGGGTGATGCCCGGCAGCGGGATGGCGTTGGTCACCGTCATCGCCGTCGGGTTCCACACGATGATCTGCGCGGTGCGGCCGTCGAAGTAGTAGGCCTTCGTATCCGACGCGAACTGGAACTGGTTCTGGTACTCGCCAATCGTCGTCAGACCGCGACCCGCGAAGCTCACCTCGCCGGCCTTCTCCAGCTTGTTGTCGGCCGTCACGTTGTAGCGGGTGACGACGGCGGAGGCGCTGCTGGAGACGAAGAGGGCGCCCGACTTCGTGATGCCGGAGCCCAGCGCGCGGCCGTTGATCTCCGTGGCGTTCGTAAGCGACAGGGGCTCGGTGTGGTCCACCTTGTCCGTGAGGATGACGTAGCTGGTGGACGCGGAGTCCACGCTCACCTGCGCGATGAACGCGTACAGCGACGTGTCGCTGGTGCCGCTGTCTGGCGTACCCGAGTCCGGCACGTTGGTTCCCGCGTCCGGATCGCCATTGTCCGGATCCGTGTTGTCACTGCAGGCCGCGACGAAGCAGAAGGCGAGCGCCGCGACGAGGCGGCTCGAGGTGCGGAAGAAGGGTGAGGGCTTCAAGGACTTCCCTTTCGACGGGGGTGGAGGTGCTGCGTGCGGCTGCGGGAGGCGTGTTTCAGCGCTCCAGCGTGAACTTGGCGGCCAGGGTCCGGCCGGGGCGTTGGACCCCGAAGAAATCGAAGGTGCGGGCGTTGGTGAGGTTCTGGAGATCCAGCGTCCAGCTCATCGTCGTGGGCGTGTCGCGCATCACGTACGTCAGCGCCAGCGAGTGCGTGAACTGGGTGGCGACGCGCAGCTTGGTGTCCACGGCGCCCAGCTCCGCCCAGGCCAGGAAGAACTCGTGCGTGTAGCGCGAGCGCAGGGTGACGAGCAGCTCGTCCCGGGAGCGCAGCAGCTCGTCCACCTTCAACTGGGCGCTGCCGTTGGCCATCAGGTAGGGGCGGTTGGGGATGCGCTGCCCGTCGAATTCGCCGAAGAGGCCCTCGCTGGACACATTGCGCAGGTCCTGCCACGTGGCGTTCGCATCCAGCGACAGCCACTGGCCGGGCGACGTCCAGCCCGCGGCGCCCACGACGCCCAGCGAGCGCGCGGCGTACACGTTCTGGTAGACGAAGTAGCTCTCCTGCGCGGTGAGCGTGATGAGCTGATCCGCCAGGCGCGCGAAGCCGCCCACGTTGGCGCGGAAGCTTCCGGCGCGGCCGGGCAGCGACGTGAAGCCCAGCCCCAGGTTGATGTTGTGGCTCGTCTCCGGGACCAGCTCCAGGTTGGTGTCGATGAGCAGCCCGTCGCCGAAGAGCTCGTCCGGGCGCGGCAGGCGGGTGGCCCACTCGTAGGACGCCTTCGCGACCAGCGTGGGGGACAGGCGCAGGCGCAGGCTGTCGCCCACGCCCATCTCGTGCGTGGTCCGGCTCAGGTCCTGGAACTCGCCGCTGCCCAGCAGCTTCTTCGCGCTCGTGGACTGGAGGTAGTCCTTGGCGAAGGTGATGTTCTGCAGCCGGCCCTCGAAGGCGTCGTACTGGTATTCCAGGCCGGTGACGAGCGACGCGACGTCGCGGTCCGCGGAGAGGGGGTCCGCCTGTCCCAGCGCCTGGAGCTGACGGTCCTCGCCCGTGCGCACGACGAACGTGGGCGCCAGCGCGAAGCGCAAGAGGTGCGGCCCGCCCAACATCCAACCCGCGTTGAAGCGCGCGAAGGTGGCGTGGTTGTTGACGTAGCGCTCCACCGCGCCGGAGTCCATCTCCCCCCGGCTGGGCAGCGTGAAGAAGCAGCGGCCGTACCAGTCATAGCGGCACGTGCCCACGTCCAGGAAGCGGCTGCGGCGGAACGTGTAGCCCGCCACGGCGTCCACGGAGAGGCCCTGTCCGAAGGCCTGCTCGTAGCGCAACGTGGTGCCCGCGGAGCCCTCGGCGCCCGTCACGTCGCCGTACACCTGCGTCATGAGGGTGTTGTGCTGGATGTCCCGTTCGGTGGCGTTGATGAAGGCGCGCAAGAGCAGCCGCTGGGCCCACGGGCGGTCCACGTAGCCCACCTCCAGGCTCGCGCCCCCGGCCTGGTAGCCGTCGTGGAAGCGGGGAAGCCGCGCGGGCTCCAGCTTGCCCGCGTCGTTGAAGACCTCCACGTTCACCGGATAGTCGTTGCGCGCGGTGTCGAAGAAGCCGTGCGCCCGCACCAGCAGGCCGGTGGACTCCTGGAGGTGGCGCACGCTCGCGGTGAGGCGGTGCGTGTCGAAGGCGCCCAGCTCGTAGGAGCCCGACACGCCCGTGCCGGACACGTTCTGGTCGGTGATGAGGTGCACGGCGCCACCCAGCACGTCCGCGCCGAAGCGGACGGGGACGACGCCCTGGTAGACCTCCATCCGCTGCACCAGGTTCACCGGCACGTTGGCGAGCCCCGGGCCGTAGCCCGCGAACTCCAGCGGGATGCCGTCCACGAAGAAGCGCACCTGATCATCCGACAGGCCCGCCAGCGAGATGCGCGTGTTGCTGCCCAGGCCCGCGGCCCGTCGCACGTCCACGCCCTCGGTGCGCGCCAGCGCCGTGCCCAGGTCGGCGGTCTCGTAGCCGATCTGCTCCGTCTCGATGACCTGCACCGACTCCGCGGACTGGCGGCGGCGCTCGGCCGCGGACTCGCCCACGACCGTCACCTCGATGGTGTTCTCGTCGGTGCTGGAGGGCATCTCCACCGGCTGCGTCGCGACCGGCTCGGACGGGGGGCTGCCAGCAGCGGCGGCCTCGCCGGAGGCCGGTGCGGCGCTCTCCGGGAGCCGGAAGGCGTAGGTGTAGAGGATGCGGAAGCGCTTCACGACGCCGTCGCGCTTGCCGGGCTCGAAGCGGAACTGGAGCGCGGCGGTGCGCGCGGCCTCGTCGAACCCGTGGCCCACGGGCTCCATGACTTCGGCCTCGGTGACCTGGCCCTGGACGTCCACCTTCAGTTGCAGGCGCACGTTGGCTTCCAGGCGCGCCGCCAGGGCCTCGGGCGGGTAGGGCGCCTCCACCTTCTGGACGAGCTTCGGCGCTTCAACGACGGGAGCCGCCGCCGGAGCGGGGACCTGGGCCGCCGGAGCGGAGGACGGGGCCTCCGGCTCCTGCGTGGCGCTGCCTGTCTGCATCGCGCCCGCGTGCGCCAGACCGCCGAAGCACAGCCCCGACAGCAGCACCACGCCCGCCCCGAAGCGCCACCGCTTATCCGCGATTATGAAAATGGTTCTCATTATCAGCGGCGGGACGTTTAGCTGCTTCGAGTTTGGCCTGTCAAGGCCGCGCGCTGCGTCAGGCCGCGCGGGCCTGGGGGGCGGCGCGCACGGTGTGCAGGCCGTCGGCGACGCGGAAGGCGAGCTGGAGGGCCTGATCCGCGTTGAGGCGCGGATCGCAGTGCGTGTGGTAGCGGTTGGAGAGGTCGTCCTCGGAGACGTCCAGCGGTCCGCCCAGGCACTCGGTGACGTCCTGGCCGGTCATCTCCAGGTGCAGGCCTCCGGGGTGGACGCCCTCGGCGGCGGCGACCTGGAGGAAGGCCATGACCTCCGCGAGGATGCGCTCCAGCGAGCGCGTCTTGTAGCCGTTGCTCGCCTTGTGCGTGTTGCCGTGCATCGGGTCGATGGACCACACCACGGGCGCGCCATGGCGGCGGGTGGCGGCCATCAGGCGGGGCAGGGCGGTGGCGACCTGATCCGAACCGAAGCGCCCGATGAGCGTGAGCTTGCCCGGGATGGCCTGGGGGTTGAGCGTGTCGATGATGCGCAAGAGGTCGTCCGGCTCCATCGTCGGGCCGCACTTGAGGCCGATGGGGTTCTGGATGCCGCGCATGAACTCCACGTGGCCGCCGTCCAACTGGCGGGTGCGCTCGCCAATCCAGAGCATGTGCGCGGACGTGTCGTACCAGCCGCCCGTGGCCTCATCGAAGCGGGTCATCGCCTGTTCGACGTTGAGCAGCAGGGCTTCGTGGCTGGTGAAGAAGTCCACCGGGCGCACGGCGCCTTCGGCCTCCGGCCGGTGCCCCAGCAGGCGGGTCAGGTCGGTGTAGCCCTCGCGAGCGAAGGCGCGCACCAGTTGCAGCGTCTCCGCGGACTGGTGATACGCGCGCAAGAGGCGCTGTGGATCCGGCGTGCGCTCGCGGCTGTTGAAGTCCATGCCGTTGATGATGTCGCCGCGGTAGCTGGGCAGGGTGACGCCGTTGATCGTCTCCGTGGCGTTGGAGCGCGGCTTGGCGAACTGGCCCGCGATGCGGCCCACCTTCACCACCGGGCAGCCGCCCGCGAACGTGAGCACGCCGGCCATCTGCAACAGGAGCTGGAAGGTGTCGCGGATGTTCTCGACGCCGAACTCCTTGAAGCTCTCCGCGCAGTCGCCGCCCTGGAGCAGGAACGCCTTGCCTTCAGCGACCTGTCCCAGCGCGTCGCGCAGCCGGCGCGTCTCCTCCGCGGGGACCAGGGGCGGCAGCTTGGCCAGTTCGGCTTCCACGCGCGCGAGGGCGGGAAGGTCGGGGTAGTCGTCGGGGATGTAGCGGACCGGCTTCGCGCGCCAGGAGGAGGGAGACCAGGAAGGGTTCGTCACGGGAGCGCCGATTCTTTCGGAGGCAGGATTCCCTGCGCGACGCAGGAGTCGAGGTAGCGGTAGAGGAGGGTCCGGTCGGTGGGAGGACACACGACGTCCGTGCCCTCCAGGGCGGCCAGCAGTTGCTCGCAGCGGATGGGACCCAGGCCGAACGCGGCCGTGGAGTCACCGCTGCGCAAGTCGAAGAACGCCAGGGTGGCGTCGTGGCCCCCGGAGCCGCGCGCGACACGCTCGCGCCACTCGGGGACATGACAGAGGTCCAGCGGATAGCCGTAGTCGCGCACCCAGCCGAACAGCTCGGACAGGCGCACCTCCGCGGTCGGCGTCAGGTTGAACACCGCGCCCGGGTGCGGGCGGCGCGAAAGCTGGACGATGGCGCGGGCGACGAAGTCCACCGGCGTCCACACCTCGCCCACGTCCAGCAGGGGCAGGGCCTTCACGGGGAGCCCCGCGAGCACGATGCGCCACACCAGGTCCTGCGTGTTGACGAGCGCGGTGTCCGGCGCGCCCACCACGCGGCCCAGGCGGTACACCGTCGCGGGCAGGCCGCGCTCGGAGGCCTGCTGCACCAGCCGCTCCGCGATCCACTTGCTCTGCTGGTAGCCGTCGCGCAGCCCGGCGTGCGCGGGGACGAAGGCCTCCGGCACGTCCGGCGCCAGGTTCGTCTGGGGCGCCACCGCGATGGTGGACACGTAGTGGAAGGGCTTGGGGCGCACGGCGGCGGACAGCTTGAGCAGCTCGCGCGTGCCGCGCACGTTGACGCCCTGGAGGCTGCCGTACTCGCGCACCACGCTGACCACGGCGGCGTTGTGGATGACGGCGTCGCACTCCGCGGCCAGCCCGTGGAAGCGCGCGGCGTCCAGGCCCAGCAGCGGCAGGGACAGGTCCGCCGGCAGCGCGAGCACCCGCGACTCCAGGCCCGCGGTGGGGAGCTTCTGGCCGACGAGCGCGGACTTCAGCCGCTCCATCGCCTGGGCCTCGTCCTTCGCGCGCACGGGGCAGATGACGCGAACGTCGGGCACGGCGAGCAGCTGGTGGAGCAGGTGCGCGCCGACGAAGCCGGTGGCGCCCGTGAGGAGCACCTGGCGGAAGCCGGTGCCCAGGCGGTTGGCCTCGCGCGCCCACGCCTCGCCGGTGGTGGCGGGGACGATGTCCAGGCCCAGCTCGGCGTCGGCGAGCATGGCGGCGGTGAGGCCACCGGGTTCGGAGCCCTCCGCGCTGCCGCGCTCCAGGGCCTGGGCGAGGCCCGACACGGTGGGGTGACGGAAGACGGTGGCGACCGGCACCTCGCGGCCCACGGCGATGCTCAGGCGGTTGGCGACCTGGATGCTCTGGAGCGACTGGCCGCCCAGTTCGAAGAAGTCGTCCTGGAGCGACGTGGCCGCGCGGCCCAGCACCTGCTCCCAGACCTCCAGCACCGTGCGCTCCGTCTGCGTCGCGGTGGCGAGCAGCGCGGCGCTCTCATCCGGAGGCAGCGCGTTCTTCAGCGCGTTGCGGTCGATCTTCCCGTTGCTGGTGCGCGGCAGGCGCTGGGCGAAGGCGAAGGCGCCGGGCACCATGGGCGCGGGCAGCGCCGTCAGCAGGTGCTTGCGCAGCTCCGCGGGCGTGGGCTCCGGTGACGCGACGAGGTGCGCGCACAGCCGGCGCGACCCTCCCGGCAACACCTGCCCCACGACCGCGGCCTCACGGACACCCGGATACTGGAGCAACACGGTTTCGACTTCGCCGGGGTCGATGCGGTGACCGCTGATCTTGAACTCGTCGTCCACGCGTCCCACGAAGACGAGCTGGCCGTCGTCGCGCACGCGCACCTTGTCGCCGGTGCGGTAGGCGCGAGGCTGGCCGTCCAGCAGCGCCAGGGAGGTGAAGCGCGCGGCGTTCAGCTCCGGGCGGCCCAGGTAGCCCCGGGCGAGCGCGCCGCCCATCAGGCACAGCTCGCCCTCCTTGCCCGGAGCGGCCAGCCGGCCCTGCTGTGTGACGACGGCCGCGATCACGCCCGGCAGCGGACGGCCGATGGGGACCTCGTCACCGGAGGCGAGCGCACCGGGGCCCGCGAGGGCGGCGACGGTGGCCACCACGGTGGCCTCGGTGGGGCCGTAGGTGTTGAGCAGGCTCACGCGGTCGCCAGCGACGTCGCGCCAGCGGGCGATGCGCTCCGGCAGGGCCGCCTCTCCGCCGATGATGACCGTGCGCAGGGAATCGGGCAGGCGGGCGGCGCCGGTGGACAGGCTGTAGGCCAGCTCGTGCCAGAAGGCGGTGGGCAGGTCGAGCAGCGTGATGCCGGCCTCCGCGCACGCGTCCATCAGGCGGGGCACGGACTGGAGCATCTCATCGGTGCGCAGCACCAGCCGGCCGCCCGCGCACAGCGTGACGAAGATCTCCTCGACGCTCGCATCGAAGTGGAGCGGGGCGAACTGGAGCACCCGGTCCTCGGGGCCCACCGCGTAGCGCTGCGTCGCGCCCGCGACGAAGTGGGCCAGCGCGGCGCGGGGAATCTGCACGCCGTTGGGCTGGCCGGTGGAGCCGGAGGTGTAGATGACGTAGGCGAGGCGGGCTTCCACGTCGGCGGCGGGCACGGCCGGTGCGGCGCCCTCGCGCGCTTCCAGCTTCCGCACCACCAGGACGCCGGGCGCGGTCGGATCCGCGTCGGGCGTGGGGCGCTCGGACACCAACATCACGGACGGCCGCGCGTCCTCCAGGATGGCCGCGTTGCGCGTGGCGGGACCCGAAGGGTCGATGGGCAGGTAGCCCGCGCCCGCGAACAGGATGCCCAGGCTGGCGACGATGGCGTCCGTGCCTCGGGGCACCTTCACCGCCACCGCCGTGTCCGGCGTCACGCCCGCTTCCACCAGCCGCAGCGACAGCGCCTGCGATGCCGCCAGCAGCTCGCGGTACGTCATCCGCCAGCGGCCGTGCTCCAGCGCGACCGCGTCCGGCCGGGCCTCCGCCTGCGCCTTGAGCAGCTCCAGCACCGGGCGCACGGAGGGCACCGGCCCGCCATCCAGGATCGACGCGTCCGGACCCGCGACGCCGCTGGCGCCCCGGCGCACGGGCTGCTCCGGCGCGGCGAGCAGGGACTCCAGCAGTTGGAGGAAGCCGCGCTGGTGCTCGGCCAGGGACGCTTCGGTGTAGCAGGAAGGGTTCGCGTCCAGGTCGACGCGCAGGTCCTTGCCGCCCGAGCGCGCATGGAAGCCGAAGGACAGGTCCTCCACGGGGCCCGCGGAGATGTTGTGCGCCGTGCCCGGCACGCCCGCGAAGTCCAGGGCGTAGTCGAATGGCATGATGTTGACGACGGGGCCGAACAGCTTGCGCTGTCCGCCCACGAGGCGCAGGTCACGCCGGAGCTGCTCGTAGCGGTAGCGCAGGTGGGGGCGCGCGGCCTTCATCTCCGCCGCCACGTCGCGGGCCAGCGCGTACAGCCCGGCATCGGGCCGCACGGCGATGCGCAGCGGCACGATGTTCATGGCCATGCACGGCACCTTCAGCGCCGCCGAACCCAGCCGTCCCATCACCGGCAGGCCCAGCACCGCTTCCGGCGCGCCCGTCCGCTGGTGCAGGTAGATGGCGGTCACCGCCAGCACCAGGTCGGACCAGCTCACGCCCGCCTGCTTCGCGCCGGCCTGGAGCGCCGCCATCGTCTCCGGGGACAGGTGCTCCGAGCGCCGCAGGAAGCGCGACGACATGGGCGCGGCCTCCGCCAGCAGCGCGGGCACGGGCGCGTCCTCGAAGCGGTTCACCCAGAAGTCGCGGTCCTTCTGCCACTGCGGACCCGCGCGGTACGCCACGTCCTCGTCCAGCACGGGCCCCAGCCGGTTGAAGCCCACGGGGGCCACGCGTCCCTGGGACTCGGCCGTGTACAGCTCCGCCACCCGCCGCGCGAGCAGCGAGAATCCGTAGCCGTCCATCGCGATGTGGTGGATGCGCTGGAACCAGAAGGAGCGCTCCGGCCCCACGGTGAGCAGGGCCTGGGCGAACAGCGGCCCCGTCGCCAGGTCCACCGTGCGGACCAGGTCCTTCCACATCCACTCACGCGCGGCGGCCCAGGGGTCCGCTTCCCCGCTCAGGTCCACGCGCTGAAGCGTCCAGTCCGTCCCCGCGTCGATGCGCTGCACCGGCCCGCCGTCGACCGTCACGAAGCGCGAGTGCAGCGCGTCTGACTCCGCCACCGCCTGACGCAGGGCGGACTCGAAGCGCACCGGATCCACCGCGCCCTTGAACTCGATGCACTCCCCGGCGTTGTACACCGGGCTCTGGAGGTCGAGCTGTTGCCCCACCCAGATGCCGTGCTGGGCCGCTGAGAGCGGGCGGTTCTCGTCCTGGGATGGGTGCATGACGGGGGGAACTCCGAGGGGGAAGGGGTGCGACGGACTACGAGGCGCGAGCGCCGGGCGCGACGGGGACGGGCTGCTTCGCGGCGAGGAGCGCGTACCAGTCGGTGAGCGTCGGCTTCTCGGCCAGCTCCACGAAGGACACCTCCGTGCCGTGTTGCCGCCAGCGCTCCACCAGGCTCATGAGGCGGATGGAGTCCATGCCGCGCTCCAGCAGGTTCTCGTCCTCGCCAATCGCCGCCACGGGCTCCATCAACAGCTCCGCCACGTCCGAGCGAAGCTGCTCGCGGTTCACCGCCGGAGCGGAGGCCGTCAACGGCATGGCGTCCATCAACTGCTGCGTGGAGGTGACGAACGCGACGAGCTGCGAGGCGTAGTCGAGCGCCAGCTGGTGCTTCTCCCGCGAGAAGTCCGCCACCGCGTCCGCGACGAGGAAGGGGCGCACCTCGCTCATGGAGCCGTCGCTGGCCGTCTGGAGGCAGCCGATGTGCGCGTAGATGCCGCAGATGATGAGCTGATCCCGGCCCTGATCGCGCATGACCTCCATCAGCCGCGTGTTGCGAAACGCGCTGTAGCGCCACTTGGTGAGCAGGATGTCGCCCTCCGCGGGGGCCAGCGCGTCGATGATCTTCTGCTTCTGCTCCGGGCCGCCCCTGAGGCCCTTGCCCCAGAAGTCCAACTGGAGGCCGCGCTGTTCGGGCGTCTGGTCCGGAGGCTGGGCGGAGTACACGACGGGGATGCCCAGCGCCGTGCAGTGCGCGCGCAGGCGCTGGATGTTGGCGACCAGCTCCGTCACCGGGGACTGGCCCTGCGTGAAGGCGTCCACGAAGTAGCGCTGCATGTCGTGGATGAGCAGGACGGCGCGCTTGGGCTCGGGCGTCCAGGCGATCTTGTTCCGGGGCAGGTCGGCCGCGCCGGGCATGGGATAGGGGGCAATGGCAGGCAGGGCCATGGAGGGCTCCAGGTTCAGACGGAAGTGGGGTTGAGGGACTGTCGGAGGCTGTCGCGCAGCGCCTTCTTGCTGACCTTGCCGACCCCCGTCTGGGGGAAGGCCGCGACGAACTCGATGCGGTCCGGAATCTTGAAGGCGGCGAGGCCCCGCTGGCGCAGGAAGGCGTTGAGCACCGACGCGGTCGGCGCTTCGCCGCGCGGGATGACGACGGCGCAGGTGCGCTCGCCCAGGAACTTGTCGGGGATGGCCACCACGGCCGCGTCGCTCACGGACGGGTGCGCGAGCAGGTGATTCTCCACCTCTTCCGCCGCGACCTTGTCGCCGCCCCGGTTGATCTGATCCTTCGCGCGGCCTTCCACCACGAGGCAGCCTTCGGGCGTCAGGCGCACCAGATCGCCGGTGCGATAGAAGCCGTCCGACGTGAAGGACCGCGCGTTGTGCGCCTCCGCCTTGTAGTAGCCGCGGATGGTGTACGGCCCGCGCGTGAGCAGGTGCCCCGTCTCGCCGGGGGCCACCGCCACGTCGTCGTCGTCCACCACGCGCAGCTCGTCCGCGTCCGACATGGGGCGGCCCTGCGTGGTGACGATGAGCTGCTCGGGGTCGTCCAGGCGGGTGTAGTTCACCAGCCCTTCCGCCATGCCGAAGACCTGCTGGAGCGCGCAGCCCAGCGTGGGGCGCACGCGTGCGGCGGCCTCGTCGCTCAGCCGGGCCCCGCCCACCTGGAGCACCTGGAGGCTGGACAGGTCGTGCTTCTTCGCCTGCGTGGAGTCCAGCCACACCATCGTCAGCGGGGGCACCAGCGCCGTGACGGTGACGCGCTCCTTTTCGATGAGCGGGAAGGCCACGTCGGGGCTGGGGTGCAGCGCCATCACCGCCGTGCCGCCGGCGTAGAAGGTTCCCAGCACGCCGGGGGAGCTCATGGGGAAGTTGTGCGCCGCCGGCAGCGCGCAGAGGTAGACCGTGTCGCGGGTGAACCGGCACACGTCCACGCTGGCCCGCAGGCTGTAGATGTAGTCGTCGTGCGTGCGCGGGATGAGCTTGGGCACGCCCGTGCTGCCGCCCGACAACTGGAAGAACGCCACGTCCGACGGGGACGGGTCATCCAGCGTCACGGGGTCGGCGGGCACGGAGGCCAGCGCGGTGAACGGACCCGCGTCCCCCAGCACCAGCACGTGCTTGAGCGTGGGCGTCGCGGCGCGCACCTGCTCCGCGAGCGTGCGGTAGTCGAAGCCGCCGAAGCGGTCCGGGATGACATAGGCCACCGCCTCCGTGAAGGCGCAGAAGTAGCCGATCTCCGACGCGCGGTGCGCGGGCAGCGCGAACACCGGCAGCGCGCCCATGCGGAAGAGCGCGAAGATGACCTCGTAGAACTCCGCGACGTTGGGAAGCTGCACCACCACGCGGTCGCGGGCCCGCAGGCCCAGGGCGTGGAAGCCCGCGGCCATCCGGTCCACGCGCGCGTCCAGCTCCGCGTACGTCCAGCGGTGCGTGCCCGCCACCAGCGCCACGTGCGTCCCGAAGTCCCGGGCGCGGTCGCGCAGCAGCTGACCGAAGGTCTCTCCGCGCCAGTACCCCGCCTCGCGGTAGCGCTGGGCGAAGTCCTCCGGCCACGTGGGGCAGCCCGCCAGGTGTTCGCGGACGACGCTCACGGCTGCACCCCGGCGCCCAGGCCCATGGCCTGGAGCATGGTGCGGAACTTCGCCTCGGTCTCCGCCAGCTCCGCCTCCGGCGTGGAGCCCACGACGACGCCCGCGCCCGCGAACAGCCGCAGCGAGTTCGCGTCCGCCTCCGCGCAGCGGATGGTGACGGCCCACTGACCGTCGCCGTTCGCGTCGCACCAGCCCACCGTGCCGGTGTAGTAGCCGCGCTGGAACGGTTCGATGTGGCCAATGGCCTCGTGCGCCAGCTCCGTGGGGTGACCGCACACCGCGGGCGTGGGGTGCATCGCGAGCGCCAGCGTCAGCGACGTGATGGACGGATCCTTCAGCTCACCCTGGATGCGGCTGGACAGGTGCCACATCGTCTGCGTGCTCACCAGCGACGGGCCCTTGGGCACATCCAACGACTTGCAGTAGGGGCGCAGCGCTTCGGCCACCGCGTCGATGACGACCGCGTGCTCGTGCAAGTCCTTGGGGGACGTCATCAGCCGCGCCGCCCGCGCCTGGTCCTCCACCGGATCCGGGCTGCGCGCCGCGGAGCCCGCGAGCGGATTGGCGATGACCTGCAACCCGGAGCGCGACACCAGGAGCTCCGGGCTCGCGCCGATGAGCGTCCGCCGGCCCGCGCCGGGCGCCGCGTCCTCGCGCGGCGGCAGGTCCACCGCGAACGTGTAGCCGTGCGGGTTGCGCCGGGCCAGGTTGTGCAGCAGCTGGCGCAGGTCGATGGGCGTCGCGGTGTCCAGGTGCAGCGAGCGCGACAGCACCACCTTGCGCAGCGGCCCTTCCTGCATCAGCTTCAGCGCCGCCGCCACGCCGCTCAGGTACGCGGCCGGCTCCGGCACGGGGCGCATCGTGTAGCGCGACGCCAGGGGGAGCTGCGCGGGGGAGGCCGCGTCGAACACCAGCGGGCCCGCGCGCTGCAACGTCATGGGCACCACGAGCTGCGCCTCCACCCGGCCGTCGAAGGGCACCGCGCCCAC
>SECN01000375.1 GCA_004173515.1 Myxococcaceae bacterium | reverse complement strand
GCGTGCCAGAGGTCGGCGAGCATGTTCACGCAGCGCGTTTCAATCTCCGCGGTCTGCGGGTACTCGTCCTTGTCGATCATGTTCTTGTCCAGGCACTCGTCCATCAGCCGGTGCACCTGCGGCTCGGACCAGGTCTGGCAGAAGGTGGCCAGGTTCTGCCGCGAGTTGCCGTCCAGCAGCAGCTCGTCATGAACCACCGCGTAGGCGTGGTCCGCGCTGTGCTCGTCGTCGGGGATGCGGAACTTGGGCATCGGGACGGACAGGTCGGGCGACGCGTAGACGTCGTCGTTGAGGCGGTCGCGGACTTCGTCCTTTCCGTGCAGGGGCATGCGGACTCCTTGGCGGCGGGCGGGAATGCTTCCCGGTGAGATGGCGTGTGCTCGCGTGCCCTGCGTCGTCCCCCGGTGTGGAGCGGCCGGTAGCGCGGGCGCCCGTTCCAACCGACGGGTGTGCGTTGCCCGACAGGGCCCTGCGTCCCCAGGGTGAACGCGGCGCCGGCACCCGCCGGACGCATGAAGGGGAGGACGTTCCATGTCGAAGTCCCTGGGCAACAGGAAGCGGCGGGCCGCCACGGCACTGGTGTGTGTGATGGGATTGCTGGGCGCGCCCGGGGTGGGGGTCGCCCAGAAGGCAGTCCCCGCGCGGACGCAGCAGACGCGGCAGGCGCCCGCGGACGCGGAGGTGTCCGCCGCGGAGGCGAAGGACGCGCTGCAACGGGCGCACGCGCGCTTCAAGGGCGTGAAGGCTGGCAAGAACGCGGACTACATCCCGTCGCTGGCGAAGGTGGACCCCGGCCTCTTCGGCATCGTGCTGGTGACGGTGGACGGGCGCGTGTACTCGGTGGGGGACACGGAGCACCCGTTCGCCATCGAGTCCGTCTCCAAGCCCTTCACCCTGGCGCGCATCCTCCAGGACGTGGGGGCGGAGAAGGTGGAGAAGCAGATCGGCACCAACGCCACCGGCGAGCCGTTCAACTCCATCACCGCCATTGAACAGAACAAGGAGGCGAACCGCCCTCCCGCGGGCAACCCGCTGGTGAACGCGGGCGCCATCACCGCCGTGAGCATGGTGCCGGCGAAGAGCCCGGATGACCGCTGGACGCGCATCCAGGACACGCTCAATGACTTCGCCGGGCGGGAGCTCACCGTGAACGAGGAGGTCTACCGCTCCGAGTCCGCCACCAACACGCGCAACCGCGCCATCTCCTGGCTGCTCAAGTCCTACGACGCGCTGCCCGGCGACCCGATGGAGGCGCTGGATGTCTACACGCGCCAGTGTTCGGTGAACGTCACCGCGAAGGACCTGGCCATCATGGGCGCGACGCTGGCCAACGGGGGGATGAACCCCGTCACCGGCAAGCGCGTGGTGGACTCGGAGAACGCGCAGAAGGTGCTGTCGTTGATGCTCACCACCGGCCTCTATGAGAACTCCGGGGACTGGTCCTTCACCGCGGGCCTGCCGGCCAAGAGCGGCGTGGGCGGTGGGATTGTCGCGGTGGTGCCCGGCCGCTTCGCGGTGGCGACGTTCTCCCCGCCCCTGGACAAGGCGGGCAACAGCGTGCGTGGCCAGAAGGCGGTGGAGTCCATCATCACCGAGCTGGGCGGCGACATCTTCTCCTCCAGCGGCGCGAAGCAGGCAGCCCGTTCCGGCGGTGGAATGTCCGGCCCGCGATAGACGCAAGGCACCCCGGGTGGCGGTGCCGCGCGTGCCCTCGCTTCCCACCATGGCTCGGATCCCCGTGTCGGGGAGGCGGGCCGGCGAGGGGACGTGGGCATGCGCAAGCGGTGGGGATGGGCGGGGCTGCTGGGCGTGCTCGTGGCTTGGGGCGTGGAGGCCGCGGACGCGAAGGATGAAAAGCCTTCGAAGGTGGAGACGCCCCGGGAGGGCAAGGGCTTCGCCGTCGCCTCCGACGACGGCAACTACCGGCTGGGGGCGGGCTTGCAGGCCGCCTACAAGCTGGAGCCCGTCTGGGAGGACGGCGAGGCGAAGTCGCGCACCGCGTTCCCGTTCCTGCGCCCCCGCATCGAAGGCAACGTGTACCGGCCGTGGATCCGCTTCTGGACCTCACTGGAGCTGGCGTCCCCGCTGGCGCCCTTCCTGTTGGATTCGTACGTGGACGTGCAGCCCTGGAAGACAGCGGGTCTGCGCCTGGGCCAGCACTACACGCCGCTCAGCCGGCACGAATCGCTGGGGCCGCAGCAGATCCTCTTCCCGGAGTTCGCGCCGGTGGCGAACTACTTCTGGACGGGGCGCGACAAGGGCGTGACGTTCATGGGGACCACGGACACGCTGGAGTACTACGCGGGCATCTACAGCGGCTCGCCGCTGCGCTCCATCACGTCGGACCCGGGGCGGTGGGCGTCGAACGTGCGGCTCACGGTGAGCCCCATGGGGCCCATGGGCTACGGCGAGCTGCCATTCATCATGTCGGATGAGAAGGGCGCGCCGCTGCGCGTGTCCTTCACGGTGCAGGGCGCGGGCGGCAAGGTGCAGCGGCGCGAGGAGAACTTCAACGTGGAGACAGGGAGCTTCGACATTACCGACGAGGGCGTGCGCAAGTTCGCCACCGGTGGCGTGGACTTCATGCTCCAGGCCCAGCGCTTCACCTTCTTCGCGGAGGCCTACATCGAGCGCACGAACCCGGAGGCGACGGGCTCCAACTTCACCAGCGTGGGTGCGTGGGCCCAGGCCGACTACGTCTTCTACAAGAAGGTGCTGGACGCGGGCGTGCGGCTGTCCTGGCTGGACGCGAGCCACGAGCTGGACGACGACAGCCTCTACATCGCGGAGGCGCAGCTCGCGTGGTTCCTGGACGCGCCCTTCCTGGCGGTGAAGCTGCGCTACCAGTTCGCGCACCAGGACTCGCCGGACCCCGCGCTGCTGGGCGCGGTGAGCCTGGCGAAGGACCCCGGCACTTCCAACCTCCTCACGCTCCAGCTCAACCTGGCGTTCTAGCGAAGGCTCCGGGGACGAAGCGTCCAAACGGGTCCGACAGTCGGACAGGTTTCCCAAGCAGGAGCCCGGCACGAGCTGCCCTGGCGACCTACCCGGGGTGCGCCACCGAGCGTCGGATGACCGCGGGCGTCAGGCCGGTGACGCGGCGGAAGACCGTGGTGAAGTGGCTCTGGGAGCTGAAGCCCACCGCGAGGGCGATGTCGCCCAGCGAGTGCATGGGGTGCTTCAACAGCTCGCGCGCCCGCTCCACCCGTCGCTGCTGGACGAAGGCGTGCGGGGTCATTCCGGTGGACTGGCGGAAGGCGCGGGTGAAGTAGAAGACGCTCAGTCCCGAGCGCCGGGCCAGCTCGCCCACGCGGATCCGCCGGGCGAGGTGCGCCTCGACGAAGAGCTGCACGCGGGAGAGCGCGGCGGCGGAGAGCCCACCACGCCTGCGGGCGGCCGGTGAGCCCCCGGGCGTCTGGAGCAGCTTCGACAACCGGGACGCGTGGCGCTCCTGCACGGCTCGCGCGGAGGTGAGGAAGTCGGCGACGACCTTCAGGTCCGTGTCCGACAGGGGCTCCATCAAGCGCATTCCATCCACGCTCAGGGGACCCCAGAGGGTTTCAATCCATTCGCGCGCGTGTTCGGTGAGCACGAGCCGCCTGCCGCCCCGGGCGGCCTCCCGCCGGACATAGCCCGCGAGCTCGAGCCGCTCCACGTCGGTGCCGCGCGCGACCGCGCTCATGGGCGCGGGGCCTCCGAAGTGCAGTTGCGCAAGACACACCAGCTCCGCGCGGCCCAGGGCCAGGACCTCACCGACGGCCGCGTCGAAGTCCGCGGAGGCGTCCTGGAAGCGGACGATGTCTGCGCCAATCTGCTGGAGGAGGACGTGCCGGGGGCTCATGACGAATCACCGCAAGTTTGAGAAAAACAGCACAAGGACACGAAAGACGCCCGAGCACCCCGGGACGCATCCTCCAGCGCATGATGAACCTGAAGCTGTCCGTGGGCGCAATCGTGCTGTGGCTCTTCGTCCTCAACCTGGGCGTCGCGTTCGGCGCGGGGCTCTATGAGCACCGCATCCTGCTGCCCCGGTGGCTGGATGCCACGGGGGCGCACTGGAACGCGGAGGCGGCGCGGCAGGACAACGTGGGGCTGCGCTTCTGGGCCTTCGTCAGCACGGGCCCGCTGTCGCTCCTCACCCTGGCGGGTTTCTACTTCGCCACGCAGGTGACGGGCCCCCTGCGCCTCTGGTGGCTCGCGGCGGCCGGGGTCTCGCTCGTGGACCGCCTGCTGACCTTCTCCTATTTCATCCCCACGATGATCCGCCTGCTGGACGCACCGGACTCGCCCGCGTCGGTGGCGTCCGCGCTGCGCTGGTCCCAGGTGAACCACCTGCGCCACACGCTCGTCGCGGTGGCGTGGTTCGCTTCCCTCCAGGCCCTGTCGTGGCTCCGGGTGAGACCCTGAGGTTTCAGAGCGTCGTATTCCCGCCGGTGCCGGGAGCGGGGAACTCCACGGGCAGGGGCAGGGGCTTCGGCTTCAGGTGATGGCGCTGTTTGAAGCGCCGCCATTCGCGCAGGAGCGGAGAGCCTTCCGAAACCCTGGGGCCGGAGGGGCCGGCCTTCGCATCGGCCATCGTGCGCATCAGCGGATCCTCGTCCTGCTTTGAAGGGGCTGCGGGCTGCTCTCCGTAGCGCTCGCGCAGCAGGTCGAACGCACGGTCCGCCCAGCGCGGGGGCCTCTCATCGGCGAGGACGGTCTCCAGGGCGCGGGCCGACAGGCGGTCCACCTCATCGCTCTTGTGACCGCGCAGCGCCGTCAGCAGCATGGGCAAGGTGCGGTCGAGCGGCGGGTACTTCACGAACCCACGCGTGAGCTGCTCCCGTTGTTCAGGCAAGAGGTGCACCGCCCGGAAGGGCCGGTAGTCGTAGAAGAAATGATCCGCGTCGGAGTCGGGGACCAGCCCATAAAGGCCATCCCAGCGTGTCGCGGGATGGGTGGCCAGGAGCACCTGCCAGTCCGTGAGCGCCGCCGTCACGCCGTCTTCCCTTCTCGCGGCCCGGGCCACGATGGCCTGCTCCTCCATCACGCGGAATCGCGTCACGGCGTGGCGGTAGGCCGCGACCTCGTCTTCGTCCGTCGGGTAGCGCGTCCCGTACGACAGCCCGACGGTTCTCCATCTCCCCTCTCGCTGGACGAGGAACGCGAGGACCCTCTCGTCGGGGTCGTAAATGGCGCCCGCCGGGCATGTGAGCTGGGCGTAGTGCACCTGGATGCGTTCGTCAGCGGGTGCCTTTCCCCGCCACACCTCCCGGATGCGCAGGTGCGCCACCAAGCCTTTATCCCAGTCCCCTTCCCGCGGCTTCGCACCGGGCTCCGGTGGAGGCAGCACCGTCACTTTCTCCACCTCCGCCCACACCACCAGCTCCGCCCCCTGCGTCAGCTCCTTCAACGTCTGCGGGGCGATGGGGAAGGCCTCGGCGCGCGGAAGCGGGGCCAGCAGCGTGAAGAGGACCAGGGCCAGGAGGGGGCACGAACGCCCCCGGAGGCCATGCTCGGAGGACTGCGGCGCGCCGCGACCGGACCAGGATGAAGCCTCACGCATGGGTGGCTCCTCTCACGAATCTGCAAGGAGTCTCTCACCCGCGAGAGCGCAATTCAAGGCGTGGCACCTTCGCGCCTCGCGTCGTCGCTTCGTGAGCCATTGACGAAAGCCTGGATGAAACACGGGCGCGCCGCGCGAACACGGCGTGCCCGAAAGCCGGGACTCAGTTGAAGCTGTTCACCGCTTCCTGCTCGGTGTCATGGACCTGGAAGACAGTGATGAGCTTGGTGATCATCAGCAGGTCCATGATCTTCTGCGTAGGACTCAGCAGGCAGAGCTTGCCGCCCTGGTTGGTCGTGGTCGTGTAGGAGGAGATCAGCTCTCCCAGTCCGGAGCTGTCCAGGTAGGTGACGTCGGCCAGGCGGATCACGAGGTTCTTCTTGCCTTCCTCCAGGGCGTTGCGCACGGTGCCGCGCAGGACGTGGGCACCCTCGGTGATGGTGATCTTCCCAGACAGGTCGAGGATGGTGGCTTTGCCGGACTGCCGGTTCTGGATCTTCAACTCAGACATGGTGTTTCTCCTGGGTGCTGGGTGGGACCGCGTGCTTCTGCTTCGACAGGTGGACGACCGTGCCCCCTCGGGGATGCGTGGCGAACTCCACCGCGTCCATGAGCGTGCGCATGAGCAGCACGCCCCGTCCCGAGGGCTTGAGCAGGTGTTCCGGCGCGAGCGCATCCGGAATGCTGGAGGCGTCGAAGCCCGGGCCCTCATCGCGGACGGAGACGGTCAGCAGGTCCTCGCGTGAGACACACGTGACCTCCACGCGACGGCTCGCGGCGCCCCGGTTTCCGTGCTGGATGGCATTGGCCACCGCCTCCGCCGCGGCCAACTCCACGTGCTCCGCCGCCGCGTCCGCGAACCCCTCCCCCCGAAGGAAGGGGCGCAGCGCCGCCGTGACGCGCTCGATGAAGGAAAGCCGGCTCTCGCCTGAGAGCATGAGTGTTTTCGTCATCCAGGGCCGTGGGTGAGAGGGCTTATCGCCGCCGAACTCGTTGGGGCCCTGAATTAGTGACGTAACAGCACCTAACGAAAGTCAGGGCTGGGCTGGCCGTTGGCAAGGGGCATCCTCAGCTTGAGGGACATGGTCCGTGAACTCGTCCCCGACGCCTTCTGGCAGCGTGTGGCGCCCCTGCTGCCTCCACCTCGGCCGAAGAAGAAGCTGGGCCGCCCTCGTGCGGATGACCGGGCGGCGCTGGAAGCCATCGTCTTCGTGCTCAGGAGCGGCATCCCCTGGGAGGTGCTGCCTCGCAAGCAGTTCGGCCTGTCGGGCATGACAGCCTGGCGCAGACTGGAGGAATGGACCCGGGCCGGCGTGTGGGAACAGCTCCAGGCGCGGCTGCTGGATGAGCTGGGGCTGCGA
>SECN01000829.1 GCA_004173515.1 Myxococcaceae bacterium | reverse complement strand
GTGTACTGGCCGTCGTCGCTGGCCTCCAGGTCCGTCATCGCGATGCGCGGGAAGTCCTTGCCCAGCGCGTACGTGTCCTTCTCCGTGGGCGTGCCCAGCGCGTGGAAGTACACCTGCTGGTACACCTCGCGGTCGATGGGGGGACGCTCCTCGCCGCGCGGATAGCGCGTGTAGAAGAAGCCCGTGCCCTGCGCGTTCCACGCGAGGCTGCCGCCCGCCGTGCCGCCGTTGACGCGCGGGACGACCTCGTTGGCCAGCGCCTTCGCCGTGGCCACGTCGTACACCGACACGTCACCGCTCTCCGTGCCGCTCTTCGACAGCGACACCGCCACCTTCTTGCCGTCGTGCGTGAGCTGGAACCAGTCGATGGTCGTCTTGCCGGACGGGTCCACCTGCGTGGCGTCCAGCAGCACGCGCTCCTTGGACGTGTCGTCCAGCGAGCCCAGGACGACGAGCGACGGCTGCTGCTTGGGCGGCTGGAACTTCATCGCCACGATGACGCCGCCCTTCTCCTCCAGGGCTCCGTACGCGGGGGACTTCCACGACAGCAGCTCGGTGATGCGCTGGCGCAGGCCCTCGCGCCCCGGCAGCTTGTCCAGCGTCGCGCGGGTGTACGCGTTCTGGGTGTCCGTCCACTGCTGCACCCTGGGGTCGCTGGCGGACTCCATCCACTGGTAGGGATCCGCCACGGTGGTGCCGTGGTACGTGCTCTCCACGGGCTGCTTCTCCGTGGCGGCGGGCTTCGCGGGCGCCTTGCCCGCTGCTCCAGACACGAGCGGCAGGAGCAGCGCGGCGGTGGTCACTGCGGTCTTCAGCTTCACGGTTCACCTCGCATGGGTGCTGTGCCCTGGGAAGAGTGCGCCCCGCGGCTTCAATGCAGGGGCAGCTCCACCAGGGCGGTGGAGAAGACATCGAAGGTCTCGTTGGCGGAGGGCTTCGTGCCCTCGTCCATGTTGCCGAGCATCAGCGCGAAGACGACGCGCGGGTGCTCCACGTCGTGGGGGCGCTCGGCCACGCCCACGAAGCACTTCTGGCCCGTGAGCGTGCCCGTCTTCGCGCGGACGCGGCCCGCGGTGGCCTGCGTGGTGGGCCGTCCCGCCAGCGTCCCGTCCACGCCCAGCACCGGCAGGCTGTCCACCAGCGCCGGGCCATAGGGCTCCTGGAGGCTGGTGAGGATGACGCGCGCCATGCCCCGGGGCGTGGCCAGGTTGTAGCGGGACAGGCCGCTGCCATCCACCGGGCGCAGGTCCTTGGGCGGCACGCCCCGGCGCAGCAGCTCCGCGGCCAGCGCGGTGCGCAGCGCGGTATAGCCCTCCTGGCCGGTGCGCTCGCGCGCGAAGCGCATGCCCAGCCGCTCCGCGTACAGGTTGAGGCTCTCCTTGTTCGTCACGCGCACCAGCTCCGACAGGGGCGGGCTCGTCAGCTCCACCAGCGGCAGGGGCACCGGGG
>SECN01000374.1 GCA_004173515.1 Myxococcaceae bacterium | reverse complement strand
GCCTCCACCAGCGTGACGAAGTGACGTGAGAGCCGCTGGGCGAAGGCGGAGGAGAAGAGGTCCTGGCGGTAGATGAGTTCGCCCGCGAAGCCATCCGGAGTCTCCGAAAGGATCAACTCTAGCTCGAAGCGCGCGGTGGCGCTATCGAGAGGAAGCGGACGCAGGGAGAAGCCCGGCAACTGCAACTGCTGCTGAGGCATGTTCTGTAGCGCGAACAGGACCTGGAAGAGCGGCGTCCGGCCCAGGATGCGAGGCGGTTGCAGCTCCTCGACCAGCTTCTCAAAAGGGAGATCCTGGTGGGCGAAGGCGCCGAGCGTGGCCTCCTTCACGCGCGCCAGCACCTGACGGAAGGAGGGGTTGTCCTCCATGCGGGTGCGCAGCACGAGCGTGTTCACGAAGAAGCCGATGAGGCCTTCCAGTTCGACGACGCGGCGGCCCGCGATGGGAGAGCCGACGGTGATGTCCTCCTGTCCCGAGTAGCGCGAGAGCAGGAGCTGGAAGGCGGCCAGCAGCGCCATGAAGGGAGTGACACCTTCACGCTGGCAGAGGGCCTTGAGCGCATCGGACGCCGAGCGCGACAGCTTCACGGGAGCGGTAGCGCCTCGGAAGGACGGGGCGGCGGGGCGCGGAAGGTCGGTGGGCAACTCCAGCGCGGAGGGAGCCCCTTCCAGATGCTTGCGCCACCAGTCGAGCTGGGACTCCAGGGCCTCGCCCTGGAGCCACGAGCGCTGCCAGACGGAATAGTCGGCGTACTGGAGGGGCAGCTCGGGCAGGGGCGAGGGCCTGCCCGCGCAGAAGGCCTCGTAGAGCGCCGCCATCTCGCGCACCAGCACGTCCATGGACCAGCCGTCGGAGACGATGTGGTGCATGTTGAGCAGCAGCACGTGCTCGCGCGCGCCCAACCGCAGCAGCGATGCGCGCAGCAGAGGCCCCTTCGCCAGGTCGAAGGACGCGCGCGCTTCCTGTTCGCCTAGACGCCGGACCTCGGCCTCCGGATCCTCGTGGGAGGACAGGTCCGTCACCGGCAGCGCGAAGGCCGTGGGCGGCGAGATGACCTGGACGGGGTGCTCCTCGACGGACGTGAAGGACGTGCGCAGGGATTCGTGGCGGCGCACGAGCTCCGTGAGGGCGCGCTGGAGCGCGGAGCTGTCCAGGGAACCCGTCAACCGCAGGGGCGCGGGCATGTTGTAGGCGGCGCTGGACGGATCGAGCTGGTGGAGGAACCACAGTCGCTGCTGTGAGAACGACAGCGGTGGCACGCCCCCATTTTCCGGCCGGCGGGTGAGGGGCGGATGCGAAACGGACTTCGCCCCCTTCTGCTTCAG
The DNA here is from genome assembly GCA_004173515.1 of Myxococcaceae bacterium. Lineage (GTDB taxonomy): Bacteria > Myxococcota > Myxococcia > Myxococcales > Myxococcaceae > Corallococcus. Next base: position 5,626 of record SECN01000374.1, on the reverse strand, counting down.
CTGCCGCATCAGCATGGAGCGTTGCTCTGGCGAGAGTTCCGCCAGCTTCTGCTTCGTATCGCTCATCGACATGACTCCTGGGATGTTCTGGCGCGCGGGCCTGGCTAGGTGCCGACCTGATTCAGGCGCGGGTGTTCCATCGACGTCAGACGGCCTGCCTCGATGTGCAGCAGCCGATCCGCGAGCTGGAAGTAGCGGTCGTCGTGGGTGATGACGAGCACCGTCTTCCCAAGGCGCTTCAGGTCCGGGAGGATCTCCTTGTAGAAGACCTCCTTGAAGCTCGGATCCTGGTCCGCCGCCCACTCATCGAAGATGTAGAAGGGCCGGTCTTCCAGATAGGCCGTGACGAGCGCCAGCCGCTTGCGCTGGCCCTGGGACAGCTCGGTGGTCGAGAAGCCACCGTCCTGGATCTGCACCTTGCGGTCCAGCATCAGCTTCGACAGGTAGTGCCGCGCCTGATCCAACTGCTCGGGCAGGTCCAGCCCCAGGAGCTGATCGAACAGGTGGAAGTCGAAGAAGACGGCGGAGAAGAGCTGGCGGTACTCGTCCCGCTCCAGCGGCTGGACGGGGACGCCATCCACGAGCAGCGCTCCGCCCTCGGGCGCGTACAGACCGGAGATGAGCTTGGCGAGGGTCGTCTTGCCACTGCCATTGCCGCCCACGAGAAAGAGCAGCTCGCCCCGGTTCAGGGTCAGGTCGATGGGGCCCAGCGTGAACGAGCCATCCTCGTTCTCACGGCGGTAGGTGTGCGTGATGCCCCGCAGTTCAAGCTGTCGGAAGGACCGCAGCCGCTCGGGAATCTCTGCGGGCAGCGCTGGCGGGGTGTCGTGCTCGGGTGTGAGCTTCAGGCCCAGTTCGCTGAGATTCTCCAGGGCCACCACGGACCGGTTCACGTACGCCATCGTCGTGAGGATGGCGCTCAACGGCTGCTGCACGTACAGGATGACCAGCGTGTAGCTCACCAGCGACGCCTGGGTGACCGGCGCGAACCGCGGCATCACGAAGAGCAGCAGCCCGATGACGAACATGTAGAGGATCATTCCCCCGCTGCTGGCGAGCACGAAGACATTCTCCGCGCGCGCCCATTGCGTGCGCAGGTCCCGCACCAGCGGATCCAACAGCCGCGACAGGAACGCGTTGCGGCGCGGGCGGTGCAGCCGCAGCTCCTTGGCGCCATCCATCAGGGAGAGAAAGCGCTTGAAGAGTTCGTTCTCGTTCTGCCGCACCTGGTGGCGCATCCGGATGGCGGGCGAAGTCGCCCGGGAGTACGCGATGCTCCCCACGGCCAGGAAGCCCAGCATCACCAACAGCATCTTCCAGGAGATCCACGCCAGATAGAGCAGCGAGCCCATCACGATCGTGATGCTGATGAAGACTTCGGGCAGGGCTCTCATTCCCACACCTACCATCACGGTGTCGCTCGACATGGACGACAGCAGGCGATGCGAGCCGGCCTGCTCCAGGTGTCGCAGCGACGTGGCCAGGAACTGCCGCGCCAGCCTCCGCCGCAGGTCCATGACGATGTCCTGGTGCATGCCATTGAGCAGGATCTGCGAGCCGGAGCGCGTGACCATCGCCAGCACCGCCAGTCCGCAGAAGGCGAGCCCCAGCCGCGTGCGCTCCTCGTAGGGGCGCTCCAACGCCTGGTTTATCACCGACAGCAGCGCCGCGCTGCTCGCGCCGGACGCCAGTCCGAAGAACAGGGTGGTGAGCAACGACCTCCGCGACGTGCGGAGCAACATGACAAGCAGCTTCAGCATGGCTTCCCCCTCCTCATGCTCCACTTGTCCCCTCTGGCTTCAGTGCCAGCATCATCTGATCCAGATCCTCGGGTGCGACCTGGGCCGCGAGCGTCTCCAGGACGAGCAGGGCCATCCCCGCCACCGTCGGCTTCTCGAAGAGGTCTTTCAGGGACAGCTCCACCTCGAAGTCCGCCCGCAGGCGGGCGACGAGCTGGGTGGCCAGAAGGGAATGGCCCCCCAGGTCGAAGAAGCTGTCGTGGATGCCGACGCGCTCCACGTGCAGCAGCTCGGACCAGAAGTCGGCGATCTGCTGTTCCACGTCGTCGCGCGGTGCCTCGTAGGGCGTGCCCGTTCCGGACCGAGCCCCCTCAGGCGCGGGCAGTGCGTTGCGATCCACCTTGCCACTGGAGCCCAGGGGCAGTGCCTGCAGGGACACGAAGGCCGCGGGCTGCATGTAGTCTGGCAACTGGCTGCGAAGGGCCTCACGCAGGGGACCGGAATCCACGGTGTCGGCGCCTTCGGGCACGACGTAGGCCACGAGGCGCGCCTCTCCGGGCTCGTCCTGGCGCAGCACCACGACGGCATCCCGCACGGAGGGGTGGCGGTGCAGGGTGGCCTCGATCTCCCCCAACTCGATGCGGAAGCCGCGCAGCTTCACCTGATGGTCGATGCGGCCGAGGAACGCGATCCGTCCATCCTCCAGGATTCGCGCGCGGTCGCCCGCGCGGTAGAGCCGCTCCCCGGGCGCCTGGGCGAACGGATGGGGGATGAATTTCTCAGCGGTGAGCGCGGGGTTGCCGAGGTAGCCGCGCGCCAGGCCCACGCCTCCGATGCACAGCTCTCCCGGAACGCCCACGGGGACGGGCCGCATCTGCTCGTCGAGGATGTACACCTGGACGTTGTCCCAGGGCCGCCCGATGGTCGGCAGCTCCCCGGGCCGCAGCGGCGCGCTGATGGTGGCGCAGACGGTGGCCTCGGTGGGGCCGTAGGCGTTGAGCAGGCACACCCGCGCTCCCCAGCGCCGCACCAGCTCCGGAGAGCATGCCTCGCCCACGGAGATGACGACCTCCAGGGGCAGCTCTTCGGGATCGAGCTGGGCGAGCACGGACGGGGTGAAGGTGGCGGAGGTGATGCCGTGGAGCCGCAGCAGCGAGCGCAGCGGCTCGCCCGGCAGCATCTGTTCCCGGGGGGCGAGGAAGAGGATCGCGCCGGCCAGCAGGGACGAGAACACCTCGCACACCGAGGCATCGAAGCCGAACGAGGCGAACTGGAGGATGCGGCTGCCGGAATGCATGCGGTGGTGCTTCACCGCCGCGAGCGCGGTGTTGCACAGGCCACGGTGCGCCAGCAGCGTTCCCTTGGGCCGTCCCGTGGAACCGGAGGTGTAGATGACGTAGGCCAGCGTGCCTGCCGAGGCCGAGGTCGCAGGCCGTGTCGCGGGCAAGGCCTGGAGGGCTTCCCGCTGCATGTCGAGCTCGAGCGTGGACACGCCTCCGGGCAGCGAGGACTTCAGGTGCTCCTGGGTGATGACGACGCGGGCCCCGGAGTTTTCGACCATGTACGCGAGGCGAGCGGGGGGCAATCCCGGGTCGAGCGGCACGAAGGCACCGCCCGCCTTCAGCACGCCGAGCATGCCGACCACCATTTCCGCGGAGCGCTCGACGCACAGGCCCACGCGCTCCTCCACCTCCAGCCCCGAGGCCAGCAGGTGCCAGGCGAGCTGGTTCGCGCGCCCGTCGAGTTCCCGGAACGTGAGGGCCCTGTCCTCGAAGACCACGGCGGTGGCCTCCGGGGTGCGCTCCACCTGGGCCTCGAAGAGTTGGTGGATGCAGACATCGGAGGGGAAGTCGACGCGCGTGTCGTTCCACCCGGTCAGGATGCGCTGTCGCTCCTTCTCATCCATGAGTGACAGCTCAGCCACGGGCCGCCACGGCTCGGCGAGCACGGCGTCCAGCAGGCTTCGCAGGTGGCCCACCATGCGCGAGATGGTGTGGGTCTCGAAGAGGTCCGTGGAGTATTCGATCGTGCCGGCGAGCCCCTCGCCGCTGCGTCCCAGCGAGAGGATGAGATCGAAGCGCGCCGTCTCGGTATCGATCTTGAAGGGCCGGATCTGGAGCCCACCTCCGGGGCCCTCTGCTTCCGGCTCCTCCATCAAGGCGAACATGGCCTGGAAAAGTGGCGTGTGGCCCAGGGAGCGCTCCGGAGCGAGTTGCTCGACCAGCTTCTCGAAGGGGAGGTCCTGGTGGGCGAAGGCGCCCAGGGTGGTCTCCTTCACCCGTGCGAGCAGCTGGCGGAAGGAAGGGTTGCCGTCCACTCGCGTGCGCAGCACGAGCGTGTTCACGAAGAACCCGATGAGTCCTTCAAGCTCGACGACCCTGCGGCCTGCGATGGGAGAGCCGACGGTGATGTCGTCCTGGCCCGAATAGCGAGAGAGGAGCAACTGCCATGTGGCCAGCAGGACCATGAAGGGCGTGACGCCCTCGCCACGGCAGAAGGTGTCCAGCGCGTCGGAGAACTCCCGGGGCAGGTGCACGGGATGGGAGCTGCCGCGGTAGGACTGCGTCGCGGGTCGGGGCTTGTCGGTGGGCAGCTCCAGCATCGGCGGCGCACCCGCGAGGTGCTGCTTCCACCAGCCGACCTGCGCCTCCAGGATCGGACCCTGGAGCCACGAGCGTTGCCAGACGGCGTAGTCGGCGTAATGCACCGGCAGCTCGGGCAGGGGCGAGGGGGTGCCGGCGGAGAAGGCCTCGTAGAGGGCGGTCATCTCGCGCACGAGCACGCCCATGGACCAGCCATCGGAGACGATGTGGTGCAGCACCAACACGAGGACGTGCTCCTCGGGAGCCAGTTTCAGCAGCGTCGTTCGCAGCAGCGGCCCCGTCTCCAGGTTGAAGGGACGGAGGGCCTCCTGCTCGGCGTGACGACGCGCTTCGGCCTGGTGATGGGCTTCGGGCTGGCTGCTGAGATCGATCCGTTCCAGCCTGGACCCGCTGACGGGGAGGATGCGCTGCACCGCGGTGCCGCCCTCGGAGCGGAAGACGGTGCGCAGGGACTCGTGGCGGTGGCCCAGCTCCTGGAAGCTGCGCTCCAGCATGTCTTCCCGCAGAGGACCACGCAGCGTCAGGACGACAGGGACGTTGTAGAACGCGCTGCCGGGCTCAAGCTGATCGAGGAACCACAAACGCTGCTGGGCGAAGGACAGCGGCAGCGCCTGGTCGCGAGGGGCGCGCGCCAGCGCGGGCATCAGGGCGTCCCCCATCTGGGTGGCCAGGAGGGACTGGAGGCGCAGGGCGAGCCGCTCCACGGAGGGCGCTTCGAAGAGCTCGCGCAGGGCGAGCTCCACGCGGAAGGCTCCACGCACGCGGGACACGAGCTGGGTGGCCAGGAGGGAGTGGCCGCCCAGCTCGAAGAAGTCATCGTGCAGGCCCACCCGGGGAAGGTGGAGCACGTCGCTGAAGAGTGCGGCGAGCGCCACTTCGGTGGCGGTGCGTGGGGCTGCGAAAGCGGAGGCGTTGGAGGTGAGCAGCTCCGGGGCGGGAAGTGCCTTGCGTTCCACCTTGCCGTTGGGGCTCAGCGGCAGCGCGTCGAGGAGCACGAGCGCGGAGGGCAGCATGTACTCGGGGAGCTTCGCGCGCAGGGCGCCCTTGAGGGCGGCGGCGTCGGCGCCCGGAGCGACCAGGTAGGCCACCAGTCGTTTCTCTCCGGGCGAATCCTCGCGAAGGATGACGCCGGCTTGCCGCACCTGGGGGAGTTGGTGCAAGGCCGCTTCCACTTCGCCCAGCTCGATGCGGAAGCCGCGCAGCTTCACCTGGTTGTCATCACGGCCCAGGAACTCCAGGGAGCCGTCGTCGCGCCAGCGTGCCTTGTCACCGGTGCGGTAGAGC
>SECN01000373.1 GCA_004173515.1 Myxococcaceae bacterium | reverse complement strand
CCCGTGAAGGCACTGAACGCGGGCAGGACGCCCACCCCGGGGCGCAGGTGGAAGCAGGGCAGACGCAGCCGGTCGCCTCCCCCACCCAACCTCACCATCGGATGAAGGTGCCCGGCCCACACGAAGCGTCCGGTCGCGGGTTCGGGGTGGTGAGCGAAGCGGAAGGGGCCTTCGTCCAGGGCGTCCTCGCGGTCCTCCATGCCCCAGGTGGGGGGCAGGGTGCGGACGTGGCGATCGTGATTGCCCCGGATGAGGACCACGTCCAAATGGGGGTGGGCCTCGCGCCAGGTGGTGACGCGGCGGATGACGTCCTGCGTGAGGCCCTGTCGCGAGTGGACCAGGTCCCCTACGAGCAGCAGCCGGCGGGCCCGGGTGGCGGTGAGCGCGGCGGACAGGCGCGCGAGGTCGTCATCCAGCACGCCCAGGGGCAGGGGGATGCCGTGCTGCTGGAAGGACTCCGTCTTGCCCCAGTGCAGGTCGGCCACCGCGAGCACGCTGGCGTCGGGCCAGTGCAGGGCCCGCTCCGGGAGCAGCTCCACGTCCGCGTCACCTACGCGGGTCTGGCATCGGCCTGGGACCATCGCTCCTTGAGGCGCTCCACGCGCTCCAGCAGGGTCTCGTTGGAGACGCTGGCGCTGATGCGTTCGATGACCAGCGGGAAGGCCAGCGGCGAGGGCCGGTGGACGTGGACGCATTCGACGGGGTGCGCTTCCAGGCGCTCCAGCGTGCGCGCGAGCCGGCCCTGTTCGAACTGCTGCTCCAGCACCTCGCGGCGCGCCTGACGCAAGAGCAGGTTGTCCGGGTCGTACTTCAAGAAGACGTCATAGAGGAGCGCGGCGCTGGCCTGGACCTGTCGCGTGGACTTGCGCGCGCCGGGCAGCCCCGGCATCACCAGTCCGGCCACCCGGGCGATGTCGCGGAACTGGCGCCGCGCGAGCTCGCTCAGGTTCACGCTCTCCAGGATGTCCTCCACCAGCCGCTCGCGGGTGAAGAGGGCGGGGCGCAGGGCTTCATCGAAGGGGAAGGGCGTGGGCGTGAGCAGCTCCAGCCCGTAGTCGTTCACCGACAGGCTGAAGGTCGCCTTCTGGAGCCGGGTGAGGCGCAGGGCGAGCAGCGCCGCGAGGCCCTCGTGCACGAGCCGTCCCTCGAAGGGATAGAGGAACAGGTGGTAGCCGTCGCGCGTGTGGCAGGTCTCCGCGAGACAGCCTGCGTCTCCTGGGATGCGCGACAGGCGGGCCTGCGCGTCGAGGATGGGCCACGCGGCGGCGATTTCATCGCGCGTGACGTCGCCCTGGCGCGCGGACTCCAGCGTGCGGCGCATCGCGGATGCGAGGGAGGTGGAGAGGGGCAGGCGGCTGCCGCCCCAGCGCGGCGTCTGGGTGGCCTTGGCCTTCGCCGGCTTCACGTACGCGGTCATGTCCTTGAAGCGGCTGAACTCCAGGCGACGGCCCGCGAAGAGGAACGTGTCGCCGGGCCTCAGACGGCTGACGTAGGACTCCTCCACCGTGCCCAGCTTGCCCCCGCTCCAGTAACGCAGTTGCACGGAGGCATCCGAGCTGATGGTCCCGATGTTGAGCCGGTGCAGCCGCGCGAGGCGCACGTCGGGGACCCGGAAGCGGCCTTCGACCTCCACCACGCGGCGGAACTCCGGGTAGGCGCGCAGGGTGGGGCCTCCCTCTCGCACCAGGGCCAGCGTCCACTCGAACTCCTCGTCGGTGAGGGACGCGTAGCTCGTGGCGGTGCGGACTTCTGCCCTCAAGGCCTCTCGTGTGAAGCCTCCTCCCAGCGCGCAGGTGACCAGGTGCTGCGCGAGGACATCCAGGGGCTTGGACAGTGGGGTTCGCGGCTCGACTTCGCGGCGCGCGATGGCGTCACGGGCGGCGGCCATCTCCACCAGCTCCAGGGCATGTGTCGGCACGAAGAGGATGCGGCAGGTGGCTCCGGGGCGGTGCGCGCTGCGGCCTGCTCGCTGGAGGGTGCGGCCGATGCCCTTGGGACTTCCTATCTGGATGACCCGCTCCACCGGACCGAAGTCCACGCCCAGGTCCAGCGAGGACGTGCACACGACGAGGCGCAGGCTTCCTTCCTTGAGACCGCCCTCCACCCGTTCGCGCTCCTCCCGGTCGATGGATCCGTGGTGCAGCGCGAGGAGATGCTCCCATTCGGGTCGCAGGTAGCGCAGACCCTCATACCAGCGCTCCGCCTGTGAGCGCGTGTTGGTGAAGATCAGCGTGGACTGCGTGGGATCCAACCAGTCCGCCACGCGCGGCAGCATGGTGAAGCCCAGGTGCCCGGCCCACGGGAAGGTGTCCACCTTCTCCGGGACCAGCGTCTCCACCTCCACCGGACGCTGGAGATCCGCGCTCACGAGCGTGGGCGTGCGCTCCGTGCCCACGACGGCGCGCGCGGCTTCGTCCAGGTTGGCGAGCGTGGCGGACAGCGCCCAGATGCGCACGTCCGGGGCGAAGCGACGCAGGCGCGCCAGGGCCAGCTCCACCTGCGTGCCGCGCTTGGACGCGAGCAGTTCGTGCCACTCGTCCACGATGATGGCGCGCAGCGAGGCGAAGTGCTCCGCCGCCTGCTCCTGGGCAATCAGCAGTGACAGCGACTCCGGCGTGGTGATGAGCACCTGCGGCAGCCGTTCCCGCTGACGCTGCTTCACGGACGAGGACGTGTCGCCCGTGCGGCTCTCCACGTCCAGGTCCACGTCCAACGCCGGCAATGGTTCACGCAGGGCCTGTTCGATGTCTCGCGACACCGCTCGCAAGGGCGTGAGGTAGAGGATTTGCAGCCCCTTCTGGTCGCGCTCCGCCACCTCCGCAAGTGGGGCCAGATAGGCCGCGTAGGTCTTGCCCGCTCCGGTGGGCACGTGGATGAGGCCGCTGTCTCCTCGCGCGTACGCGGCCCACGCCTCTTCCTGGAAGGCATAGGGCGTCCAGCCCTTCGCCGCGAACCAGTGACGGAGTTGCTCCATGGGCGGACCCTGGAACGGCGCGGGTGCCCGGGGTGGCAGGCGTTTCTTCGCCCGGCTCTTCGGTGGCGCGGTCTGCGTCTCCGGCGCGAGCTTGCCTCGCATGCGGTTGCGGCGCGGCCTGCTAGTGGGCGGCATGCAGCAGCCCCTTCAACGCGTCGAGCGTGTCCGCGTCCCGGGCCGTCTTGTCCGCGCGCCAGCGCGCGATGCGTGGAAAGCGCAGGGCGATGCCCGACTTGTGTCGCGGCGAGGGGGCGATGGCTTCGAAGTGCAGCTCGAACACCTGCTCCGGATCCACCGAGCGCACCGGGCCGAACTTCTCTCGCGTGTGGGCGCGGATCCACCGGTCCAGCCGGCCGATCTCCTCGTCCGTGAGCCCCGAGTACGCCTTCGTCACCGGGAGCAGGTTCTCACCGCTCCACACCGCGAAGGTGTAGTCCGTGTAGAGCGATGAGCGTCGGCCGTGCCCCGGATGCGCGTAGAGCAGCACCGCGTCCACGGTGTACGGATCGATCTTCCACTTCCACCAGTCGCCGCGCTTGCGCCCCGTCTGATACGCCGAATCCAGACGCTTGATCATCAGGCCCTCGACGTTGCGCGTGCGGGACTCCTTGCGCAGCTCGGCCAGGGCCTCCCAGGAGCTCGCCTTCACGGACGGGGAGAGGGGGAAGCGGGGGTGGTTTTCGAGCAGGGCTTCCAACCTCGCCCGGCGCTCGCGCAGGGGCAGATCGCGCACGTCCTTCCCGTCCTGCTCCAGCAGGTCGTAGACGACGAACGCGGCGGGGGCTTCCGCCAGCACCTTGGGCGTGAGCTTCTGCCTTCCAATGCGGCGCTGGAGGCGCGCGAAGGGCAGGGGGACTCCGTCCTCGTAGGCCATCACCTCTCCGTCGAGCACCGTGCCTTCCGGCAGGGCCCAGGCGGCTTCGGTGATTTCAGGGAAGCGGTCGGTGATGAGCTCCTCTCCGCGACTCCAGAGGAACACGTCGCCCTGGCGCCGGATGAGCTGGCCCCGGATGCCGTCCCACTTCCATTCGACGAGCCAGTCGCCCAGTTCGCCCAGGGACTCCGCCGGCTGCTCCAGGGGCGAGGCGAGGTAGTACGGATACGGACGCGACACGTGCCCGTCCGTCACATCCGTGGCCACGAGCTGCGCGAAGAATTCGGGCGTGGGCTTCCACGTCCCCATCAGCCGATGCGCCACGCTGGGCGCGGGCAGGCCCGTCACCTGCGCGATGGCTCGCACCACCAGCGTGTTGGACACGCCCACGCGCAGTTCACCCGTGAGCATCTTGTTGAGGAGGAAGAGTTCGCGGCGCGGCATGGACTTCCACCAGCCGACCACGCGCTCGCGCTGCTCCGGGGCTTCCAGTCCTCGCAAGGGCAACAGGCGCTCCTCCAACCACCGGGAGAGGGGAAGCTCCTCGGCGTGCTCGGGCGGCAGGTTCGCTCCGTCGAGCAACAGCGCGATGACCTCCGCGAGGTCTCCCACCGATGCGTAGACCTCGTCGAAGAGCCAGTCGGAGATGCCGGTCAGCTCCTGCGTCCAACCCACCAGCAGCTTCGAGGTCAGCAGCCGCTTGAGCTTCTGGCCCGTGAGGAAGAACAGGCCCCAGGCCGCGTCCTCGGGCGGCGTTTCACGGAAGTAGCGCGCCATCGCATCCACCTTGGCGTTGGTGGACGTCGTCTGGTCGAGCGTGTCGTAGAGGTCCGCCAGTCGGCGCACGCGTCAGTCCTCCGCTTCGCCCTCGAAGGGCGTGGCGAGCGGCGAGGCATCCACGCCGCGCTCGCGCAGGTAGTGCGACAGGGAATCCGTCTGGCCGTGCGTGACGAGCACCTTCTCCGCCTGCGTGTCCGCGACGGTTCTCAGCAGGTCCGGCCAGTCCGCGTGGTCCGACAGCACGAAGCCCCGGTCGAAGCCGCGCCGCCGCCGGTTGCCCCGCACGCGCATCCACCCGGATGCGAACGCGGTCTCCGCTTCACCGAAGCGGCGCATCCACGTGGATCCGCCCGCGCTCGGAGGCGCCAGCACCAGCGCCCCCGCGAACGACGTGCCCTTCTCCGTCTCCGACACCAGTTGCGTGGGCAGCATCTCCACGCCCGCTTCCCGGTACGCGGTGACGAGCCCGTTCACCGCGCCGTGCACGTAGGCCGGCCGGTCCGTCAGCCTCCCCAGCTCCGCGAGCAGCCGCTGCGCCTTGCCCAGTGCGTAGCAGAAGAGCACCGCCGAACGCCCTGCTTCACGGTTCGCGTCCCACCAGCGCAGGATGTCCTGGGCCACGAGGCGCGGATCCTCCCAGCGGTAGATGGGCAGGCCGAACGTCGCCTCGGTGATGAACGTGTGGCAGCGCACCACCTCGAACGGCGCGCACGTCGGGTCGGGCGTGCGCTTGTAGTCGCCGGACACGACCCAGACCTCGCCCTGGTGCTCGATGCGGATCTGCGCGCTGCCCAGCACGTGGCCCGCGGGGTGGAAGCTCACGGTGGTGTCGCCCACGGTCAGCTTCTCGCCGTACTCCAGCGTGTCGATGACCGAGTCCGCGCCCAGCCTTCGCTGCAACAGGCCCAGACCCGCGCGGGCCGCCAGGTAGCGCTGACTGCCGCTGCGGGCATGGTCGCCGTGCGCGTGCGTGACGAGGGCCCGCTCCACCGGACGCCAGGGGTCGATGTGGAAGTTGCCCGCCTGGCAATACAGGCCCTGGGGCGTCACGGAGACCAGCGGCGGTCGGTCCTGGAAGGAAGCGGAGCCCACGGTCCTCTAGAGGTAACGAGGCCTTGGAGCAGGGGCCACCCTCGGCGGTGGTTCGGGTTTCGCTCCGCTGACAAGGGGGCAGGCGTGCGACCAGGCCCCAGTTGCGGCCCAAAGGACGAAGCCAGCGACCGGAGGGCCCCTTGGATGGTGGGCGGGGACAGGGGATAAACCCGAAGCCCCTCTTCCCGACGGACCCTTCCGTGATGACGCCCGCCCTTCTTCTGTCCCTGTCCCTGGCGCTTGCCCAGAACGAAACGTCGCCCCTTGAGTACAGCGTGTCGACGGAGATCCTGGAGTCGCTGGAGCCGGCGGACTTCGTGTTCACCGCGTTCGAGAAGGGCCAGACGCTCTACCTGGGCGTGGACGAAGCCAATCTGCGCGCGAGCGCGGCGGCGGACGGGGCCGTGGTCCAGACGCTGATGCTGGGCACGCCCGTGCGCGTGGTGGCGGCTGGTGCGCGCGCGAAGGTCGGTGAGTACGTCAACACCTGGTATCAGGTGGCGGTGGTGGACGCGAAGGCGCCGAAGGGTGCGGCCCCCGTGACAGGCTGGGTCTTCGGCAACACGCTCACCCCGTTTCGCATCGAGGCGGACCTGGACGGCGATGGCGAGCTGGAAGTGGCCACGCTGGTGATGAGCAACGCGTTCAAGGCCCGCGTGCGCGTGCTGGAGCCGGGCGTGAAGCCGCCGCGCCGGGTGAGCAGCGTGGACGTGGCCGTGGCGTCCACCTCGTACGGTATGGGGCAGGGCGGCCCGGCGACGCTGACGCTGGTCCCCGCGAAGAAGGCGGGGATGGCGCTGCTAGTGGTGGACTCCCGGCCGGAGCGCTGCGGCGACCTCGTCACCTCCTACGTGAGCTACACGGGGGCGGACGGGAAGAAGGGCGTGCTGGGAAAGGCGAAGCTCGCGATGGAGCTGGGCGGGCTGATGGATCCGCCGAGCGAGAGCAGGGCGCCCCTCCGGGTGATGGATGAGGGGCCAGGGCAATCGACCATGGATGCGCAGGAGCGGAAGGCAGCCTACCGGCAGCGCGCGGAAGCAGGCCAGGCGGTGCCGGTGTCGGTGGAGCTGCCGGCGGATCTGGACACGCCGCTGTCGGCATACCTGAAGCTGGGCGGCGGAGGCCGCGGCTTCATCCTCGAGTCGTGCTACGGCGGCGAGCGCTTCGGGCGCTACAGCCACGTGGGCGCGAACCCCGCCGGCCGCGTGCGGCTGGATGGCGAGGGGCTCACCTTGTGGCGTGGTTCGCACGAGGAGCGTCGCGAGGGCCGCCCCCTGGACGTCCTGCGCACCCTGTGGCGCGAGTTGTCCGTGGCCACGCTGCCGGGCGAGGCGCCCTTCCTGGGCGGGCTCGTGGGCTACCTGGGCTACAACGCCACCTCGTGGTTCGAGCCGCGCGTGCCGGACCGGCACCCGCGCGACACCGGCTTCCCGGACTCGGAATGGCTGGTGGCCGAGGACTTCGTCACCCACGACACGCGCACCCAGACGCTCAAGGCCATCGCCATCGCCCGGCCCGCCCTGCACGGCAGTGTCGCGGCGGCGCTGAAGGACGCGGAAGCACGCGCCGAGGCCATGGCGGAGAAGCTGCGCCGTCCGCTGCCGCCGGAGGCCTACGCGGCGGCTCCCGCGCAGAAGAACGCCCCGGCGCCCGTGGCCTGCTGGGACCGCGAGGGCTACGCCGCCGCGGTGGACAAGGTGAAGGAGTACGTCCGCGCTGGGGACTGCTTCCAGGCGGTGCTCGCGCGGCGCTTCGAGGCGAAGGGCACCATCCCCCCGCTGTCGCTCTACCGGGCGCTCAGGCGGGTGAATCCGTCGCCGTACCTGTTCCTCGTGGACCTGGGCGAGGCGCGTGCGCTGGTGGGCGCTTCGCCGGAGCTGCTGGTGCAGGTGCGCGACGGGGATGTGGTGGTGCGGCCCATCGCGGGCACCCGGCGCCGGGGCGCTTCGGAGGCGGAGGACGTGGCGCTGGAGAAGGAGCTGCTCGCGGACGAGAAGGAGCGCGCCGAGCACATCATGCTGGTGGACCTGGGCCGCAACGACGTGGGCCGGGTGGCCGCTCCGGGCACCGTGCGCATCGAGGACATGATGGTCATCGAGCGCTACAGCCACGTGATGCACATCGTGTCGCAGGTGCGCGGCAAGCTGGACACCACGCGCTTCGACGCGCTGGATGCCCTGGCGAGCACCTTCCCCGCGGGCACCGTGTCGGGGGCTCCGAAGATCCGCGCGATGCAGATCATCGACGAGCTGGAGCCCATGCGGCGCGGGCCCTATGCCGGCGCGGTGGGCTACCTGTCCTTTTGCGGCACGCTGGATGTGGCCATCGCGCTGCGCAC
>SECN01000039.1 GCA_004173515.1 Myxococcaceae bacterium | reverse complement strand
TGATGACCCCTCCAGCCCGGGCCCTCCCCGCCCGTGCTGGAGGACCTTCCCCTGCCTCCCCCGAGAGCCCCCTTCATGGTCCAAGAGGAAGCGTCGATGGCGACCGGGATTCCCCCGGACGGGTGGCTCGCGCGCCCCGTGAACGTCCTGCTCGCGCCGTACCTGGACCCGCTGTCGGAGCGGCTGTCGCGCATGCCGGACCTGTCCGCCTCCGAGCGTGCCGTGGTGGAGGGCTCGGCCCGGGAGACCCTGGGCTTCAGCGCCCAGCTCAAGCTCAACCGGGTGCTGCTGCTGGAGCTGCACGCGGCGGCGCTGGAGGGCCGGCTCGACGCTCCGGATTCGGAGGGACGGTGGGAACAGTTCCTCGACCGGGCCTGCACCCCCGGCTTCCACGCGCACCTGCGTGGACGCTACCCGACGCTCCTCGCGCGGCTGGCCACCGTGGGCCGGCTCCAGGCCCAGGCGGTGCAGCGGCTGGTGGACCGCTTCGTCGTGGACCGCGAGGCCCTGCGTTCACTGCCCGGTCATCCCCGGGGCGCGCTCACCCGCCTGCGCCTGGGTGAAGGGGATGCCCACCGGGGCGGCCAGACGGTGGCCCTGCTGGAGCTGGAGGCCGGCAAGGTGATGTACAAGCCCCGGTGCATGCGCGTGGACCGCGCGTTGGAGGGGCTGCTGGATCGGGTGCTCGCGCCGGATCCGCGCGCCACGCGGATCCGCGTTCCCGCCGTGCTGGTCCGCGCGGGCTACGGCTGGGCGGAGTTCGTGGAGCACCGTGCCTGCGAGGGCGAAGCCGAACTCGCGCGCTTCTACCGGAACCTGGGGCACTGGCTGGCGGTGATGCGCCTGCTGGGCGGGACAGACCTGCACTCGGAGAACCTCATCGCGCACGGGCCGGTGCCCGTGGTGGTGGACGTGGAGAGCCTCTTCACGCCGGATCCGCCCATTCCCCCGTCGGAGCGCGGGCTGGCGGTGGACATCGCCGCGAGGGCCATCCGGGGCACGGTGCTGCGCACCGGCCTGCTCCCCGTGCGCAACGTGGGGCCGGGCCTGGGCGGCCTGGACATCTCCGCGGCAGGGTCGCTTCCCGGCGAGCAGCCGCGCATCCCCGCGCCCACCATCCTCGCGGGTGGCACCGATGGCGCCCGCCTGGGCATGGCGCTGATGGAGCGCCCCCCAGCGAAGAACCACCCCAGCCCGGAGCCCGTGCTCGCGCGCTACTGGGATCAGGTGGTGGAAGGCTTTCGCGAAATCACTTCGCGGCTCAAGTCGTTGGATGCGCACGGCGACCTCCGTCCGATGCTGGAGCCGTTCACAGGCGCGGTGGTCCGGCGCATCCTGCGGCCCACGCAGACCTACGCGGAGCTGATGCGGATGCTCTGGCACCCGGCCTCCCTGCACGACGCGCCCAGGGCCCATGCACGGGCGCGGGACGTGATGCGCCGCAACGCGGAGGTGTCCCCCGGTGCGCCCTCCACGCTGCCGATCATCGACGAGGAGCTCGCGGACCTCACCTGCGGCGACATCCCGGTCTTCACCGTCCCCGTGTCCCGGGTGTTGCTCGAATCGACCGTGTCCGCCTGGCGGGCGGTGGACGAAGCGCTGGAGGAGATGACCATCCAGAGCACGCTGGTGAGCGCTTACCTCAATGAGAAGACATTGCCCCCGCGCGTCGTGGCCCCCACCACGCCGTCGCGGGGGGAGCGGCTGGATTCACGCAGGCGGGCGCAACTGTCCGGGCTGGTCCGCCGCGTCCTTGAATCCGCCGTGCGGGGACCGGATGGGACGGTGACGTGGATCAGCCCGGTGCTGGCCGAGTACGGCTGGGCGGTGCGACCGCTCTCCGCCGAGCTCTACAGCGGCCAGGGTGGGGTCGCGGTGTGTCTGGCCCAGTACCAGCACGAGGTGCACCACGGGCGGGCGGATCCGGTGGAGGGCCTGTCCCAGACATTGGAGGGCACGCTCGCGGTGCTGCGGGCCACGGAGGACCGGGTGCCGTTGAAACAACCGGGAGGCTTCTCCGGGCTCGCGTCGCAGGTGTGGACCTGGTCCACGCTGCACGACCTGGGCGCGTTCCCCGGTGCGTTGGAGCGGGCCCGTGAGCGCGCGGCGGCCCTCGCGCCGGAGCTCATCGAAGAGGATGGCCTGCTCGAGGTGCTGGGCGGCGTGGCGGGCCTCATCGTTCCGCTGCTCAACCTGGTGGACCAGACAGGCGAGTCGAAGTGGCTGGACGTCGCGGCGCACGCAGGCCGGCGCCTGGAGGCCACGGCCCGGAGCGTGGCGGGGGACGCGCGCTGGGAGACGTCGATGTTCCCCGAACCCATTGGCGGCTTCGCGCATGGCACGGTGGGCATCGGCTGGGCGCTGGCGCGGCTGGGGGCGAGCGCCGCGGGCACGCCCGTGGACCGGCGGCGGTGGAGGGACCTGGCCGAGCGCGCCTTCGACTTCGTGGAGGGCCTGTACCAGCCGGAGCTGGGCAACTGGACGGACCTGCGGCGGCCGGAGGCGCGCGATCAACTGACGACGTGGTGTCACGGGAGCACGGGCATCGGGCTCGCGGCGTCGGACCTCTCCGCGCGCACCGGGCTGCCGCGCTACCTGGACCTGTTCCAGCGGGCCCGCGCCGCGGGCGTGCGCGAGGGCTTCGGCTGGACCCACACCCTGTGCCATGGCGACCTGGGCTTGTGGGAGCTGCTGGAGACGGGGCGACGGCTCACGCCGGATGACCCGGGGCCTGAACGGGAGGTCCTGGACGCGCAGTTGCTGTCGGGGCTGGAGGCGCGAGGCCCGGTGGCGGGGCTCGCCCGGGACGCCTTCTCCCCGGGGCTGATGGCGGGCATGGGCAGCGTCATCCACACGCTGCTGCGCATGCACCCGGAGAGCCGGCTCGCCTCACCGCTGCTGCTGGGCCGCGCGCCCGGCATGGACCGGGGCGCCGCCTGAGAACGTGAAGGAGGCCCGGAGCGACTGACTCCTCCGGGCCCCAAGCCCCGTCACGCGCGTGACAGGGCGGTGCTTCAGTCGCGGGTGTCGCGGCGCACGGAGACCTTCTTGCCGCGCAGCGTGGCGCCCTTCAGCGCGGAGATGATGCGCGCGGCGTCCGGCTCCGGCACCTCCACGATGGAGTACATGTCCGCGATGTGGATCGCGCCGATGCGCGACGAGTCGAGCCCCGCCTCGCCGGCGATGGCACCCACGAGGTCCGCCGGCCGCATGCCCGCGGTGCGGCCCGCGCCGATGAACAGCCGCGTGACGTTCCACTCCGGCGCCCGCGGCTCACGGGCGGGACGCGCGGCGCGCTCCGCTCCTGCTCCCGCTTCACCGCGATCGACGCGAGGTGCCCGCGCCGGGCGGTCGGGACGGTCGCCCCCACGGCTCTGCGGCCCCGAGCGCTCCGTGGTGCGAGGGAAGCGCTTCTCCGAAGGCGCCGACACCGTGGGGATGTCCTGCTCGGAGGCTTCCTTGCCCTCGTCCTCCTTCTCGTGGAGGAGCTTCATCGCGGCGGCGGCGACGTCCATGACGTTGAACTCGGTGGCCAGCGTCTCCACCACGCCCCGGTACGCCTCCAGCTCTCCGCCGGTGAGCGTCTCGCGCAGCGACGAGCGGAGGATCTCCAGCCGGCGGGCGCGCAGGTCCGACACGGTGGGCACCGCGGAGACCTCGATGCGCTGGCCGGTGAGCTTCTCGATGTTGCGCAGGAGCCGGTGCTCGCGGGGCTCCAGCAGGGTGATGGCCACGCCCTCGCGGCCCGCGCGGCCGGTGCGGCCGATGCGGTGCACGTAGGCCTCCGGCGCGTTGGGCACGTCGAAGTTCACCACGTGCGACAGGCGGGGGATGTCCAGGCCTCGCGCCGCGACGTCGGTGGCGATGAGCAGGTCGGCCGCCTGGGACTTGAACTGCTTGATGACGCGGTCGCGCTGCTCCTGGCTCATGCCGCCGTGCAGGGCGTGCGCGCGCCAGCCCTGCCCGTTGAGGGACGTGGTGAGCTCATCCACCTCCGTGCGGGTGCGGCAGAACACGATGGCGGCGGTGGGGGACTCCAGGTCCAACACGCGCCCCAGCGTCGCGATCTTGAACGCGCGCGGGACGATGTAGGCCGTCTGCCGGACGCGGGGCATCTCCCCGGCCTCCAGCTTCTCCTTGGCGATGCGGATGCGCTCCGGCTGGCGCAGGTGGCGCTCCGCGATGCTGGAGATGCGCGGGGGCAGGGTGGCGGAGAACAGCGCCGTCTGCCGCTTCTCCGGCGTCTCGGAGAGGATGGCCTCCAGGTCGTCCGCGAAGCCCATGTCGAGCATCTCGTCCGCTTCGTCCAGCACCACCGTGTGCACGCGGTCCAGCTTCAGCGTCTTGCGGCGCAGGTGATCCAACGCGCGGCCCGGCGTCGCGACGACGACGTCCACGCCGCGCTTGAGCACGCGCAGCTGCCGGCCGATCTCCTGGCCGCCGTAGAGGGGGAGCACGCTGACGCCCAGCTTCTGGCCGTAGCGGTGGATGGCCTCGGACACCTGCATGGCCAGCTCGCGCGTGGGCACGAGCACCAGCGCGGAGGTGCTGTGGGGCGTGGCCGCCCCGGGGGTGAGGTGTTGCAAGAGGGGCAGCGCGAACGCGGCCGTCTTTCCGGTTCCGGTGGCGGCGATGCCCAGCAGGTCCTTGCCGGCGAGCAGGGGTGGGAGCGCGGCCGCCTGGATGGGCGTGGGCTCTTCGTAGCCGAGCGACGTCAACGCCTCGACGAGCTCGGGCTTGAGCCCGAGGGAGTCGAAGGTGGGGTTTTCATTTTCAGTGGCGGGAGGCGGGGGAGTCTTCACAGGGCGGCTTGTACCACTTTCACGCCCCGGCGTCGGACTTGCCACGTCGGGTGCGTTCACGACCGCCCAGGCCCTCCGGACCTTCCGGTTTTCAGCTTTCCGGGCGCAGGCGCGCCGCCAGGGCCTCCGAGACGGAAACCACCCCCCGGGACAGGTCCGCCGAGGTGAGCACCCACCGCACCCGGCGGCCGCCCTCCAGGCCCGTCCCTTCGAGCAGGGAGGTGAGGCCCCGGGGGCCCCGGTCGATGTCGAGGATGAGCTCCAGGCCGTCCTCTGTCGGGAAGGGCAGCAGGGCGAGCGTCCGCGGGGCCCCCTGCCACGCGGGGCCTGCATGGAATTCCAGCTCCTGGACGAAGGGCTCGTCGCGTCCCAACGGGGGACCGGCCTCGCAGTAGGCGTTCTTCCACTGGAGGCCCAGGTGCAGCGCGGCGTCGATCACGGTCTGGAGGGACGGGTGGGGCAGGACGTGGATCCGGTCGCTGTCCTCGGGGTTGAGGGCGTTGTCGATGTCGAGCGCCGTCTTGATCCACACCGGCGAGCCGCGCTCCGTGAGGGGCGTGTGGACGGGCATGCGAAGGGAGAAGGGCAGCTCCCGCACCTCCTGGGGCTCCAGCGTGAAGGGGTTGGCGATGCGCCAGGTGCGCACGACGGTGTTGAGCGCGCTGCGCCGGTCGTTGTCGCGCTGGAGGTACTGCGCCATCAGGTGCAGGTCGATGCGGTCGATCCGCTGGGGCGAGTGGCCCCCCTGGACGTGGACCGCGCCGCGCAGGTCCCCGCCCGCGCGCACGGTGTCGTGCTCCAGGCGGGTGTCCACCCGTGCGCTGCCAATGCCCAGGCGGGCGAGCATCTTCTTGAAGGACATGGGCGGGAGTTTACAGCTCAGGGACCTTCGTGGCCCCAGGCCGGATCATCGCTCGCGAAGCGCTGGACCCACTCGCGCACGGTGAGGCCCGCGCCGTTCGCGGCGTCCGGGTGGGCCAGGAGCACGTGGGGGTTGCCGGGCAGGTAGAAGGTCTTCACGTTCGGGGCCGCGGACGCGCGCGCCGCCTCCAGGCCGGACTGCACCTGGGGGCCGTCCAGGCCGAAGTAGAGGGAGATGGTGCCATCCTGCTGGTAGCCGAGCATCCCGTATCGCCGGGGGGCGGTGAGCAGGTTCGCGGAGGCGCCGAGCACCGCCGACAGGCGCGTGTCACAGCCGGAGCACCCTGGCGGGAACTCCACGCCCCAACTCGCGCGCATCGTGCCGTAGCGGCCATCCCCCAGGGTGTCGATGATGAGCCCCGAATCGTTCAGCACGTCCACCCGCGCCCAGGGCAGGGCCTTCTGCACGCGCCAGGCATTGAACGTCGCGCCGTAGCCGCCCGCGCTGATGCCCGTGAGCCAGACGCGGTCGGCGTTGGGGAAGGTCGGCTGGAGCCGCCGCAGGAACGCGTCCAGGTTGCGCGCGCCCACGTGTTCGATGTTCTTCGGGCCGAACCAGTCATACGTCTGGATGCGGGTGCCCGCGTGAAGGTCTCCGGTGCAGTAGGGGACGTAGACGAAGCTCGCGTCGCGGAACGGGTTGCGCGGATCGTCGCGGTCGAAGAGCACCGCGAGTTCTGGCGCACGGGCTTCGGCCAGCACGGGAGCCTCGCCCATCGTGTCGGTGATGTGGGTGGCCGCTCCGAGCGCACAGGCGGCGGCCTCCCAGCACGCGCCACCGCCCGCGAGGAAGACGAGGACCCGTTTGGAGCGATTCGTGAGGTTGACGGCCATGCCCGTGGACGAGCCGTTCGCGCAATGGGCTTCCGGGACGGGCACGAACGTCCAGGTCTCCCGTGGCGCGTCGATGGGCGGGCCCCCGTCCACCGTGTAGGGGATGGACGGAAGGTCATACGCCCCGGCATCCGGAGCACCGCTGTCCTCGAAAGGTGTCGCACAGCCGCAGAGGACGAGGAGCACCAGGGTCGTCAGGAAACGAGCGTGCATGGTTTTCGCGCATAGCACACGGCGGCGTGGGCCTGCCTTCCTGCCTGCCCTTCATGCGAGCCGTGCACCGGAGGACTGGATGCGGCTTGCGGGGTGGCGGAGCGCGTCACCAGCGTTGGGATTCATCTTCAGGACAGACAGGAGGCGCGCGATGGCTCAGGGGACTTCCCGGAAGGTGCGGTACGCGGTGGTGGGGGCGGGCAACCTCGCGCAGGTGGCCATCCTGCCGGCATTCCAGCACGCGCGGGAGAACTCCGAACTGGTGGCCCTCATCTCCTCCGACCGGACCAAGCGCGACGTGCTCCAGCGCCGGTATGGCGTCTCGCACGCGGGGGGCTACGAGCGCTTCGAACAGGTGCTGCGCGATTCGCGCGCGGACGCCGTCTACATCGTGCTGCCCAACAGCCAGCACCGGGCCTTCACGGAGCGGGCCGCGCGCGTGGGCGTCCACGTCCTCTGCGAGAAGCCGATGGCGACCTCGGTGGAGGACTGCGAGGCGATGATCCGCGTCACCAACGACAACGACCTGAAGCTGATGATCGCCTACCGGCTGCACTTCGAGGAGGCGAACCTGCGCGCCATCGAACTGGTGCGCTCCGGGAGGCTGGGCGACCCGAGGATCTTCACGGCGGTGCTGACGCAGCAGATGCGCGACGGGGACATCCGGGGCAGCGCGGAGCTGGGCGGCGGGGCGCTCCTGGACGAGGGGCCCTATCCCATCAACGCCGCGCGCTACCTGTTCCGCGACGAGCCGCGCGAGGTGTTCGCGTACACGCAGGCCGGGGACGGTCGCTTCCACGGGGTGGACGGGACGGCGTTCGCGCTGATGCGCTTCCCGAACGGACGCGTGGCCCAGTTCGGCATCAGCCACGAGGCCGCGTCGGTGTCGAGCTACCGGCTGGTGGGCACGGAAGGTGACCTGCTCGCGCAGCATGGCTTCGGGTACGGCACGGACATCGAGCACCTGCTCACCGTGGACGGCAAGACGGAGACGCGGACGTTCAAGAACAGCGACCAGTTCGCACCGGAGCTGATCTACTTCTCGCGCTGCATCCTGGAGGACCAGGAGCCGGAGCCCAACGGCGTCGAGGGTCTGGCGGACGTGCGCGTCATCGTCGCGTTGCAGGAGTCCGCGCGCACGGGGCAGCCGGTGAAGCTGGCGCCCTTTGAAAAGCCGAAGCGGCCCACGCTCGAGCAGCTCATCGTGAAGCCGCCCGTGGAGCCCCCCGAGCCGGTGAATGCACCGGCCCCTGTCCAGGGCTGAGTGCGTCTTCCAGGGTTGCATCGGCGTGTGACAATTCCAGCGGTATCGCCGGGATTGCTCACATGCCCCCGTGGGTGATTTCAAACCCATTCATTCTGGTTCAGATTCCGTTTCACCTCATGCGGTGCTCACGTTCATCCTGAGATGGAGTGTCAGGGGATGTCTGGGTTTCCGGGGGTGGAATGGAGCCCGTGAATGACTCCCTCGGATGCCGTGGCCTCCCCAGCGTGGGGGCTCTCCAACCTGTCGCTCCCGTTTCGGTTTCTCACCAATCCGCATCTGCCGTCCGCGACGAAGCGGGTGCTGGAGCTGGTTCCGGCCGGGGTGCTAGGGGAGCGGCACGAGGTGGAGGATTTCACCGCGCTCGCGTCGCGTTTCTACCCCGATGCCTCGGAGGAGGGGCTGGTGTTGGGGGCGATGCTCGTCACGTGGCTCTTCGCCGTGGACGACACCTATGATCGGGACGCGACCTTCGCGGCGGAGCCCGTGGGCGTCCAGCAGTGGATGCGGACCTGTCAGCGGTTGGTGGAGCATGAGCCGCTCCCAACCCAGGCGACGCCGATGCACCGGTTCAGCCACCTGTTCGGCACGTGGTTGGCCGAGCGGACGAATCCCTCCTGGCGGTGGCGTTTCCTGCTCTCGCTGGAGGCCTTCTTCCGGGGCTCCCTGGAGACGGTGAAACAGCGGGGGGCGAAGCGGGTTCCCGACATGGAGTGGTATCTGTCCACGCGTGGCCCGGACTCGGGGTCGGAGCTCTGTCTGCTGTTGCATGAGCCGCTTGGCGGCTTCGAATTGACCGAGGACCTGCTGAAGGACGTCGAACTCCAACGCCTCCGGGAGCTGTGCATCCGTCATCTCTTCATCGTGAACGACATGGTGTCCTACGAGCTGGAGGTCACCCAGCGCGACATTCCGGGCAACCTGCTCCGGTTGATGATGGAAGCGGAATCGCTGTCCTTCGAGGATGCGGTCACCCACTGCATCGAGCTGGCCAACAGGGAGGCGCTCCTCTTCGAGGCTCTGGCTTCCAAGCGGTGTGCACGGGCCGGGGAGCCGATGCAGGGAGTGGAGCACTACGTCCGGGGCATGCGGGCGCTGATGCGCGGCAACCTGGACTGGGCGCTGACGGCGGAACGCTATCGCACGCCCATGTCGCCCTTCCCGGAGCTGCGCACGCCCAGGGTGCCGCCAATCGCCGAAGGGGCTGCGTGATGGCGGCCCACGATGATTCGCTGTGGGATCCGTCGAAGTCCTCCGTGTTCTCGGGCTTCTACAAGCTGACCCTGGAGGAGCGGCGCCGGAGGGTCGCGGCGGTGCTGGGTTTGAGCGCGGAGGAGGCGGGGGCGCTGACGGGGGAGCAGGGCCTGACGGATGAAGTCGCGAACGCGATGGTGGAGAACGCGCTGGGGCGCTTCAGCCTGCCGCTGGGGCTGGGGCTGCACCTGAAGGTGAACGGGCGGGACTACGTGGTGCCCATGGTCATCGAGGAGCCGTCGGTCATCGCGGCGGTCTCCTTCGCCGCGAAGCTGGTGGCGGGGGTGGGGGGCTTCCAGGCGGAGGCGGACGAAGCGCTGATGATCGGCCAGCTCCAGGTCGCGCGGTATGGAGACCCGTGGCAGGCGGTCGAGCGGCTCCACGCGGCGAAGGAGGAGCTGTTGACGTTGGCGAGGGGTTTCCTGCCCCACCTCACGCAGCGGGGCGGAGGGATGCGGGAGCTGGAGGTCCGGGTGCTGCCGGCGCCAGAGGGGCCCGAGCACGAGCCGCTGCTGGTGGTGCACCTGGTGGTGGACACGTTGGAGGCGATGGGGGCGAACCTGGTGAACACGCTGGCGGAGAACATGGCGCCGCACGTGGAGCGCATCACCGGGGGGCGGGTGTATCTGCGCATCCTGTCCAACCTGGCGGACCGCCGGCTGGCGCGGGCCCGCTGTGCGTTGCCGGAGGCGGTGCTCGAGGACTTCGGGCTGCCGGGCGAGGACATCGCGGAGGGCATCGTGCAGGCCAGCCGCTTCGCCCAGGCGGATCCCTACCGGGCGGCGACCCACAACAAGGGGGTGATGAACGGCATTGACGCGGTGGCCATCGCCACGGGTCAGGACTGGAGAGCGATTGAAGCGGGGGCGCATGCGTACGCGGCCCGGGCGGGGCAGTACGGTCCGCTGTCCCGTTGGAAGCGGGATGGGGGCGTGCTGTGGGGTGAGCTGGAATTGCCGCTGGCGTTGGGCACGGTGGGGGGACCGTTGAAGGTCCATCCCGGGGTCCAGGTGGCGCTGCGGGTGCTGGGGAGTCCCAAGGCGCGCGAGCTGGCCTGTGTCTTCGCGGCGGTAGGGCTGGCGCAGAACCTGGCGGCGCTGCGGGCCCTGGGGTCGGTGGGCATCCAGAAGGGACACATGGCGCTGCACGCGAGGTCGGTGGCGGTGAGCGCGGGGGCCCGGCCCGAGGCGGTGGAGGCCCTGGCTGCGCTGCTCGTCACGGAGGGCGAGGTGCGTGTGGAGCGGGCACAGGAATTTTTGACGGAGGAGCGGGTGGCGGTGGGGGCCGGGGAGGCCCCGACGCTGGCTTCGCTGAAGCCCCCCGGCGGAGAGTGATTCCGCAACCGGATTGACCTGTCTTGGTTCCCGCTCTTACGCTTGGGGCATGGGCAAAGCCAAGACGCCGTCCAACAAGCACATGGAGCTCTTGGGCCAGACGATTCCCCACCAGACCGTGGGGAGTTTGAGTGGGGGCAAGTGCATCGCGAAGCACGAAGTGCCCTACAACCCGAACTGCTCCTGCTCACACCGATGGCAGGCCTTCGAGAAGGCCATGGAACACTCCGACATGTACAATCTGTCGGACGCCGACCTGCGTGCGGGGAGCGCCAGGCCGATGCTGTTCCGGGGAGGCGCGGCTGCGGTCGCGAAGCTGGCGCAACAAGGCGTGAGCGCAGTGCTTTCGGCCGGGAACAAGGGCATGTACCTGCGTAAGGTTGACAAACCCCGGGTGGGAGACTGGGACATCGACCGAAGCAAGTACAACTTCAAATGGGACTGCAACAAGCCCTATTACCACGAGGCACATCATGTCGTGCCGGATGCCACGTTGCGCGCCGCTCTGACAGAAGTTTTCAAGAAGAGCGCGGAGCTGGCGTTCCAGGTGATGTGCGAGGTGTTGGATGCGCCGTACAACGTTCACGGCAAGGTCAACATGATCATCCTGCCGATGGATGAGCGGGTCGGAAAAATGCTTCAGCTCCCCATCCATCGCGAGACTAAGAAATGCAATCACAGTGCGTATGATGTCTACATCAAGGAAAAGCTCAAGGCGCGCTTTCGCGCGGCGCTCCGCGAGATCATGAAGAAGCATGATGAAGAGGGGGGAACGCCCCAGTACAAGAGCCTTGCGGAGGCCATCGACGTCATCTCCGCGGAAACCTACGTCGAGGTGTCCACGGCCCGGGGCATCCACGGGGTCAAATCCATTGAAGAACTCGGGAAGAAGCTGATGCAGTCCCTCGCTTCAAATGCATGATACCTTCAGTACAACCATGATGAAATTCTTTCGACTCAGCACGCTTGGCGACTTGAACGACCCGGAGCTTGTCATGCTTGACGGGCCTCCCGAAGGCATGGAACTGCGCAGCTATTGCATGTCCGAAGGCGATAGCTCCAGCCGGTTCTATCCGGAGGATGCGAAGGTCTTCATGGATGCCGATCAGCCGGGGATCAAGCTGTCGTCGCTCCTGGGCAATACGAGCCGGTATCTTATCGTACATGCCAGCATGAAAGAGGTCATCGCGGCGCAGTGTCAGGACCTCGAAGTGGAGTATCTGCCCTTCGATCTGTTCGACCACCGTAAGCGTCTCTACAGCCGGGATTACTTCATCATCAATCCCATCGGGACGCGGGACTGCCTGGATCCGGTGGCCAGCGGGGTGAAGATAGGATCACAGGGAGGGGTCATCCATGTCGCCCGCTATGTGCTGGATCCGAAGAAGGTCGTCGGGCTTCCGGTCCTCTTCCGCCCGAACGAGGAGCGGTCGATCTACCTCGTTTCGGAGCCCCTCGCGGGGGCGTTGATGGAGAAGGCGTTCACCAACGTCAGGCTCGAACCGCTTGCGATCTCTGACCGTGCGTAGGCTTCCGGGAGCCCCACCATGTCGCTGGCCTTGACGGGACTTGGAGCCGTGTCCAGCGTGGGGTGGGGCGTGGTCTCCACCTGTGCCGCCATCCGCGCCGGCATCATGTGTCCGAGGCCGGTGCACAGCCTGTATCTGACCGACCAGGATCTGCTGGAACCCGTGCCCCTGGTGGGCCATCCCGTGTCGGGTCTGACCGATGGCTTCGGGGCCATGGGTCGATGGCTGCAATTGGCCCAGGCCTGTGTACGCGACCTTCGGCGGGAGTCGAGGCTGCCGCCAGACAGTGACCCTCGCTTCTGGGACCGGACGGGGTGGCTCTTCGTCCTGCCGCACCTGGATGCGGCTCGCTATCTGGAGGTGGATGATTTCGGGGTCGCGCTCATGACGGCCACCTGGCTGGAGCGTTTGAAGCGGTTGCTGGGGCTTTCCTGGCGGCAGGAGTCGGTCCACTTCATCCACGCAGGTCATGCGGGCACCGCGGCCGCGGTCCACCTCGCGGCGCGACTGCTGGAGGCTCGGGACTTCGAGCGCTTCGTGATTGTCGCGGTGGACTCCTATCTTGATGAGACAAGCCTGGAGTGGTTGCAGGCGCGCCGACGACTCAAGTCGCCAGACCGTCCCGTGGGGCTGATGCCGGGCGAAGCGGGGGCGTGTCTGCTGGTGGAATCCCTTCAAGGTGCTCGTCAGCGGGGGGCTCCGGTCCTTGCCCATCTGGCATCTTCGGAAACCCGGTGCGAGGAACGTTCCTTCCTGTCCGGGCAGCATCCGTCGGGCGAGGCGCTCTCGCGCGTCGTCGAGCAGATGCACGTGGAGGGGGCTTCTCCGGGGGACCTGGTGTGCGACCTCAACGGGGAGGAGTGGCGCGCCCGGGCCTGGGGGACGCTGTGGGCTCGACTTCAAGGGCGACAGGAAGGGCGGTGGCGGCTGCGGTTGCCATGCACCTCGGTGGGGGACGTGGGGGCGGCCAGTGGCGCGTTGGGGGTCTGCATGGTGGCCCGTTCCTTTGCACGGAAGTACGCCACGGGTGTACACGCGCTGGTGCTGTCGAGCGCGGAGCATGGCGATGTCGGTGCCATCCACATCCAGGAACCCGGAGGTCGGACGTGAGCAACAAGTTCCTGCCCACCTACGTCAGCAATGCCAGCGAGGCCAATCAGGCGCTGCTCAACCGACTGACCCAGGGCGAGGGGAGCCCGCAGGACCTTCTGGCCTTTTGTCGAAACCATCGGCTGATGGGCATTGGATGGCTTCTCTTGTTATGCGATCCGAGCAGATTGCAGGCGCACCTTTGCCGCAGTGGCCGGGCCTTCCTGGCGCTCGCGAGGCAAACAGACAACC
This sequence comes from Myxococcaceae bacterium, assembly GCA_004173515.1. Taxonomy (GTDB): domain Bacteria; phylum Myxococcota; class Myxococcia; order Myxococcales; family Myxococcaceae; genus Corallococcus. The sequence continues at coordinate 37,533 of SECN01000039.1, read as the reverse complement.
CCTGGCCTGTCGCGCTCAGCCGTGCGGTCCCGTTCTTCGATGCCCTGGCTGCATTGGATTGGGAGTCCGCACGCGAAATGTCCCTCCGGTCTCCTCGGGAGCGAAGGGTCGAGATCGAATACGAAGAGGACTTCCTCTATGTCCGGTTCCTCATGGACCATTGCGTCCTGAACCAGTCCGAAGAGGAAGCGCGGGCCTGTCTGACCCGCTTCGAGACGGTGCTCCAGGGATCCGATGAGCCCCGGCTGCGGGTCTGTCAGGCCCTGCTCGAACGGGATGAGAAGGACTTCCAGTCCGCGCTGCAAGACTTCCTGTCGGCGGAGTCTCGCAGGTACGTCATGCTGCGAGAAAGGGGGCGCCTGTCCCAGGAAACATGGGCGACCGAGGCGAAGATCAGCGTCGAGGGTCTCGCGCTGGTCGTGCTCGCCGAGCGTGCGAGGCTGAAGACGCCTGACAATCTTCCGGCCATTCCGTCAATCGCCCGCTGTGACACGCCTCCAGCAGAACCCCTGGATGCGTGGCGGATGGAGGACTGACTTTCTCGGCGTTCCTGTCAGTCCTTCCAGAGGACCTTCCACGGATGCTTGCGCAGATCCGTGACCAGGGTGCGCAGTTCGTCGTAGAGCGCCGGATCCTTGAGCAGGGCGCCCCCCGTGCCTTCTCCCGCGTCCAGCCGTCCCAGGACGCGGTCCGCCTTGGCGGCGATCTGTTCCAGTTGGCCCGCGGCCGCCGTGAACCGCTGGATGGCCACCTTCACCTGCTGCCCGTCCTCGGCCGTCAGCGGGCCTGTCACCGCCGCCAGTCCCTCCAGGGTCGTTCCGGCGGACTTCGTCAGGCCGGGCAGGTCCTTTCGCATCAACGCCGCCACGGCCGACGCGTCATCCAGGAGACGCGCCCCCTTGCCTCCGGGCTGGAGCGACTCCTTCGCCAGTTGTGACAATTGACGCAGGTCCCTGGACGCCGCCGCCAGTTCCGTCGCCAGCACCTTCACGTCGCCCTTGTTCTCCGTCAGGACCTCGTCCAGCGTCTTCGCCAGCCGTGACACGTTCGCCGCCAGCCCCGTCACCGCCTCCGGATCCTTCTCCAACATCTCCGACAACAGCGTCACGAACTTCGACAGTTGCTCCGACAGCAGATCCAGGCGCGGCGCATCCACGCCTCGCAGGGCTTCGGTCTCAGGCAGCGGCGCGTCCGCGTTGCCTGGATTCAATTCCAGATACGGCTCCCCCAGCAGGCCCACCGTGCCCACCGTCACCCGGGCGTCCCTGCGCAGCGCTCCCCGGGCCGGGGCCTCCACCGACAGGTCCATGCGGACGGGCAGGGGGATTCCCTTTCCATCCCTCCGTGTCGGCAAGAGATGGATCGCATCCACCTTTCCCACCTGCACGCCGCCCAGCTTCACCGGGGCGCCCTGCACCACGTTGCCCGTGTGCGCGAAGTCCACCTCCAGCTTCGAGCCCCGTCCCAGCGTCAGCTCCCCCATCAACCACAGCAACACCAACACGCCGACCACTGTCGCGAGCACCAGCGCTCCCACCTTCAACTCCAGCCGTTGCTCATCCATCCGTCACGCCCTCCATGAACGGCGCCGTCAAGGTCCGCAGCTCCGGGACAGGGGACTCCAGGAAGCCCTCCGGCGTTCCCAGGTACGCACAGCGCCCCTTCGCCACCACCAACACCCGGTCCGCGATCTCCCTCAACTGCCGGTAGTCGTGCGACACCACCAGTGCCCCCAATCCCTGTTCCTTCAGCGACGCCAGCACCGCCTCCACCTGCGTCGCCGCCCGCCGGTCCAGCCCCGTCGTCGGCTCGTCCAGGAGCAGGTAGCGCGGTTTGAGCACCAGCGCCCTCGCGATGGCCGCCCGCTTCTTCGCCCCCGGCCCCAGCTCCGGGGGCAGCCGGTCCGCCCATTCCTTCAATCCCACCTGCTCCAGCGCGGACTCCACCGCGTCCTCCGGGGCCTTCGGATCCGCGAGGCGCACGTTCTCCCGCAGCGTCCTCCAGTCCAGCAGCGCCGGTCCCTGCACCAGGTATGGCGCCCGACGGCGCACGGCCACCAACGTCCGCTCCGCCTGTGTGTCCACCCGCTCCCCGAACAACGTCACCGCCCCCGCCACGGGCCTGAGCAGCCCCACCGCCAGGCGGCACAGCACGCTCTTGCCGGAACCGCTCGCCCCCGCGATGAACGTCAGCTCCCGCGTGGACACCCGCGCGCTCAGGCCGTCCAACACGCGGCGGCCCTGCTCGAAGGCGATGGCCACGTCGTCGAAGACCAGCGTGTCCGGACCGGAGTCATTCACAGGCGCACGAACTGGAACGCAAGCGACACCGCCAGGTCAATCAACAGACACCCCAGACTCGCCGCCACCACGCCGGCCGTGGTGGCTTCACCCACTGCCTCCGCGCCACCCCGGGCCTTGAGCCCCGCCACCGCCGCCGCCAGCGGGATGTAGAGCCCGCAGCCCACCGCCTTCAGCGCCGCCACCAGCAGATCCCACCCGTCCACGTACCGGGCGTCCATGAACGCCCGGCCGTCGATGTCGAATGCCAGACTCGCCACGACCACCGCCGACAGCGTCGCCGCCACCGTCCCCAGCACGCTCAACAGCGGAACTCCCACCACCCCCGCCAGCACCCGGGGCGCCACGAGGTCCGCGTACGGATCCCCCGCTGACATCTCCAGCGCCTCCACCTGCTCGTTCACGCTCATCGTGGACAGCTCCGCGGAGTGGCTCGCGCCGGCCCGCGCCGCCGTCAGCAGGGCCGACACCGCCGGGCCCAGCTCCCGCACCAGCATCTCGAAGTACGCCGGTCCCAGCACCGCCACATTGCCGATGAGCTTCTTCGCCTGCGCGTTGGCGATCGTCACCAGCACCGCCCCGAAGAAGGCCATGCCCGACATCACCAGCCACACGCTGCGCCCGCCCAATTCGTGCACCTGCGCCAGCGTCTCACGCAGGGGCACGCCCTCCCGGAGGCCTGCCCGCACCGTGCGCGCCAGCATCACCACCGGCGCTCCGAAGAACGACAGCACGCGCTTCATGTCGACCACCGCGACAGCAGCGTCGTCAGCAGGAAGTCCAACAGGAAGATGGCCGCGCACCCCAGCACCACCGCGCTCGCCGCCGCCTCACCCACGGCCCGGGCTCCGCCCTTCGCCCGGAGCCCCACCGCCGTGGACACCAGGGAGATCGCCAGCCCGAAGGCGCCTGTCTTCACCACGCCCCCCACGATGTCGAAGGGGCCCAGCATGTCCGCGAACGTCCCGAAGAACACCCGCAGGGGCAGGTTCAGCGTGAGCTTCGCCGCCACCGCCTCGCAGAGGATGGCCACCAGGAACGTGAACGTGCTCAGCGCCAGCATGCTCACCTCCATCGCCACCACCCGGGGCGCCACCAGCAGCGCGAACGGATCCAACCCGATGCCGCGCAGGCCTTCGATCTGCCCGCCCACCTTCAGCGTGGCCAACTCCGCCGCGTTCCGGGCCCCGATGCGCGCCGACATGATCAGCCCCAGCAGCAGCGGGCCGAACTCCCACAGCACGCCGTACCCCGAGGCCCACCCCAGGAAGGCCCTCGCGCCGAACCGCTGGATGTAGAGCCCTGCCTGCACCACCACGATGACGCCCGCCAGCGCCGCCGTCGCCAGCGCCAGGGGCAGGGAGCCGTAGCCGAACTGCACCAGGCCTCGCGCCAGCTCGCGCCGCTCCAGCCTGCGAAGGGCCCAGGCCGTGCGCCCCGCGACCAGCGCCAGCGCGCCCACGCCTTCCACGGCGCCGAGCGCCGAGCGCCCCAGCCACGCCAGGCCAGCGCTGCTCACGGGTGGGGCCACGGAAGGGTCATGCGAGGGCCTCGTCCGGCGTCCGCTCGAGCTCCGGCGCCGGGGGCCCATCGTGCACCAGTCGGCCTCCCTTCAGGTACAGCCAGCGGGGCAGGGGGAGGTCCAGGGGCGCTTCCGGCGCGGCCACGAGCAGCGTTCCCGTGCCCGCCACGTCCAGCAGCACCCGGGCCACCTGCCTCGCCGTGCCCGGGTCCAGGCCCGCGAATGGATCATCCGCGAGGAGTACCGCCGGCCTCGCCGCCAGGGCCCTCGCGAGCCCCGCGCGCTTCTTCATGCCTCCGGAGAGCCGTTCGGGCAGGGTGTCCGCCGCGTCCGTCAGGCCCACGGACTGGAGCACTGAGTCCGTGCGCTCGCGGGCCTCGGGCTCCGGGACGTGGCGACGCAGGAGCGGCTGCATCACGTTCTGCCGCACGGTGAGCGAGTCGAAGAGGGCGTCCGTCTGGAAGACGAACCCGAACGCCGCCTGCTGCTTGCGGCGCTCCGGGGCCGTGAGCTTCGCGACATCCTGCCCGTCCCAGGTGACCTTGCCGGAGGAAGGCAGGAGCAGCCCCGCGAGGGCCTTCAGGAGCGTCGTCTTGCCCGAACCGGAGCGGCCCAGCACCAGGGCCCGGGTGCCCGGTGGAAACAGCGCGTCGAGGGACTCCAGCACGGTGCGGGGACCGTGCTGGAGGGTGAAGCTTTCGGCGCGCAGTTCCATTCCTACCTCAAGGGGGGCGGTGCTGAACGCCGGAGGACCTCAAGGTTCGGTGGACCAATTCAAGACGGTTCCTTGCAGCCCAACAGCCGCAATCCGGGTGGGACGAGGTCCATCAATGCATCTCATCGCGTTGGAGCTGGTGCCTGAATAGGCAGTTGTCCAGGCGCTCCCATTGTAGAAGGCGACGTTGCCCTCCGAAGTCACTGCGTAGATGGCTTTCCTGCTGTAGGCCACGACATCGAGAGCATTCACTGGGCCGCCTACTTGCGGAATCGGCTGCAATGCGTGCCAACCCGTCGAATCACGTTCATGCACCTGTCCATTGTCGCCAACCGCATAGGCGAAACGACTGCTGAGGACATGCAGGCCTCGAATGAAACCTTGGATGGACGCATCCATTTCCTCGGGGTTCCATGTATCGGTGCCGGGGAGATATTTGAAGGCGCGTACCTTGGCGTCAATGGTTGAGACCCCGACGGTCAACAGTGTGTTCAGATCCCCGTCCGAAGCGTGGATTGCACGCAGATTGGCAGGGAGCGTGGTGAGCAGCTCCAGCTTCTGCGGATCCGAACCGTACGGAGGGGTCCAACGGAAAATCCGACCATCGCTCACCACTGCGTAGACCAAGGGCCGGTCGATATCAGACTCGATGCCAACAATGCTGGTGATGGTTTTCCCCGTTGGACTGGGAATGGCTGTGGTGTAGCAGTTCTGGCCGAGAACAAGGGTGCCCAGCTTTCCATCCGAACCCGCGACAAAGGCGCGTCCCAGACTACCGGCCCACACGGTCTTCCAGTCGTGGTCGCAATCCGTCGAGCCCCCTGTGGCCTGGGTGATGGTCGCTCCGTCCACGTGGAACAGCGCCTTGTTTCCAGCAACCCATGCCTTCGAGGGCTGGCCGTAGATAGAGAGCGCATTCAACTCGTTGCTGGTGCCGACGTTCGTGTACGGAGTCCATGCTGCGGAGCCGCAGACGTTGTTGTCGTCCACGACCGTAGAGCAGTCGTTGTCCAGGCGGTCGCAGACGTCTGGCAAGCCCTGCTTCACGAAAACGGAGCTTTCGTCGCAATCCTGTGACGGGGTCACGGCACCCGCTTGTGGCGGTCCACAGTGCAGGCCGACGCTCTTGCCTTTGGCGCCGTCCTCGTCCTCGTCTACGAACCACTCCTGGGGGGCCTCGGTCCGGATGCAGTTCGTGCCGGACTGCGCTGCGTTACAGGAGTACGTTCCCGCGCAGGCAAGCGTGTCCGAGCAGGCCTGATTGACATTGTAGACTTCGTCGATCTGGGAATTGCAGTTGTCGTCCTTGTTGTCGCAACGCAGCTCCGACTGGCCGGGGCGGATGCTGCCCTCCGTATCGTTGCAGTCACCGCCGAGCGCGACCGTACCGGACGGCTGGGTGCAGGACTTCACCTCGGTGTTTCCATACCCGTCCGAGTCCGCGTCCACGTACCAGGTCTTCTTGTCGATCGCGTCCGACTCTCCGTCGATGCAGTTGGTGTCCACGCCATCGCAGGTCTCCGTGGCGGCAGGATTCACCGCGATCAACGCGTCGTTGCAGTCGGTGCCACCCTGCGACTTCTGCACGTAGCCGTCGCCATCCGTGTCGACCGCGTCGATGGCGAGGGGCACGTCCAGCGAGCCCTTCTCGGGGACCTGTGCTGACGTCGAGTCCACCGTGTTCAACTGCGCGCCCATGCAGGACACCTCGCGGGCCTCGGCCTGCACGTCCAATTGGGTTCCCCAGCCCTCCTGGCGGAAGACGGCGATCTGCACCGGGTTGGGCGAGTCGGGCGTCAGCTCCACCTGGGTGCTGGCGGTGCGTGACGCGTCCGTCGCGTCCTTCACGGTGACGATGATGCAGCCCTTCGTGAAGGTGCTGTGACTGACGCGGACGTTCAACGCCCCGGCCTTCAGTTCGTCCTTCTTGCAACCCGCGACCATCACGCCGCATACCGCCACTGCCATCAGGAATAAACGCATGGGACGGGCATTCTCGGGCGCGCTGCGGACCCGGGCAAGGCGGTTGAGCAAGATCCTTGGCTCGAACCTACATCCGGGCGCCCCGCGCCCCTGGGCGTGCCTGCCCGCTCCTCGACCGCCCCCAGCACCGGATCAAGGTGCCGGACGTCGCTCACGTAGTAGGTTGACGGCCCTTCCTGAAAGCAGGACTCCCCCCATGTCACGCCGCCTGGTTGTCGGCCTGCTGATCGTCGCCGCGTTCATCCTCCTCAAGGGGGCGGTGCGCGCCACGTCGGTCGAAACCAACAACAACGGGCTCGTGCTCGACGTGGTGTTCCTGGCGGTGGACTTCGCCATCCTCACGCTCGCCTTCGAGATCAGCCTGCGACGCGGCGGAACCCACAAGCAGGCCCTGCTGATCGGCACCGGCGTCGGGGTGGGGCTCACGGTGCTCTTCAGTTGCCTGGCCGTGGGGGTCATCCACCCTCGCGCGCCGCACCTGAACCTCACGCTCGGCCGTCAGCCGGACTACCTGACCGTGACGCTGCGCTACCTGCTGGGCTTCTTTCGCGACCTGGCGCTGTGGATGCTCGCGTTCGTGTATCCCATCCTGGCCGCCGACGCGGAGCGCCGCCGCGCCGAGGCGAGCGAGCTGCGCCGACAGTCAGAGATTGCCCAACTGCGCGCGAGCCTGGAGCCCCACTTCCTGCTCAACACGTTCAACACCATCGCGGGGCTCGTCACCAAGGACCCCGATGAGGCGCGCCGGTTGCTCGCGTGCCTGGGCGAGCTGTTCGACGACATCTCCGAGCACGAGGACGAGTGGCAGACGCTCGACCGCGAAGTCCACTGGCTCAAGCGCTACGCGGAGATCCTGGAGGCGCGGCACCGCGGCGTGCTGTCCTTCGAGTGGAACATCGATGAGACGACGCGGTCCTTCAAGCTGCCGCGACTGCTGCTCCAGCCGCTGCTCGAGAACGCGGTCAAGCACGGCGCGCTGCGCCGCGATGGTGACGGCCGCGTCACGGTGCGCAGCACCCGCGTCCACAGGACGGGGGAGGACTACGTGGTCTGCTCCATCGACGACAACGGCCCGGGCCTGCTGCCGGATCAGGTGCGCCCCGGGGCGAAGGGGCTCGACATCGTCCGTCGCCGGCTCAAGCTGCACCTTCCCAACTCACGGCTGACCGTCGATTCGTCGGCCCAGGGCGTCCACGTGCTCGTGGAGATTCCCGAGCTGCGGACATGAACCTCCGCGCGCTCATTCTCGATGATGAGCCGCCCGCCCGGGACTACCTGGCGGAACTCTTGAGCGACACGGGGGCCGTCGATGTCGTCGCGGTGGCCACCGCACGGGCGGCCCGGGAGGCGCTCGCGGGCTCGCCCGGGTTCGACGTCATGTTCGTGGACGTGCAGTTGGTGGGCAGCCCTGGCAACGAGGACGGCATCGACCTGGTGCGCTCGCTGGGCCGTCAGGGTCCGGCGGTGGTGCTCGCCACGGCGCACAAGCAGCATGCGCTGGAGGCGTTCGAGCTGGGCGTGCTGGACTACCTCCACAAGCCGTTCACGCGGGAGCGCGTCGCGTCCTGCGTCCGCCGCCTTCGCGAGCAGCGCAAGCCCGGTGGGGGGACGGTGGTCCCTCCCATCTCGCGCATCGTCGCCCGCCAGCATCGCTCCCTGGTCTTCATCGAGCTGGACTCCGTGTTCGCGTTCGAGGCCGATGACCGGCTGACGTACGTGCACGCCGTCGAGGGGAGGTTCGACTTCGACCTTCCACTGTCCTCCATCGAAGCCACGTTTGGAGAGTCCATCGTCCGCGTGCACCGCAACTGGCTGGTGAACCTGGCGCTCGTGCGACAGATTGAACGCGGCGATGGGGAGACCGCGCTGCTCATCGGTTCGCGTGCGGCGAGCGTGCCGCCCCTGCGGGTCCCCGTGGCCCGTGAACGCGCGGCCCGGGTGCGGGAGCTGCTGCTGGCGAACGCTGCGGGCGTGCGCCGTCCCTGACGGCTTGGACGGCGGCTCGGGTGACGGCTCGGGCTCGCGGGAGAACGGTTCGTCGAGATTTCGCGCCGGTTCGTCGGCAACGGCCTTCAGGTGTCAGGGCGCGGGGCTATGGCTACCGGGTCCGCCTTCATGGCCGGAGCCCTCCCTGCACCCGACACCGCGTGAACCGATTCGGAATAAAAGCAGGGGACAGACATTCAGGGGCGCACCCCGCGTCGCGGCCGGGGTGGGTGCCACCGTCGGCATTTGAACCCGGAAGCCTTCCCTGGATTCGCGCTGTCACACCCCCGCCGACGCCTTCCGTGTATAGGGCCCGCTGACCCTCCGACTCCGCCCCGCACCACCGCACGCCTTATGCCCACCGTCCGCCGTGCCCTCCTCGCCGCGCCCCTGGGAGCCTGCCTGTCCGTGCTCGCCCCGGACGCGTCCGCCCAGCAGACACCGGAGCCCGCCGCCGCGTCCCCGGGCCCCGCCGCCGAGGCCCCCGCCAGCGCCTTCCCCAAGCCGCAGACCCCGGATGCCAGCGCGACCCCGCTGACGCTGGAGCGCGCCGTGGCGCTCGCGTCGGAGCGCAACGAGGCCGTACTCTCCGCGGGGCAACTCGCCGAGGCCGCCGGGGCCCGCGTCGCCCGCGCCCGGGCCTTCTTCCTGCCCAGCCTCACCGCCTCCGGCACCTACACGCGCCGCCTGCGTGAGTCCACGCGTGAGGTCGGTGGGCAGACGGTCGTCCTCCAGCAGTTCAACGCCCTGGGCGCCAACTTCACCGGGCGGGTGGCCCTCTTCGACGCGCGCGGCATTCCGCTCTACCGGGCCGCGAAGCTGGAGAGCGAGGCGGCGCAGTTGGACGCGGTGGAGTCGCGCCGGCAGGTCTCCTTCTCCGCCGCCAACGCCTTCCTCGTCACCCTGGCCAACCAGCAGGTGTATCAGGCGGCCGAACAGCGCCTCGCCTATGCGCGTCAGGGGCTCGCGGACGCGCAGGCCCGGGCCACTGCGGGGCTCGCCAGCACCAACGACGTCACCCGCGCGGAGCTGGAGGTCGCGACCGCGGAGGCCAACCTCGCCGCGGCGCTGGGCACCGCGGAGACGAGCCGCCTGGAGCTGGGCTTCCTGCTCGTCGAACCCGTCCAGGGAGAGCTTGCCCCGCCGGAGCCGCTGCTCGCGGACGCCGCGCGGCCCGCCCCCGCGCTGGACGTGCTCACGCAGGGCGCGACGGACCGACGGCCGGACATCCTCGCGGCGAACCTGCGGGTGCGCTCGCTGCGTGAGAGCGCGAAGGAGCCCCTGGCCCGCCTGTTGCCCACGCTGGGAGCGACCGCGCAGTACCGCCTCACCAACGAGGCGGGCCTCAACGGCAACGTCGGCGATGGTTTCCTCGCGGTGGACCTCACCTGGAACCTCTTCGATGGCGGCACGCGCTACGCCGAGCGCCGCGAGCGCGTGGCCAACGCCAACGCGGCGGCGCTGAACACGCAGGCGTCCACGCGGCGGGTGTCGGTGGACATCGAACAGGCGCGGGTGAATCTGGAGACAGCCCGCGCCGCGCTCGCGCAGACGGAGCAGGCCGCCCGCGCGGCGCGCAAGAACGCCACCGAGACGGGCATCCTGTACCGTCAAGGCCTGTCCACCGCGCTCACCGTGGCGGACGCATCACTCAGTCTCTTCGAGGCGGAGGTCGCGCTGGCCCGGAATCGCTACGGGCTGGGCGTGGCGCTGCTGGGCCTGCGGGCCGCTGTCGGACTCAATCCATTGGGGAAGGAACCGTGAAGGCAATGCGACGCACTGGAGTGCTGGCCCTGTCCCTGGCCGTGCTGTCCCTGGCCCCGGGTTGCAAGAAGGAAGACGCGGCGGCCTCGGGAGGCGGCAAGGGCGGCAAGGGGGGGGTGTCCGGCCGGGGCCCCATCCAGTTCCCCGTGGAGGTCGCGCCGGTGGAGACGCGCGACGTGGAGTACGCCGTCAGCGCCGTGGGCGCGGTGGAGGCCTTCGAGCGCGTGCAGATCACCGCGCGCGTGCCGGGCGCGCTGGAGAAGGTGAACTTCAGCGAAGGCCAGGTGGTGAAGAAGGGCGACACGCTCGCGGAGATCGAACCCGCGCGCTACGCCATCGCCGTGCGCTCCGCGGAGGCCGTGTTGCAGAAGGCCCAGGCCTCGCTGGTGGAGGCGAAGGCCGGCGCCCAGCGCCGCGCGGAGGTCAACGCGCAGAGCCCGGGCCTGCTGCCCGCGGAACAACTGGAGACGTTCCAGGCGCGCGCCGCCACCGCCCAGGCGGACGTGGCCTCCGCGAAGGCGATGTTGGACCAGGCGCAGCTGAACCAGCGCGACGCGTACGTGCGCGCGCCCATGGACGGCGTCCTCCAGACGCGCACGGTGCAGACCGGCCAGTACGTGCAGCCGGGCGTGGTGCTGGCCACGCTGCTGCGGCGCGAGCCGCTGCTCTTGCGCTTCAACGTGCCCGCCGCGGATGTGACGCGCATCACCCCGGGCATGCCCGCGAAGTTCACGGTGCGCTCGGATGGTGGGACGTACACGGCGAAGATCACCTACGTGTCCGCGAGCGCGGACGACCAGAGCCGCATGGTGGCGGTGACGGCGGAGGTGACGGGGGAGGCGGCCCAGAAGCTGCGGCCCGGCGCGTTCGCCACGGTGAGCGTGCCGGTGGAGACGCGCGGGGGCAGCCCGGTGATTCCGCAGACGGCCATCCGCCCCAGCGAGCGCGGCTTCCTCGCGTTCGTGGTGACGGACAACAAGGCGCGCGAGCGCATCCTGGAGCTGGGCCTGCGCACGTCGGACGGACGCGTGGAGGTGAAGGAGGGGCTGAAGCCCGGCGAGTCGCTGGTGGTGCGCGGCGCGGAGGCCCTGCGTGACGGCGTCGCCGTGCGCGTGTCGGAGAGCCCCAAGCCGAAGGTCACCGGCGAGCAGCCCGCGCCCGAGGCCCGCACGGACACGGCGACGGGCACGGAGGGGCGGCCATGAGCATCACCGACGTCTGCATCAAGAAGCCCGTGTTCGCCTGGATGATCATGGCGGCCACGATCATCTTCGGACTGGTGGCGGCGCAGCGCATCGGCATCAGCCAGTTCCCGGACGTCGACTTCCCCACCATCAACATCTCCGTGACGTGGGAGGGCGCCAACCCGGAGGCGGTGGAGACGGACGTCGTCGAGTTCATCGAGGAGGCCGTGACGCAGGTGGAGGGCGTCAAGAGCATCACCTCGTCGGCGCGCCAGGGCAGCGCCAACATCACGGTGGAGTTGGATCTGTCGCGCAACGTGGACCTGGCGCTCCAGGACGTGCAGACGAAGGTGAGCCAGGCCCAGCGCCGGCTGCCGCTGGACATCGATCCGCCCGTCGTCTCCAAGTCCAACCCGGAGGACCAGCCCATCATGTGGCTGGGCGTGTCCGGGCCCTTCTCCCAGCAGGTGGTGAGCGACTTCGCCCGCTACCGCGTGAAGGAGCGCCTGCAGACGGTGCCCGGCGTGGGCGAGGTGCAACTGGGCGGCCTCCTGGAGCGCAACGTGCGCATCTGGGTGGACGCGCAGAAGCTGGACGCGCATGGGCTCACCGTCACGGACCTCATCGCCGCGCTCCAGCGCGAGCACGTGGAGCTGCCCGCCGGCCGCATCGAGACGCAGGGCCGCGAGGTCAACGTGCGCTTCATGGGCGAGGCGTTGGACCTGGAGACGCTGCGCGACGTGGTGGTGCGCGAGGAGGGCGGCCGCGCGGTGTACCTGCACGACGTGGCCATCGTGGAGGACGGCTTCGAGGACGAGCGGCGGCTGGCGCGCGTCAACGGCGAGCCCGCGCAGGCCCTGGGCATCAAGAAGCAGCGCGGCGCCAACGCGGTGGCCGTGGCCCAGGAGGTGCGCCAGGTGCTGGCGGAGCTCCAGAAGGACCTGCCGGAGGGCATGAGCGCGAGCATCAACTTCGACTCGACGCAGTTCATCGAGGAGAGCGTGCACGAGATCGAGTTCGAGCTGCTGCTCGCGTGCATCCTCACCGCGTTCGTGTGCTGGGTGTTCCTGGGCTCGCTGTCGAGCACGCTCAACGTCGTGCTGGCCATCCCCATGTCGCTGTTGGGCACGGTGGCGGTCATCTACTTCCTGGGCTTCACGCTCAACACGTTCACGCTCTTGGGCCTGGCGCTGGCGGTGGGCATCGTGGTGGACGACGCCATCATGGTGCTGGAGAACATCTTCCGGCACGCGGAGGAGGGCAAGGACCGGGTGCGCGCCGCGCGCGAGGGCACCGCGGAGATCACCTTCGCGGCGCTGGCGGCGACGCTGGCGGTGGTGGCCATCTTCCTGCCCGTCGTGTTCATGAAGGGCATCATCGGCCGGTTCTTCCTCCAGTTCGGCGTCACGCTGTGCGTGGCGGTGCTCCTGTCCTACGTGGAGGCCATCACCCTGGCGCCCGCGCGGTGCGCGCAGCTGCTCAAGACGTCACGTGAGCACCGCAGCCGGGTGGGCGTGGTGGTGGACAAGGCCTTCACGAAGCTGGAGAACCTGTATGCGCGCGTGCTGGCCTGGGGGCTGGTGCGGCCGTACCGGGTGCTGCTGGTGGCCGTGGCGATGCTGGTGTTGAGCGCGTTCGCGTTCAAGGCGCTGCCCGGCGAGTTCGTGCCGTCGCAGGACCAGGGCCGCATGTCGGTGCGCCTGCAGACGGCGGTAGGCAGCAGCCTGGAGGAGACCAACCGCCTGTTCAAGCGGGCGGAGGACTTCGTCGCCAGCCGGCCGGAGGTGACGCGCGTGTTCTCGGTGGTGGGCGGCGGTGGCGGTGGCGGCAGCGTGAACGCGGGCAACATGAACCTGACCCTGCTGCCGCGCGACCAGCGCATGTCGCAGGCGGAGTTCGCGCAGGTGCTGCGCAAGGAGCTGAACAGCTACCCGGGCCTGCGCGCGGTGGTGCAGGACCTGTCCCAGGCGGGCTTCACCGCGCAGCGCGGCTTCCCGGTGGAGTTCAGCGTGCGTGGCTCGGACTGGGACAAGCTGGTGGAGGCCAGCCAGTCGCTGCGGGATCAGCTCACGGCGTCCGGCAAGGTGGTGGACCTGGACACGGACTACCAACTGGGCCAGCCGGAGCTGCGCATCACCCCGGATCGGGGTCGCGCGGCGGACGTGGGGGTGCCCATCCAGGCGGTGGCCTCCACGGTGAACGCGCTGGTGGGTGGCGTGCGCGTGGGCAAGTACAGCAGCGGTGGGCGGCGCATCGACGTGCGCCTGCGGTTCTGGGCAAGAACCTGCCCGGGGGCATCCGCGTGGTGGCGGGCGGCGCGAGCGTGGCGTTCCGCGACTCGATGAGCAGCCTCATCTTCGCGCTCTTCCTGGGCATCGCCGTCGCGTACATGGTGCTGGGCGCGCAGTTCAATTCGTTCCTGCACCCGGTGACGGTGCTGACCATCCTGCCGCTGTCGGTGGCGGGCGCTTCGTTCGCGCTGCTGGCCACGGGCAACACGCTGAACATCTTCAGCATGATCGGCCTGCTGCTGCTCATGGGCATCGTGAAGAAGAACTCCATCATCCTGGTGGACTACGCGCTCCAGCAGCGCGAGCAGGGCCTGGACGCGATGCAGGCCATGTTGCGCGCGGGACCGGTGCGCCTGCGGCCCATCCTGATGACGTCCACGGCGACGATGATGTCGGCGGTGCCCGCGGCGCTCGCGCTGGGCGCGGGCAGTGAGACGCGCGCGCCCATGTCCATCGCGGTGCTGGGCGGCCTGTCGGTGTCCACGGTGCTGAGCCTGCTCGTGGTGCCCGCCTTCTACGTGGTGGCGGACCGCCTCAAGACGCGGCTGGGCAAACGGCTGAGCCGGGGCAAGGGTGGCGACGAGACACCTCCGGTCCATGACGGGTCCCGGCCGGTGACGCACGGGTAGGGTTCAGCCCGTCCAGTCCTCGGGGGTGAGGAAGGTGAGCGTCGAGATGCCGGCGGACTCGATGGCTTCCTTCACCGCCTCATGCACCAGGATGGCGTTCACCGACTCGGCCAGGCGGAACATCCGGGCGCCGTGCGTCCTGGCCGGGTCGATGGCCAGCGAGTCGATGTCGGCGGAGACGGTTCGCTCCTTCGTGCCCGGTGCGAACCGGGTCCTGCCCGCATCGGCCGCCGCGACCTTGCCGACGAGGTTGAAGGCGACGAAGTCCGGGTAGGCCGTGCCGGTCTCCGGGTCGGTCAGCTCCACGGCATAGGTGTCGAGGTTGTCCACGCCGGCCCGCAGCAGGGCCTGGTGCAGGCGCCTGGACATCACCGTGATGGGCGTTAGCCACAAGTCCCCCAGCACCCAGCCTTCTTCGTCGGTGCCGCGCAGCTTGAGCCGGATGGGTTCGGACGGGGGCCGGTCGAAACGCGCTCCCGTCATCCAGCTGCGCAGGGGGTGGTCACGCGTGTAGAGCAGCCGGGCGCGCTCGCCGACGTCGGGATCCTGCACGCCCAGCACGGAGTAGGAATCAGGCATCGTGGATCCTGGGGGAGCGTTTCAGCGGGACCCTGCCACAGGACCGGTGGATTCAGCGAATCCCCTTGAGGAGGAGCTCGGCGGTCGCCACGTTGGTGCAGGGCGTGGTCGCGAACGAACGCGACGAGCAGGGCCTTCTTTCCGTCGTGCGCCAGCAGCGCGAGGGTCTTTCGCCTGTTCCGGTTCCTCTTCAAGCGCCCTCCGTGCCTGGATGTCCGTCCGGCGGTGGGTCAGTCCAGGTGCTCCAGGTCGAGTTGACGGGGCAGGGCCCAGGGGTGGCTGCGGGCCTCGTAGACGGAGAGGCGGGGCGGGGGGAAGGCAGGGTCCGCGAAGGCGCCCACGGCGACCGCGAGGATGTCGGGCTGCTTCGCGTTCTGCCAGTAGACCGTCGAGCCACACACCGGACAGAAGTGGAGGGTGGTGGGTTCTCCACTCTCGTCCCCGATGCGGACGAACGTCGTGGAGCGCCCTTCGATGGTGACAGCTTCGCGCCGGAACCGTGCCTGCACGCCGTAGACGCTGCCGGTGCGCTGCTGACACGCGAAGCAGTGACACATCGTGACGCGGATGGGTTCGCCGCTGATCATCAGGTGGAGCTGACCGCAACCGCACGCGGCACGACGCTGCTGGGACATGGGGTTCCTCCGGGTTTCGAGGCTCGGGAACGGATCCGGAGCCATTCCCGGCGTGGACTGTCGCTCCGGGGTCCTCGTTTCTACCTTGAACCTTCATGGATTCCGGAGACGGAAGGGTGGAGCTGAAGTCGCTCCTCGCGGCCCTGGCGGACGAGCCCGGGGCCGCCGTGGAGGACCTGCCCTCGCGCGGCCTTCGTCAACTCATCACCCGGGGACTTGCTCGCCTGCCCCTGCCGGGCCACGGCCGGACGTTGACGCGGTGGCGGGCCCTGGCGGAGGTGGCGGCGTTCGACCTGGGCCTGCTCAAGCTGTTCGAGGGCCACACCGATGCGCTGGCCATCCTGACCGAGCTGGGAGCCGAGCCCCCGCCCGCAGGCAGCCGTTGGGGTGTCTGGGCCGCCGAGCCCCCCACGGCGCGGCTCCAGGTCCGGGCGGGTCCGGAAGGCCGAGGCGAGCTGTGGGGCCTCAAGGCGTGGTGTTCGGGCGCGGCGTCCCTGAGCCATGCGCTGGTCACGGCCTGGGATGATCAGGAGCGGCCCCGCCTGGTGGCGGTGGCCCTGGAGCAGTCCGCGGTGCACGTCACGGACGAGGGCTGGCACGCGGTGGGGATGGCCTCCAGTGCCAGCGTGGACGTGCGCTTCGAGGGGGCCGTGGGCACGTGCGTGGGGGGCCCGGGGGCCTACCTGTCGCGGCCGGGGTTCTGGCAGGGCGGCGCGGGCATCGCCGCGTGCTGGTATGGCGCGGCGGCGGCGGTGGGCGAAACGCTGCGGGCCCATTGCGAACGACGCGAGGAGCCCCACGCCCGCGCGCACCTGGGCGCGGTGGACACGGCGCTCGTGGGGGCCAGGGCGCTCCTGCGCGAAGCGGCGGCGTGGATCGACGCGCATCCCCGGGAGGACGCGGAGCTCGTGACGCGCCGGGTGCGCGCGGGCGTGGAGGCGGCCGCGGAGCAGGTGTTGCTGCACACGGGGCGCGCGGTGGGCGCGGGCCCCCTGTGCCGGGACGCGCGCGTGGCCCGGCGGATGGCGGACCTGCCGGTGTTCCTGCGCCAGAGCCACGCGGAGCGGGACCTGGCGGACCTGGCGGTGCATGTGGTGCGGGAGGGGGAGGGCGCATGGACGCTGTGACTTCGCGACACATCTTCGGGGAGGGCACGCCCGCGCGGGACTGGGCGTCCTGGTCCGGACTGGAGTCATTGCCCTGGCTGGACCCCGACGTGCTGGTGCCCGAAGGTCGGCGCGCCGTCATCGTCGCGCCCCATCCGGATGACGAGGTGCTGGGAACGGGCGGCCTGCTCGCGCACCTGGGACGGCTGGGACGGGAGGCGCGGATCCTCGCCGTCACGGATGGCACGGCGAGCCATCCGGGTTCCGCGTCCTGGCCCGTGGAGCGGCTCGCGGCGACGCGCCCCCGGGAGACCCGGGAGGCCCTGCATCGGCTCGGGATGGACCTGACCGGGGTGGACCGGCTGGGCGTGCCCGACGGCGCCATCGCGGCGAATGAGCAGCGCGTCGCGACGCTGGTGGCCGAAGCGCTGGAACCCGGAGACGTGGTGTTCGCCACGTGGCGCCTGGACGGGCATCCGGACCACGAGGCCGTGGGACGTGCGACGGCGTGGGCATGCGCGGCGCGAGAGGCGCGGTTCGTGGAGGTCCCCATCTGGACATGGCACTGGGCGGCTCCCGGTGATGCCCGCGTGCCCTGGTCCCGTGCTCGGCGCATCCCCCTCGATGAGTCCACGCTCGCGCTCAAGCGCCGGGCCACGGCCGCCTATGTGAGCCAGTTGGAGACGGACCTTTCCACGGGCGCCGCGCCCATCCTGCCTGCCCATGTGCTCGAAAGGCTGCTGCGGCCCTTCGAGGTGGTGTTCACATGAGCGTGCCCATGGAGCACTTCGAGCGGATGTACGCCGTCAGCGAGGATCCCTGGGAGTACCGGCGGCGCTGGTATGAGCAGCGCAAGCGCGCGCTCACCCTCGCGCTCCTGCCGCATGCCCGCTATGCGCGCGCGTTCGAACCCGGGTGCTCCATTGGTGAACTGAGCGCGGGGCTGGCCGCTCGCTGTGACGACCTGCTGGTGAGTGACGGCAGTGCGTCCGCAGTGCGCATGGCCCGCGAGCGACTGGCTCCGTTCGAGCACGTGACGGTGGAGCAACGGCTCCTGCCCGAAGCCTGGCCTGACGGGACGTTCGACCTGCTGGTGCTGGGCGAATTCGGCTACTACCTGGACGTGGCGGCGCTCGTGCAGGTGCGCGAGCGGGCCGTGGCGGCGCTCGCGCCCGGAGGCGTGCTGGTGGCCTGTCATTGGCGCCACCCCATCGCGGAGGCACCGCTCACCGGGGATGCGGTCCACGCGGTGCTCGCCCAGGGACGCGGGCTGCACCGGCTGGCCCGGTTGGAGGAAGAGGACTTCCTGCTGGAGATGTGGTCGCCGGATGCGACGTCGGTCGCTCGACGGGAGCGCCTGCGATGATCGGTGTCGTGATCCCCGCCCACAACGAAGAGGCCCTGCTCGACGGGTGCCTGGAGTCCGTGGAGCGTGCCGCGCGTCATCCGTCGCTGGGGGGCGAAGAGGTGCGGGTCGTGGTGGTGCTGGATGACTGTTCGGACGGAACGGCGCGGGTGGCCCGACGGTGGGGGGCGCATGCCCTGTGCATCGATGCGCGCAACGTGGGCCGGGCCCGTGCGGAGGGCTGCGCGTGGTTGCTGGAGCAAGGCGCCTGGTGGCTGGCCCATACGGACGCGGACAGCCGTGTGTCTTCCACCTGGCTGGCGGCGCAGCTCGCCCTGGACGTGGACGCCGTCTGCGGCGTGGTCGAGGTGGAGGACTGGTCTCCACACCCGCTCCGGGTCCGCCACCGCCATGAGAGGGCGTACATGGATGCCGACGGTCACTCTCACGTTCACGGGGCGAACCTGGGCGTGAGCGCGCGAGCCTATCTGCGCGCTGGCGGCTTTCTTCCCCTTCCGGTCCACGAGGACGTAGCGCTCGTCCATGCCCTGCGACGTGCCGGAGCCCTCATCGCGTGGAGTGCCGGTCCCCGGGTGGTGACGAGCGCTCGCAGGGAGCCACGGGCCCGTGGAGGCTTCGGTGATCACCTGCGGAGCCTGGACATCGGGTGATTTCCGCTCAAATGGCCCCGAGCCCGGCGACGCGGGGCCCGCCCCATGGCCGCCCTGCTCGTGGAGGCCGCGCTCGGTCCCGGGTCGTCCGCCCCTGAAATCTGCTTGAATCGTGGCCTTCCGGGGGAGCGATGCCGAGAACAGCGTACGTCCTGATGGCTCTTTGCGTGGCGCTGGCCCTGCTGCCAGCGCGGGGTCATGCCTCCAACGGCAACCCCTTCGCGGAGCTGCCGGAGTCCACGGCCCAGGCGCCGTCGGCCACCGTTGGCGGGATCCTGGCGGCCCTGGAGGATCCCAATGAGGCGGTCGTGGCCTCCATCATCACCAACGCCTATGTCGAGACGGGCTTACGGGATCCCGTGGTGCATGCGCGCATCCGGGACCTGGCACGAAGCCCTCTCCTGATCCGATGGCTGGGTTCGCGCGTTCCGCTCTTCGAGAGCGCGGCCCTCAAGATGGCGGCGTTCCTGGGACAGGAGGAGAAGGATGTGGAGCAGGCCTCACGCCTCGGCGAGCTGCTGAAGTCTCCGGACCCCGAGCTTCGGATGAAGGCGGTGCGGGGGTTGGAGGCCATGGGGCCGGGCGCCAGGAACCAGGCCTCCCAGCTCGCCGCGTTGTTGACGCAGTCAGAGCCCAAGGAGCTTCGGCTCGCGGCGGCGCAGGCCCTCGCGGCCATGAAGGGCGTCGCCAGGGAGCAGGCACCTCTGTTCGTCTCGCTGTTGAGGGATCCGCAGATCGAGGTCCAGCTCGTGGCCGAGAGCGCCCTGATGGGCATGGGCGTGGGGGCTCGGGAGCAGGCCCCCCGATTGGTCGAGTTGCTGAAGGATCCAGAGGAGAACGTCCGGGCCGCGGCGGCGAGCGTCCTGGGGGCGGTGAGGAGCAGGGAACATGCTCCGGCGCTGGTCGAACTCCTGAAGGACCCCGAGATCTTCGTCCGGTCCTGCGCGGCGATGGCGCTGGGGGCGATGGGCGCCGAGGATCAGATACCGCGTCTGGTTTCGCTCCTGAGCGATTCGGACGAAGGCGCCCGGGTCGGGGCCCTGAATGCGTTGGCGGCCATCGGGGTTCCGGAGCAGGCCCCCCGCTTCATCTCGCTGTTGAAGGACGACCACACGGAAGTCCAGAACATGGCCTCGCGTGCGCTGGAAGCCCTGGGCGAGCGGGGACGGGAGCACGCCCCACGGGTTGCCTCACTGCTCAACGATCCTGACAGCAGGGTCCGAATCCTCGCGGCGACGGTACTGGGAAAGATGAAGGCCCGGGAGCAGGCCCCGCTCCTCGCCGCGATGCTTGAATCTCCCGAAAGAGAGGTCCGGTACAGCGCGGTGCAGGCGCTGAGGGAGATGGGCACGGCGGGGCAGGCTCCCCGGCTGATCGCGCTCCTGGAGGAGCCGAACGAAAGCATCCGGCTCGCGGCTGCGGCCGCGCTTGGAACAGGGGCTCGGGATCTGGCTCCGAGGATCGCGCTGCTGCTGAAGGAGTCGGACTCCGATGTCCGGTCCATCGCGGTGAAGACCCTGGGGATGATGGGCGCCGTGGAGCAGGCCCCGCGCATCGCTGAGCTGTTGAGCGATCCTGACTCCGATGTCCGCTCCATGGCGGCGGGTGCGCTGGGCCACCTGGGCGCCCTGGATCAGGCTCCGCGCCTCGTTGATTCGCTGAAGGATCCGGAAAGGGATGTCCGCGAAGCGGCGCTGGGGGCGCTGGGTGACATGAAGGCCCGGGCGCAGATGCTCCCTGTCGCCGAGCTGTTGAGGGATCCAGAGAAGGGCGTCCAGGTGAGCGCGGTGCTTGCGCTCGTGAGCCTCGCTCCTTTGGACGCACCGAGCATGGCCGCGGCCGTCGCGCTCATCCTCGAGGACCGTGGCCAGTCCGTGGACTGGCTGACCTTCGCCCATGTCGCCGGGGGCGGCGACCCGACCCTGGAGCGGGTGCTGCGCTGGGCGGTCCGGCGGTCGGACGAAAGACCGACGCAGCTCTCTCCGGAAGAGGCTCGGGCGACGTTGGAGTCCTTCCGGGACTTCTGGCCCCATGCCGCGAAGCACCGGCTGCTCCTGGACGCCCTCGCGGACAGCATCGCGACCGTCGCGCGGCTCAACCAGGGCCACTGGAGCAGCGCTGAAGAGCTGCGACTGCTCGAGTCGCTTCGGGCGACACTGGCGCAGCACCACCCCGTGCAGGCGGACACGCTTCAGCAGGTCATCGCGGGACACCAGGCCTGGAGCTGGCTGATGAACGCCCGGTGGGTGCTCCTGTCCCATCTGGCGTTCTGGATCGCGCTGGTCTTCGTCTATCCCTACTCACCCCGGGTGCAGGCGCTCTTCTTCTGGAATCCCTGGGTGAGAAACATCATGGGCTTCTTCTACGTGGGCCTGCTGTTGACCTGGGTGCCGCTGCTGCGCCGCCGCCTGTTCTCTCCCTTCGCGCACCACCTCACGGCCGACGCGGGCATCGAAGACCTGAACCCGGGTGCGTACTTCGAGCGCTCCGAGGTCATCGTGCCCGCCACCGGGAAGCGCGAACGGCTGCTCGATGCGCTCCCCCAGCTGCGTCGGCAGATCATCCTGGAGGGCGCCTCGGGACTGGGGAAGACGATGTTCCTGCGGCGGCTGCTGGCGCGCTCGAAGCGGCTGGCGGTCTACCTGACCGCGGAGCGCTGCGGTGCGGGCGTGCTGGAGGCGATCCAGGCGAAGCTGGAGGGCCACGCGAAGGACGCCGGCTTCCTGCGGAGTTTGATCTACAGCGGCGCGCTCGACATCTACATCGACGGTCTCAACGAGGTGACCGCGGACACGCGGGCGCGCATCGTCCAGTTCATGGAGGGCAACTTCCACGGGAACATCCTGCTCTCCACGCAGCGGCTGGAGTGGACACCGCCTGTGACGGCGCGGGTCCTGATCCTCCAGCCGCTGGCCGACGCCGACATCGCCGCGTTCCTGGTGGGCCGCGAGTCCTTCCTGGAGGCCACCGCGAGCGTTCGCGGTGCCGCGTATATCGAGCGGTGCCATCGCTTCGTCGCGGAGTTCCTGTCACCGGCGCACTCGGAGCTGTTGCGTCGCTCCTTGCGGGAGGTGCTGTCCAATCCCATGGACCTGACGGTGGTGGCCCAGATGCTGGGGGATGGCCAGTCCCCGGACCTCTCCAACCTGCGACAGCAGCAGTACGCGCTGATGGCCCGGGACTACGCGGGGGTGCACCTCACGGAGTTCCCGCTGGGACGCTTGTCCGAAGAGGCCTACCAGATGCGGAAGGCCGACCGGACGATCGTCAACGAAGAGGACTTCTCCCGCGAGCTGCTTCCCATGGAGCGCTCGCGCATGGTGTTGAAGCGGCTGTGGCGGGGGCCGGAGGGTCGGGACCACCGGGAGTGGCGCTTCCGCCATGACAAGATCCAGGAGTTCTTCATCGCGCAGACCTTCCTCTCCACGCAGAGCCAGCGCGAACTGGAGCACCTGGGGGACCCGCGCTTCCGAGGCGTCTACCTGCTGCTGGTCGCGCTCCTGCCGCTGGAGCGGGCCCGGGTGCTTCGCGATCTGCTGGTGGTCCACGCGGCGGAGACGGGCGACCATTCCGTGAGTGACGACTACGTGAAGCTGCTGAAGACCCGGGAGGACATCCACGCAGCCCGTGACACCACGAGCGCCGCGGTGCTCTCGCTTCACGGCCGGAGCTCAAACACCCCCGTGTAGCCGCCCGTCACGATGCCGTCCTCCACCTGGGCCAGACGGACCAGCAGGAACGGCGCTTCCTCTCCGAAAGGCACGGTGAGGTCGAAGTCCATGCGCTGAAGTTCCCTCGGCCGCGACTCCAGCGGTTCCCCCAGCGCCACGAACCCCACGGCCTCCCCGTGGGCCTCGCCCCGGTACTCCAGCGGGCTGTCCTCCAGCGCTCCGATGGTTTCGATGCGGCCCGGGCGGAAGCTCTCCTTCACGATGCCCGGCTCAAGCAGGGTGCCGCGAACACCGCGACGGCCCGGTGCGTAGCGCAGCACCTGTTCGGCATCCCTCGCCTCCACCCACGCGGCCTGCGCGGCGAAGCGCACGGTGGAAGTGCCCGCCAGCACCGTCGCGAACTGGAGCGGAAAGCTCAGCGTCGAGCCCGGGGCCGCCGGGACGATGGTGACGTTGTGCTGCGCCACGTGCCGGTCGAACCCCGCGCTCCATGGCACCGTCGGCCGGTCCATCAACACGCCGTCACACATCACCAGCAGGCAGGCATGGGTGCTGTAGGGGCCGGGCGTCCATGCCACAGGGCACTCCACGTCCAGCACCCCTGGGCCCAACTGGTTCGGCGGTACGTTCCTCCACACCTCCGCGAGCACCCGGGGTGTGCTCCAGGCGATTCCCAGCGAAGCATCCACATACGCGAAGGTGATGCGTGTCGGAAATGACGTCAGCGTCCCGCGATTGCGGATCCGGACAAAGACACGCACCGGCTGGCCCGCGATGGCCTGCGTCACCCGCTGCCCGCTCATGTCCCGCATCCAGATGTAAGGGGACTCCCAGAAGGTCTCACCCGCCGGGACCCTCCGCGCGCCTTCGTCCGTGTCCTTGTAGGGGATGACGAGCCAGCAGCCCTGGGGGACCGGCTCCAGTGGATGTCTGTCTTGCCGTCCGTGCCTGGGTTCATCCCTGGAGCGCATGGTGCCCACCTCTAGCTTTCCGGCTTCGCGGGTACGGGGTCGGCATAGGGACTCGCCAGCTCCCACGTGAGCCAGGCGCGTCCCCGGTCATTGTCCAGGTTCCAGTCCGGCAACTGCCCCGGGCCCTGGAGCAGTTTCACGCTCGCCTGCACCGCGGGACCGAAGGACCCCTGGATGCCCCCGGGCCAGGGCAGGGTGGGCCGGCCGATGTCATCCGTGGCCGCGTTCGCGCCCGCGTCGTCGACGATGGCGGAGGGCCACAAGCCCGCGAAGGACCCCTGGGGCGTCAGCGGTGTCTCCAGCGCGGTCGTGTCCGGATACGTGTTCCACGTGCTGAGCGCGCCCGACCACGGCACGTGCAGTCCTTCCATTGCCCGGCCCTTGCAGACGGTCCCGGCGCTCAAATACGACAAGGGCAGGTTGTCCGCGAACTGGACGGTCTGCGTGGCGGTCGCGAACTCCGCGGGGGCCGGAGGCTGGAGGCCCGCGAAGACCGTCAGCTTGTGCAGCGCATCCAGCCCGTTGAACAGGTAGACCGCGATCCAGTGGAGCTGACACTCCAGCTCGTCCCAGTTCAGGTTCATCTCCCCGTCCACGATCATCGCGATACCGCCCGCGAGCGCCGCGATGCCGAAGCCCGCGCCTCCCAGGAAGAACGAGGCGACGCCCGCCAATGCCAGCAGGATGCCGGAGATGATCTCCCCCACGTCCGGATCATGCTTGGCCTTGGGCGTGGGCGCCTTGAAGGGCGCGTTTGTCTGGGGATCGATGAGCGTGGGGTCCACCCATGTGGGCGGGGTCTTGTCCGTGCACGCATCCGGGGGCTCGGCCGGAGGGGGCGGGTTGCAGCCGACGACGTCACCGGAGGTCTGGAACCAGAGCTGGACCCAGAGCAGCAGGTAGGCCACCTGGACCCGGTCCCGGGTGAAGAGCGGTGCCTCCTGCCCGGGGTAGGCCGCCGTCCAGGCGTCCACCCAGAAGGCCGTGAACTCCTGAGGGAGCACATGGGGAAGGGCCTCTTCCGCGACGATGCTCCGGCCGACCGCCTCCGCATCGAGCCCTCCGGTGAAATCCACCAGGTCGTGCAGCCGCGCATCACACAGTCCCGGCCACTCGGCGTACGCGGGGGTGGGCACGTCGGTGGGGGCCATGGACGCCTTCGCGCCGTAGGAGCCCCAGACCCAGGCGTCCACGAAGTTCCCGATGAAGCGCGTGCGCCACCAGTGGTTGCGGTAGCTGGAGCCGACCAGCGAGTTCATGAAGCCCGTGCCACACACCAGCGTGGCGTAGGCGACCGTCCACCCCAGCGCATACGCCATGAAGCGCCCGTCGCCACTGGCCAGCGCCCTGGCGCGCAGCGTGGACGCGAAGTTTCCGGGCTGCTTCCAATGCAACCAGTCACGCCCGTTCCACTGCTTCGGCGGAATCAAGGTGCTGGGATTGAGGAGGGGCGGCTTGCTGTTGCGCCCCATCTTCCTGCCGACGTCCGCGAGCTTGTCCTTGTCAGAGAACCGCTTCATGACCCGTCCCAGGTCGGCGGAGGCCTGCTGCACCTTGTCCAGCCCGCCGCTGTCCCGCAGGTCCTTGAGCCCACCGAAGTCGTGGTCCTTCACCAACTTCGAGACCTGCTCCTGGAATTGCTTGAACGTGCGCAACGTGGGCACGACGCCGGGGGTGCCATCCGTGGGGTCACCGACCGCGAGCCGGAGGACCTCCACCCAGACGCTGTAGTAGGGCGAGCGGCCGCCGTTCTGTCCGGGTGTCTTCTCGAAGGGAACGAAGTCCCCGAGCGCCGGACCCAGCGCGCCCAGCCGGTACCACTTCAGGTTCGCTTCGATGACGGCGACCTCCTGCGCGCCCGCCGTCTTCAGCGCGTCCAACGCGCGCTGCGCGACCAACAGGCGGGTGGCGAGTCCAGGCATGGCGGTCTCCTAGGGCGGGGTGCAGCCCTCGCAGTTGCACTGGCTCGCCGGAATGCCGTTGTTCGCGCAGTCGTCACGGCATGCCTTGCAGCTTCCGCCTCCGCCGCCCCCACAGGAGTCCGCCGCCATGAGCCCCGTCACCGACAGGGCCGCGATCAGGAGCGCGGGACCGAAGCGTTTGAGCCGCCGTCCGGCCCGGCCCGTTTGGGGTGGAAACGGATCACCGTGTTTCGACATGGCGGCTCCTTCGCGCTCTTGAACCGTTAAGCTGTGGCGCTTGTGATCGCCCTGCAATGCCTCCCCATCACGCTCCCTTCCGGAGCGCGTGACAGCGGGCGTCCTTGCTCGCGGCGATCCGGACGATGAAAGCGCCACGCTCCGTGCGCAGCCTCTTCGCGGACCCGGGCCCCTTCCAGGCCCACGAACTTCGGAGACGCCCCATGGCTTCGCCCCAGAATCCCTCTCAGGACACCCACGCCGTACCGGTGAAGGAGCGCGACGAGTCGCTGGAGCTCCAGCCCTTCCTGGATGAAATCCAATCCGACGCGGTCATGCACAGCCAGGGCCTGGATGCCCGCGAGGCCGCGAGCGCGGTGCTGTGCACGCTCGCCCGGCGGCTCTCGGATGGCGAGGACGTGAAGCTCTTCCGCTCGCTGAAGGGTGGCATCGGGCAGATATTGGGCGCCTGCTCGGTGCACCGGGGCCCTTCGCGCGCCAGGCGCATCGGCAAGGACGAGTTCATGTCCGACGTGGCCGACCACCTGAAGATCAAGGTCGACCAGGCGCCTCGCGTGGTCGCCGCCGTCTTCACGGCCGTGCGCGATCGCATCCCGGAGGAGGAGGTGGCGGCGGTGGCGTCCCAGCTTCCCGCCGACCTCGGGGACTACTTCCGCCGGCCCATGTGAGCTTTCGGACCGGCGGTCCTTCCCGCCCGGAGCCGGCACACCGGCCCGGGCGGTGTCGCGCTCAGTTCCCGAGCGCCGTGCGGATGAGCGGCTTGAGGTCCTGTTCCAGCTCCACCGCGAACGACACCACGCCGCCCGTCGCGTCCCCGGCGCCCAACTGCATGCCGAGGATGGCGTAGTAGCCCGCGTCGCGCTCCATCCAGGGCGTCCAACCAAAGGCGCCGGGTGAGCTGATGCTGGAGCACCCCAGGGCCGGCACGGGGCTGCATTCCAGCCACGCCGTGAGCCCGTAGTGGTAGGGATAGCCCACGTCCTGCATGGGCGAGTTGCCGATGATGGCGGACGGGTAGGGCTCGCGCGTCTGGGCGGAGAAGAGCGCCAGCGTGCCCTTCTCCAGGCCCGCGTAGCGTCCCCGGTGGAAGACGAGCGCGAGCAGCTTCGCGTATTCGTTCATGGACGTGCGCAGTCCTCCGGCGATGAGCGGGTTGGTGGTGCCCAGCATCTGCGTGGGCGCTGTGTAGTAGGTGACCCCCGACGGCAGGCCGAGCGGCGTCGCCAGCGTCTGCGCGAAGAGCGTGTTCCAGCCCTTGTTCGTCACCACCTCCGCCATGCGCGCCGCCACCTGGAGGTGCACGCCTCCGTAGTCGAAGCGCGTGCCCGGCACGGCCTTCACCGGCACGGTGGAGATCTGCGCGACGCACTCCTGGAGCGTGAGGGCGACCCGGGAGGTGCACGGGTGGTTCGGCTCCAGCCCCGAGGTGAACGAGAGCAGGTGGCGCAGGGTGATGCCCGCCTTGTCACCGGTCCACCCGAGCACCTGGCCGGTGGTGGAGTCCAGCGTCAGCAGGCCCTGCCGGATGACATCGAAGAGGACGACGCCGGACACCATCTTCGAGGACGACGCCACCGCCACGCGCTCGTCGGGCGAGAAGTCACCCACCCTCTGCTCGTACACCTTGCGGTCCTGGGCGTCGTAGATGGCGATGCCCATGCGCGTCACCCCCGCCGCCGCGGCCCGCGAGGACACCATCGTGCCCACCGCGCTCCACGGCGAGCCCGCATCGGGTGCCAGCGGACTCGCCTCCACGAGTGCTTCAGCACTCACCCCCGGGGGAGTCTCCTCCGACGCCGGACTCCCCGCGCCTCCACACGCCAACAACATGAAGCACAAACCGATAGGCCACACCCGCGCGACTGCTGTCATGAACGCCTCCTGCGCCTCTTCAACACAGGGGCCTCAAATGGGTTGCGGGGAAATTTCGACATCCTTTTTTGACCGGTTCGTGCGTGGGTTTCCGTGACGCGTCAGGGACGGCCCTGACGTGTCAGGTGTCTCTGTTTTCACGCCGTTCCAGGCCGGGCCCCCGGGGCCGGGCCGTCGCAAACCCTGGCACGTGAATTGATGTAGCGCGGGGTGCCGCTGCTGCCTGGCGGAGTGCCCTCCTCCTGCCTCAACCACCCTGGAGTCCGTGCCCATGAGACACCTTGCCTTCCTCCTGCTCTTCAGCGCCGCGACAGCACACGCCGCCGCGCCGCTCGCGACGGACAAGGAGCGGGACAGCTACGCCCTGGGTCAGGACGTCGCGGACTCCATCAAGCGCAACGACGCGGACCTGGACATCAACGCGCTGCTTCAGGGGCTGCGGGACAACCTGGAGGGGAAGCAGTCCCTGCTGAATGGGGTGGAGCTCACGGCGGCGAGGGACCGGGGCCGCAACGCGATGCTCCAGAACCGCAAGGCGAAGCTCGCGGCGGACTCGGCGCTGTACGGCAAGGCGGGGCAGGACTTCCAGGCGAAGCACAAGGCCATGCCGGGCGTGGTCACCACCGCGAGCGGCCTCCAGTACCAGGTGCTGACGGCGACGCCGCCGGGCCCGCGCCCCGGCCCGGCGAACCGGGTGGTGTTCGAGTTCAAGGGCTCCATCGTCGGTGGCACGAACGCGGAGTTCGACAGCTCCGCGGCGCAGGGCAAGGTCTCCGTCATCGGCGTCAGCGACGGCATCAAGGGCTGGACGGAGGCCTTCCAGCTCATGACGCTGGGAAGCAAGTACCGCTTCGTCGTTCCTCCGCAGCTGGCCTACGGCGCCCAGGGACTTCCCGGCAAGGTGCCCCCCAACGCGACGCTCGTCTACGAGATCACGCTGCGCGAAGTGGCGAAGTGAAAGGTCGGGGATCTCCAATGACAACCATTTCAAGCAGACAGGCCGGGCTGTTCACCGCGCTGCTGTTGCTGGGTTCGACAGCCGCCGCGCAGGGGACGCTGGATTGTCAGACGTCCCAGGAGCGGGTGCCCGCCGTGGGATTGACGCCCAACCCGAGGGCCGTGGCGACGGTGCCGCTGGACAAGCAGCGCCTGGGCTACGTCCGGGTGGGCGGTGGGTGCGAGGTGTCTCGCTTCGGCCTGGAGTCCGTGCACGCCGCGGTGATGGTGCAGAACGCGCCCGACGGCGAGTTCGGCTGGCGGTGCAAGGGCGCGGATCCCGCGCTCATCTCCAACCCGGCCTGGGCGAGGGCGTCCGTCACGTACTGCAAGGCCTCCGACGCGGCCGGGGCGAACCTGCCGCTGCAATGCACGACGCTGACGAAGCGCACGGGCCTGTTGCGCAACCCGGTGGTGGAGGTGTCGCTCACGCCGACGCTCGTCAGCGATGGCTACACCGTCGTCTCCGGAGGCTGTGACACGTCCCACTTCGGCAACGGCTCCGTGCACGCGGAGAACGTGGTGGTGTCCCGGCCCACGCCGGGCGGGCAGGGCTGGTACTGCCAGGCGGCGGATCCGCCGAACCACTTCCAGGACGCCACGGTGGAGGCCTCGCTCGTCGCCTGCCGCGTGGCGCCCACGGCGGTGACTCCGAAGCCGAGCCTCCAGTGCACGGTGACGCAGGGCACCCAGGGCACCGGGGCCTATCCGAAGTCCGTCGCGAAGGGGCCGGGGAGGGCGCTGGGCGGCGGCTGTGAGCTGTCCTGGGCCGGCAATGGCTCCCTCCACGCCGAGTTCATGGTGCAGCAGGGGCCCCAGCCCGCGGACGGCTCCTGGGCGTGCCTGGCCGCGGACCCTCCGTTGATCTCCAACCCCGGGACGGCGAAGGCCAGCGTGGTGAGCTGCGGCATCACCACCGCCGCCGTGCCGCCGCCGGTCCCCGCGCCGACGAGCCGCAAGAACCCGGTCATCATCGTCGGGGGCACCATGGCGTCGGAGCTCCTGTACCTGCTGCTGGAGGCACGGCTCCGGGCGGACGGCTACTACGTGGAGTTCTTCGAGCTGCCGGGCTTCGGGCTCATCGACATCCGCGAGGGCGCGCAGGTGCTCAAGAACCGGGTGTCGGAGGTGTTGCTCAAGACGGGGGCGGAGAAGGTCAACCTGATCGGCCACAGCCAGGGCGGCATCACGTCCCGCACCTTCATCCACGACTCCGGTCACAAGCAGGTGGACACCCTGATCAGCCTGGGCACGCCCCACAAGGGCACCCACGTGGATCCCCTGCTGGCCGCGCTGCTGGTGGGGTGCACCAACAAGCCCACGGACAGCCCCATCTGCCATCAATTGCGCGCGGGTCCGTTCCTGGAGGAGATCAACGTCCGGGCCGCGGACGACGCCATCGCCTACACCAACATCAACAACCTGAAGCAGTTCGACGTGTTCACGGACGCGGCCACGAACGGCCGCATGGACAACTGCGACCGCACGAACGCGAAGGGCCAGTCGCTGAAGTGCAACATCACCGTGCAGGAGCAGTGCCCGCTCATCTTCGTGGAACACATCGGCCTTGCGTCGAATGGCGCCGTCTACAGCGGCATCCGTCAGGCGCTGGCGCGTGAACCCATTGCCTTCAACTGCCTGGAACCGTGAAAGAGAACATGAATCCCAGACCCTGGCTTTCCAGGTGGCTCCTTCCGCTGATGGCGTGCTCCGGCGTCGCGGCCGCGGCCACCCCGACGTACCAGACCCAGAACATCGAAGGCTGGACGGTGAACGTCGACACCCGCCTGCCGGCGACGAACAAGGCCGCGACGGACAAGGCGGTCGTGCTCCTCACGGCGCAGTTGAAGGAGATCGTCCGCGTCGTCCCGGCGGGCCCCGTGGCGCAATTGCGCAAGGTGTCGCTGTGGCTGTCCCCGCAGTACGCAGGCCAGCAGGCGCGGGCCGAATACCACCCCAATGCGGCGTGGCTGAGCAGCAACGGGCGCAACCCGGCGATGGCCCGCAACGTGGAGATCACGAACGTCCTCACCTTCGAGGCGGAGTCGCAGCGGATGCCGCAGTTCGTGCTGCACGAGCTGGCGCACGCCTATGCGGATCAGGCCCTCACGGCTTCGGCCGCGGAGATCCAGGCGGCCTACACCCGTGCGGTCGCGAGCAAGGGCTATGACCTGGTGCAGCGCTTCAACGGTCCCAGCCAGCCCACGACGACCGAGCGCGCCTACGCCATGTCCAACGTGAGCGAGTACTTCGCGGAGACGACGGAGGCGTTCTTCGGCCGCAACGACTTCCAGCCCTTCACCCGGGACGAGCTGGCGAAGGTGGACCCGACGATGACGGCGCTGCTCCAGAAGGTGTGGCAGGTGCCACCGCCGCCCCCGGCCCCGTCGTTCAATCCCCAGTGCTTCTACCGGCTGACGACGCTGTGGCAGGGTGATGGGCTGTCGCTGGACATCGTCAATGACGGCACCAACACCACGCCGCTCTTGATGAAGACGGCCACGGCGTCAGGGCAGCAGTGGAAGCTGACGCCTGAAACCAATGGCACCTGGCGGCTGACCACCCTGTGGCGCGGCGCGGACCTGTCACTGGCCAATACGGCGACCAACCGGCCCCTGCTCGTGAAGACGGCCGCCGTCGCGGAGCAGCAGTGGAAGGTGACGCCCGTGGGCAATGGCTCCTACTGGTTGACGAACCAGGGGCAGTCAGGAGCCCTGTCGTTGGACATCCTCAACGATGGCAAGAACACCGCACCCGTGCTGGCCAGGACCGCCTCGGCCTCCGGCCAGCACTGGAAGGTGGTGCCCGTGAGCGCCTGCCCCTGAGCGACGCGCGGAACCAGCGCGCCTGGCGGATGTCCGGCTGCGGCAACAAGGCGAAGGTGGAGCAGTTCCGCCGACGCCAGCGGGAAGAGGGGGGAGGTCGCCGGTCCTCACCGGCGACAGCCCCATTCCCGAGGGGGTCGTTCACACCCTCTCCTTGCGGGGGATGGTGTCGAGCCCTTGAAAAGTCCAATCCTGATCCAGAGCCGAATCGACATGCTCCGGCAAGGGAATGGAAATGGCATTGGTGAAGTGCAAACAGTGCGGAAATGACGTCGCCAGCAATGCAACGGCTTGTCCGAAGTGTGGGGCGCCCGTGCCCCGTGGCGCCTCCGTGCTCAAGGTGAGCCTCTTCGTGGTGGGAGGGCTCTTTTCGCTCTGCTTCCTCGGGACGTGCCTCGGTGCCATCGGCGCGGCGAAGAAGGGCTCGAATTCTTCAGGGGAGACGGCGTCGACCCGAAGCCCTGCCGCTCAAGCGAGGCCCGCCCCCAGGCTGGTGGAGATCCGCACGCTCCTCGCGGAGTACGCGGACAACGAGGTTCGCGCCGACTCGGACTTCAAGGACCAGGTGATTCAGACTGCGGGCATTGTCGACGACATCAAGAAGGACATCATGAACTCCGTCTACGTCACGCTCGGCACCGGACGGCAGTTCGAGATCCCGCAGATCCAATGCTTCATCACCGACGAGCAGGTGAAGAAGGCCGCGAATCTTTCAAAGGGAACCAAGATCGGGATCCGTGGCCGTGTCGAGGGACTGATGATGAACGTCCTCGTGCGCGACTGTGAGTTCGTCGACCTCTGAGGCCATTCGGAGCACTTCGACGCCTCCTCACCGCCCCGGGGGGAACGACGGCTTCTGGAACGTGGGGACGGGCAGCGACACGTTGACGGGGAAGTCCCGCGTGTCCCCCGTCTTCAGGAACGCGATGACCTTCGGGAGGAGGTCGGGGTGCTGTTCGAACACCGGGGCGCGCGTGTGGTGCACGCCCCGGTGGACCAGCAGGGCCCGGCCGTTGGGAAAGTACGGCAGCATGCCCAGCGTGTTGTCGATGGGCGTGGAGGTGTCCCAGTCCCCGTGGAAGAAGAGCACGGGGATGGGGCTCGGGGCCGAGATCCGGAGCGACTCCTCCACGGTGGGCGTCGGCCACGCGTCCGCGGAGGCGATGAGCGCGTCGAAGTCCGTCATGCCCAGGGCCTCCGTGCCCGGGTCGGTCCGCAGCAGGTGCGCACGCTGCGCGGACACACCCAGGCTGCTGTCAATCAACGGGGCGAGGATGCGGACCGGTGAGGTCTCTTCCTGACGCTCCTGGAGCACCGCGCGCGCCCAGTCGTCGTAATGCCGGTGGTAGAGGGAGAGCACGAACGCGGGCCAGGCCTCCGGGGGCATCAGCAGCGAGGCCCGGAAGTCCTCCAGGCCCAGCACCACGGTGCGCTCCTTGCCCGTCGCCGCGTCCTTGACCTTCACCCGGAGCGGCCCGCTGGCGAGCCTTGCGTGCACGGCGCGCAGGGCCTCCATGACGCCTCCTTTCGGCAGCCAGGGGGCCAGCTCCGGAGCCCGGTCCGCGTCCCAGGCAATCCGTTGCAGGACCGCGAAGACGTGCGAGGGCATGTCGAAGCTGTTGTCGAGCGGCTCCACGCCGGAGAGCCAGGCGCGCGCCACGATCTCCGGATGGAGCTTCATCACGGCGAAGCTCCACTGGGAGCCGAAGCTCTGTCCGGACAAGGTGAGCTGCTCGTAGCCCAGCGCCCGGCGCAGGTCGTTCACGTCTTCCGCGCACTGGACGACGGTGTAGCCGGCGAGGTCCTTGTCGGGATGGGCCGCCACCGCGTCCCGGGCCAGCTTCACCATCTCCGCGGCATCCGCCGCCAGGGTTCGCGGCCGATCCAGGGGCTGATGTGGACGCGCCACCAGCAATTCCTCCCCGCGCTTCGAATAGCCACGCTGGTCCATGACGACCACGTCGCCAGCGGCGGTGAAGGGAAACACGCCCGCCAGTTGCTTCTTCGCGGCGGCATCCTCATCCGTGAAGGCATTGAGGTAGCTGCGCGCGGGCCCACCCGGGAGGATGAAGATGGGGGGCGCCCCGGTGGGCCGCGCCGCCTTGATGCGAGCGAAGCCCACGCCAATGAGCCGGCTGTTTGCGACCGTTCGATTCTCCGGCACGAACAGGGTGCCCAGCTCGTAGGAGACCGTCTCGCCTTGGGCCGTCTTCGTCGTGCCGGCTTCCGTGATGATTTCGCCCGCCCTGGGCGAACCCGCCCCGGCGGCATGGGCCTCCGCGGTGACGAGGACCAGGGTGAGGATTCGCAGCAGCGGCTGGATGGAATCGATGCGCAAGGGTGGATGCCTCCCAGCCCGGGAACCTATCCGGGCCGGCAGGTTCCTGACTGTCAATTGTTCGCGTCCCCCCATCGTGAAAGCGGATCCGCAACGGGAACAGCTCGGCCCACAACGTCTACCCGCAGAGCGCGCCGAGAGTGGGGCGAGCCGTCCGCCGTCACGCGCGCGCAATACGTGGAGCCCGGCACCAGCACGTCGGGCGGCAGGCGGACCTGCATCCGGTCTCCGGGCACGTAGAAGCGCAGAGTCGGATTGGCGTCGTAGGTGCCGATCAACTGCATCCACCAGAGAACTCTCCTCCGGCCTCGGATCTGCTTGAGGGAGCACGGGTATGTGTGGGCCGCTGAGCGAGAATCCGGGACCCGTGGTGTCTCAGGGCCGCGCGCAGTAGCGTCAGAGGCTACTTCTATGGTCCCTGGTCCTGACATCGTTCTGGCGTGCCCACGGTGCGGTGCGCCTCACCGACGGGGCTCGCTGCTCTCCGGCAACACCTTTGGTGCGGCGGTCTGGACGGATGGGTGGCGCGACGCGCCGATGCTGCTGCTGCCGCCCCTCGTCTCGCGGTGCGCGGCCTGCCTGCGGCTTTTCTGGGTGGGTAGGGCCCACGAGTTGGGAAAGCTCCCGTCCTACTGGAGGGATGATTCCGATTCCGTCACCGTCGTCACCTTGGAAGCCGAGGGGAAGCGCCGGGTCGAGGTCATGCAACTCTTGCGGAGCGCGAGCGGCGTGAGCCTCCATGAAGTGAAGCGGCGCATCGACATGCTGCCGACGGAACTCGGGCGTTACTTTCGCCGGACAGAAGCCAAAGCGTTCGCGACCCGCCTCGAGTCGCTGGGGGCCCGGGTGTCGCTGCGGGAGGAGACGACGGAGCTACCACAATCCTTGACACCCATCGAGTGGAAGTCGGCGCCCCAACTCCAGGACCTGGATGAGTCGGAGCACCTTGAAGCCGTTGCAGACGGTCTGGCACATGGACCGGATGAGGAGAAGGAACTGCGCCTCTATTCCTGGTGGTTGGGCAATGCGCCATACCGCCGGGGCGCTCAGTGGAAACCGTTCTCGATGCGGAGCCCGGGGGCCCGGGACAACCTGCTCGCGCTTGCTGCGCTGTTCTCGCCCGACGAAGCGATGCAGCGGTTGCTGCGGGCAGAAGCGCTGCGCGAGATGGAGTGCTTCGATGAGGCGAGGGCTCTCCAGGGCGGGGAGTTTCCCGAGCCATTGAATGAGGCCGCGCGGTTCATCCAGGAACTGGCCCTCCAACGCATCTGTGAGGTTCGTCAGCTCCCTTTGTCGCAGGCGGGCGGGCATGTTCCTCCTGCGGTGGATTGAGCCTGACGCTCCAGGCCCTCTCCCAACCGTTCAAGACCTCCAGGAAGATGGCTCCCGTGAGAGCCAACCCCTGAAGGATGTGCGCGCTCAGCGCGTCTGGCGGATGACCGACAGCTCGACGTCGCCGAGCACCTTCTGCCCCCGCCCCAACTGGAGCAGGAAGTTCTCGATCTCCGCCACGTCGCGGGACACCGTGCCCTGGGAGGAGGTGGTGCGCAGCAGGTCGCCCCGGATCACCAGGGGCGCGCTGGTCCGGGCCGTGGCACCCAGCCGTTCAATCTGGATGCCCGTGTAGCCCAGGACGGCGTGGGACGCCGCCTTCGTGACGCGCTCGCCACTCGACAGGGCCCGCTCCAACTGCTCCTCGATGGAGCGAATCCGGGCAGGGTCGGTCACCAGGACGACCGGGTTGGGACGGCCTGAATAGAGCAGGTACGTCACGCGCAGGACCGGTTGGGACTGCTCGGCCTGGACATCGGCCGCGGAGGCCGGGAGAGCACCCGCGAGGCCCAGCGCCGCGCACAGGAAGACCGCATGAAAGGAATGACGGGACATGGATTCAGCTCCTGGAAGGGGGACGGGGGTTAATTGACGTTCTCGTGACCGGTGCCATCCACGAGGTCCGACCAGACGCGGAAGTAGCCGCAGAACTGTGTGTAGATGCCTCGGTTCGCGGTGGCGGGATCGGAGATGGTCAGGCCCGAGCTGTCGAGGTTCGTCGCGGCCGACGCTCCTGGCTTGTGGGTCCACAGGTTGTCCGTGCCACGGCGATACCAGTGGTAGTCGTAGCCCGGCGCGACGACCAGCGCGACGGCGGACTTGTATCCCGAGCCATCTGGATAGCCTGACAGCAGCTCCAGTCCGTCGTTGATGGCGGCCTGCACCACGGAGGCGCAGTCCATGGTCGAGGCCGTGGCCCCCGAATGCCTGCCCGGCTGTGCGAACGTGTTGGTGGCCTTGGTGTTGGCGTAGTTGTAGCAATTGTTGACGTACTGCCGGCTGGGATCGTTCCAGTAGGACGGGGCGAACGCCGGCTTGCCCGGCTTGGTGACGTAGGGGAGGTCCGCGTCCGACAGGCCGATGTTGAAGACAATCACCTCGTCGATGCGATCGCTGAACCGGTAGCTGGAGCCGTCGTTGTTCCCGCCGATGAGGAAGGGCAGGTCGGTGTTCACGATGGAGCCCAGGCGCGGCGAGGCTGTGCCGACGGGGATCCCGTCCACGAAGAAGGTGGCGACCGCCGGCCATGTGGTGCGCCGGACGCTGACCGCGACGTGGTGCCAGCGATTGGCCACCAGTTGCGGGGCCAGGCTGGGGTTGGACTGGTGGTGGGTGGATCCCGCCGAGTCGGAGAGCAGCAGGTCCAACGTGTTGCCATTGACGACCGCGAACGTGTAGCCCCGGCCGTCAGAGCCCCGGTTGTCGATGATCGTCTTCACGGTCCGGGTGGTGTCCATCATCCGGACCCACGCCGTCAGCGTGAAGTCCCCCGTGCCGAAGCTCAGGTACGGCGAGTAGGGCACCTGGACATATTTGTCACCGGCCAGGTTCATGCCCAGGCCCGTCCAGCCATCCGCCTGGGCCACACCGCCGATGACCGTTCCCGTCTGGTCGTGGCTGGTGGAGTACACGAGCCCGCTCGAGTCCGGCACTGTCTCTGGCAGGGAAGGGGAGGTGACCGTCGTCTTCCACTCGCCCACCAGTCCGGTGGTGATGCGGTGGGGGGTGGCCTCGCTTCTCAGGACCGGGGCCACCACCGCCAACATCGTTGTCGCCAGGCACCACTTGAAACCCTTCACGCCGCCTCCTCTTGTCAGGGGGAAATCGTCCAGGGGTATAACGGCCACCCCTGACATCCCTGATGAAGAAGAAAATCGGGTTCATCTTGACCCGGCTGCGTGCTCAGTCGCGCACGCAGCCTTCGAAGAGCACCTTCACCTTGAAGGGCGCGGAAGGGTCGGTCGGATCATCCAGCATCACCGTCCGACCGCACGGCACGTCGTAGGCGTGCTCGACGAAGCGCGGGAACTGCTCCCTCGCGGTGCCGTAGTCGGGGAACTCGAGGGTGGCCAGACACGTGTTCGTCCGGCAGTCCACGCCCAGCAGGTGTCCGCGCTTCGGAGCGGGCGCCGACTCGAGGAGCGAGCCGATGCCGGTCCACAGCGAGGAGGTGCTGGCCCGGGCCCACTCGCCATCCACCTTGTCCTGCGCATGGGCGTCCAGCTTCATCGCGAACGCCTCCTGTCCCTGCTGGAGAGGGATCATTATTTAAGGCGGGGAACGGATGGGAACTATCAATTCCGGTTCCCTCTCATCCGCCGCTGGTGGAAACTCAGCCGCGGCCTATGAGCACCGCACGGCCATCCAATCCGGAGTTGGCGAAGGGACGCGGCCCCCTGTGGGTCTTTACCCCCAGCCGCACCGACCCTGAAGACTTGGAGTTCATCCTTGTCCAGCGGCAGTCACTGCTGCGGGACGCTGTGGAGCGCGTGAGGGAGAGTGTGCTGACAGCCAATAAGCATCACCTGCTTTTTGCGGGACCGCGCGGCAGCGGCAAAACGCATTTGGTGACCCTGATCGTCAGCCGGCTGGGCAATGACGGGGAGATCAGCGGCCGCATGCGTCTCGCCTGGCTCAATGAGGACGAGACCTGCACCAC
>SECN01000372.1 GCA_004173515.1 Myxococcaceae bacterium | reverse complement strand
CTGCTCAAGGTGACGCCCGTCTTCGAGAAGATGTTCGCGGACTTCGGCTCGCAGCTGCCGGGCCCCACGCAGGTCGTCGTGGACATGTCGAAGTTCGCCCAGGCGTACTTCTTCCACACGGTCTTCGGCATTGGCGCCTTCGTCTTCGCCTTCACCTGGAGCTACCGCCAGCCCCGGGGGCGCAAGTTCTGGGACAAGACGTTCCTCAAGCTGCCCCTGTTCGGCGACGTGCTCCGCAAGGTGGCGGTGGCGCGCTTCACGCGCACGCTGGGCACGATGATCTCCTCCGGCGTGCCCATTCTGGACGCCCTGGACGTGACGGCGAAGACGGCCGGCAACCGCACGGTGGAAGAGGCCATCTACTACGTGCGCAGCAAGATCGCCGAAGGCAAGAACATCGCGGGTCCCCTGCTGGAGACCAAGGTGTTCCCCTCCATGGTGGTGCAGATGATCGGCGTCGGTGAAGCGACGGGCGCCATGGACACCATGCTCAACAAGATCGCCGACTTCTACGACGACGAGGTGGACACGGCCGTCAGCAACCTGACGTCGCTCATCGAACCCATCCTGATGGTGTTCCTCGGCGGCGTGGTCGGTGGCTTCCTCATCGCCATGTACCTGCCCATCTTCTCGCTTGCCGGCGCGATCAAGTAACGCGGTCATGGCAAGCACGGCGCGAAGCGTGGCCCCGGGGCTGCGCTCGCGCCTGGTGTGGCTGGTGTTGTTCCGCACCGTGGCCGCGAGCCTGTCGCTCGTCGTGACGGTGGTGCGGTTGATGACCCAGCCCGCGCAGGAGCCCAGCCGCGCGGACTCGCTGTCCTTCGCGGTCATCGCGGGCGCCTACCTCCTCACCGTGGTGACGGGCCTGCGGCTGCGCCGGGGCACCGCCGGACGCCTGGACGCCACGGTGCAGGTGGTGGGCGACGTGCTCATCGCCACGGGCCTCGTGTACCTGAGCGGCGGCGCGGACTCCCCCCTCACGTTCCTCTACAGCCTGGCCGTCATCGGCGCGGCGGTGGTGCTGGACTGGCGGGGCGCGCTGGTGGCCGCGGCCGTGTCCACGTTCGCCTTCACCGCGCTGCTGCTCATCGTCCGTCTCACGACGCCGGAGACCAGCGTCGCGCTGCCGCCCTCGCGGGTGCTCTTCGTCCTGGGCAGCAACGCGCTGGCGCTGGTGCTCATCGCCGTGCTGTCCGGCTACCTGTCGCGACAGCTGTCCGCCACCGGTGGCGCGCTGTCCCAGAGCGAAGCGGACCTGCGCCGGCTGGGGCGTCTGCAGCAGCTCAT
Organism: Myxococcaceae bacterium; assembly: GCA_004173515.1. GTDB lineage: Bacteria > Myxococcota > Myxococcia > Myxococcales > Myxococcaceae > Corallococcus. Next base: position 6,085 of record SECN01000372.1, on the reverse strand, counting down.
CCTGTCCTCCATGCCGTCGGGGCTCGTCACCTGTGACGTCCACCGGCGCGTCACCTTCCTCAACACCGCGGGCAGCGGCATCCTCCAGGTGGACGACTTCTCCTGCCTGGGCCAGCCCCTGGAGAACCTGCTGCCGGGGGTGTCCGCGCTGGCGCCGCGCTCCCTCCGGGGCGAACTGCCGGTGCAGACGCCCGGTGGCAAGCGGGTGCTGGGCCTGTCGGTGTCTCCGCTGGAAGGTGAAGCGGGCGCGCTGCTCATCGTCTTCCAGGACCTCACGGAGCTGCGGCGCATGGAGGAGGACCTGAAGCGCACGGACCGGCTGGCCAGCCTGGGCACCCTCTCCGCGCAGCTCGCGCACGAGCTGCGCAACCCCCTGGCCGCCATGCGCGGCTCCGCGCAACTGCTGGCCCAGGAGCAGTCGGGTGACGCGGTGGTGCAGCGGCTCACCAGCATCCTCACGCGTGAATCCGACCGGCTGGCGCGGCTGGTGGAGGACTTCCTGCGATTCGCCCGTCCGCCCCAGCCGCAGCGCCGCCCGGTGGCGCTGGACACGCTCGTGTCGGAGACGGTGGACATGCTGCGCGCGGACCCCCTCTTGCGCGAGGTGTCGCTGGAGGTGCGGGTGACCCAGTCCCTGACGGCGCCGGTGGATCCGGATCAGCTCCGCCAGGTGCTCATCAACCTGGTGCGCAACGGCTGTCAGGCAGCGGGCGCGCGCGGAACGGTGCGCGTGGCGCTGGCGCATGCGGACGAGGAGGCGCAGATTCGCGTGTGGGACTCGGCCGGCAGCATCACGGAGGAGATGATGGGACATCTGTTCGAGCCGTTCTTCACCACCCGCAGCGGTGGCACCGGTCTGGGCCTGTCCACCGCGCACTCCCTCATCCGTGCGCACGGCGGCACCATCCGCGTGAAGTCGCACCCGGACGAGGGCACCGAATTCCTGGTGGGGCTGCCGCTGTGAGCGCGCTCCATGAAGGCGGCCCGCGCGGCCACGTGCTGGTGGTGGACGACGAGCTGTCCATGCGCGAGTACCTGGAGATCCTGCTCGTGCGGGACGGCTACGCCGTGACGAGCGTGCCCGCGGTGGCGCCCGCCTGCGAGGTATTGGCCCGGGACTCCGTGGACCTGGTCATCTCCGACATGAAGCTGGGCCCCGGCGGCAGCGGGCTGGACGTGCTGCGGGCCGCGCGAGCCCGCAAGGAGCCGCCGGAGGTGGTGCTCATCACCGCCTTCGGGACGCCGTCCTCCGCGGTGGAGGCCATGCGGGAGGGCGCCTACGACTACATCTGCAAGCCCTTCGACAACGAGGAGCTGCGGCTGCTGGTGCACAAGGCGCTGGAGAAGCGCGCGCTGCGCCAGGAGAACAGCACGCTGAAGGAGCGGCTGCTGCCGGGCCTGGGCGGGCTGATGGTGGGCTCGAGCCCCCGCATGCGCGCGCTGTGGCACCTGGTGGAGAAGGTGGCCCCGGGGCGCAGCACGGTGCTGGTGACGGGGGAGAGTGGCACCGGCAAGGAGCTGGTGGCGCGCGCCATCCACTTGAGGGGTCAGCGCGCCGCCCAGCCCTTCCTGCCCTTCAACTGCGGCGCCCTCAACGAGGGCGTGCTGGAGAGCGAGCTGTTCGGTCACATGAAGGGCTCCTTCACCGGCGCCACGCATGAGCGCCCGGGCCTGCTGGTGTCCGCGGGCGAGGGCACGGTGATGCTGGACGAAGTGGGGGAGATGCCCCTGTCCACGCAGGTGAAGCTCCTGCGCGTGTTGCAGGAGCGCAAGGTGAAGCCCGTGGGCAGCGCGGCGGAGATCCCCTTCCATGCGCGCGTCATCGCCGCCACCAACCGCCGGCTGGAGGCGGAGGTGAAGGCGGGCAGGTTCCGGGAGGACCTCTTCTACCGGCTCAACGTCATCACCCTGGAGCTGCCCGCCCTGCGCGAGCGCCCGGACGACATCGCTCCCCTGGCGATCCACTTCCTGGCGCGCCTGTCGGAGGAGCTGGGCCGTCCGGCGCTGAGGTTCGCCCCGGAGACGCTGGCCCTGATGGAGCGCTACGCGTTCCCGGGCAACGTGCGCCAGTTGCAGAACATGGTGGAGCGTGCGGCCACGCTGTCGGACTCGGACCTGCTGGGGCCCACGACGCTGCCGCCCACGGTGCGCGGCGAATCAGAGCCGCAGGCCCGCTCCGGCGAGGCCGGCGAGCCCTCCATGGGGGCGGGCTTCAACCTGGAGCGGCACCTGGACGACAGCGAGCGACGTCATCTGCTGGCCGCGCTCAAGCAGGCGCAAGGGGTGAAGACGCGCGCCGCGGAGCTCCTGGGGCTGTCCTTCCGCTCCTTCCGCTACCGGCTGGCCAAGCACGGCCTCACCGACGAGCTGGACGAGCCGACGCCCCGGGCCTGAGCCCCGGGCGTCGGGCCTTCACGTCAGCGGAAGTCGCGCCGCTCGAAGATGACCGTGGCCAGGGCGATGAGCACGCCCGCCCACGCGACGCTGTAGGCCACGCCGGACAGGAAGGTGCTCGCGTCCACCGGCAGCGCGTACGTGGCCTGCGGCCGGAAGTTCACCCGCTCCAGATTGGGCAGCGCGTAATAAATGGCCTTGCCCAGCACCCGGAGGAACGCGCTCTCCGAGCGGCTGGAGATGACGTAGAGGTCGCCCGTCAGGTGCCCGGTGAAGTACAGGCCCGTGGTGGCGATGGCCGACACCGCCGGGCCCGCGAAGCTGGAGAACAGGATGCCCACGCTGCTGATGACGAGCAGCTCGAACCACAGGCCCGCGCTCGCCAGCAACTGCGTGGAGGTGATGTCCGCGCGGAACAGCACCAGTTGGCTGAGGAAGACGAGCGTCATCGCCACCAGCAGCACGCCCAGCGTCAGCATGGTGCCCGCCAGCCGCGCCAGCAGGAACTGGGTGCGGGAGACAGGCTTGCTCACCACCAGGAAGATGGTGCGCCGCTCGATTTCACGGCTGAGCAGGCTGCTGGACAGGAACACCGCCAGGAAGACGAGGATGAGGCTCATCATCCCCAGGCCGAAGTCCGTCAGCACGCGGTCGAACGTGGTGACCGTCACCTCCGTCACCAGCGTGGAGGACAGCAGCACCACCGCGGCGAACACGCCCACCACCACCGTCACCCGGTTGCGTCGCGCCTCGCGAAAGCCGTTCCACATCATCGCGCTGAAGGCGCTCATGTGTTGATCTCCCCGCCCACGGTCGATGCGCGCCCGGACTCCTTGAGCGCGTTCATGAACAGCTGCTCCAGCGAGAACCGCGCCGGCTGCACCTGGTTCACCCGCCCCCCGGCGCCCAGCACGCCGCTCAAGAGCCGCTGCGTGTCCACGTCCGACACCTGGAGCAGCACGCGCCCGTCGAGCGCCTGGAGCGACTCCAGGGGAATGCCCAGGCCCTTCACCGCGTCCGGCGCCATCCCCTCCACCACGACCTCCACGGTGGGCACCTGCGCGGACACCAGCTCCCGCACGCTGCCTTCGCGCACCAGCCGGCCGCCCACCAGCACCGCCAGCCGGTCACACAGCGACTCGACGTCCGGGATGATGTGGCTGCAGAAGAGGACGGTGGTGCCCTTCTCCCGCTCCGCCAGGATGAGGTCGCGCATTTGTCGGCGGCCCAGTGGATCCAGGCCGCTCGTCGGCTCGTCCAGGATGAGCAGCTTGGGCCGGCTCACCAGCGCCTGGGCCAGTGCCACGCGCTGCACCATGCCCTTGGAGTAGCGGCGGATCTGCAACTTCTCCGCGCCCGCCATCTCCACCGCGCCCAGGACCTCCTTGACGCGTCCGTCCAATTCGTGGCCGCTCAGGCCCGCCAACTGCCCGGCCAGCGTCACGAACTCCCGGCCGGTGAGGTACTCGTACGGGGCGGGGTTCTCCGGCAGGAAGCCCACCAGCCGCCGTGTGGAGGCCTCATCCACCGGCTGGCCGAAGATGCGCGCGACGCCGCTGCTGGGGCGCACCAGGTTCATCAGGATCTTGATGGTGGTGGACTTGCCGGCGCCGTTGGGGCCGAGCAGGCCGTAAATTTGTCCGGCGCCCACCTGGAGGTCCAGCGACTGCAGGGCCCGCACGGTGCGGTTGAACCAGAAGCCGACCTTGTATGTCTTGGCGAGCCCCTGGGCCAGGATGGGAGGAGCGTCAGGATTGGGAGTCGTCATGGCTTCGTCGTTCGGGGCTTGGGCACGATGCGCTCTCCAGCTTCGTCATACTCATCCTGGATGAGCTCCAGACGGAACCGGGCGGCATTGGAATAGGCGCGGCCGTCTTCGCCCAGGAAGAACTCCCCGCCCAGCGGATCCGGGGGAAGCTGGCGCAGGTCGCCTGCGGTCACCAGCGCGCTCAGCGTGTCGGGGAGGTGGCCTTCGCGGGCCTGGTATCGGGCAAGGGCCGCGTCGATTCCCTTCAGCACCCGCTCCTGCTGGATCTCCTTGATGCGCCGCTCATAGAAGGCGCGCGACTCCTCGTCCTCCGCGCTGTCGCGCAGGGCGACGGTCAGCGACATGCTCGCATCGAAATCACCGGACTGCGCGTACAGCCGCGTCGCGAGCGAGGCGAAGTAGGCGGGGGCCCCCTCCCAGCGGGACATCTCCTGGACCAGGTCCGCGGCCTCCTTGTACTTGTGCTCGAAGAACATCAGGTTGTAGGCGAGCTGGAAGGTGAGAGGCTGGTCGTGGGGGATGTTCGCCACCCCCTTGCGCAGGAGGGCCGTCGACTCCCCGGTGTTGTGATAGCGGCCCTTGCCCGCGTGCACCGGCATCGCGATTCCCCCGTAGAGGTACGCCTGTCGGAACCGTGGATCCAGGGTCGTGACCAGCTCCGCGTAGTCGGAGATGTGGCGGTACTCCTCCGGACTCACCGCGGTCCCGATGCGGTTGAGCATGAGGATCCAGAAGTAGTCCGTCACCAGCCCCTTCTGCGCCGTGAAGAGCACCTTGAGCAGGTCGGGGCGGGGTAGCAGGGGCCCTCCGCCCAGTCTGCGGGCGGGGACGGGAGGCGCTGACAGCAAGGCTACCAGCAGCAGTCCCGGAATGAATCGCAACAGGGGCGGCTTTCGCATGGCCTCACGAAACGACAACGGGACGCCCGAAATGCCCGGGCGTCCCGTCGATTGTGCCATGTCGCGCTTGCTTCTTGTGAAGCAAATGAAGCGAGCGGGACCGGCTCGAAACTAACCGCCGCAGCTCACGTCGTTGAACGCGTTGGTCGGCTCACCCGCCGAGACATTGGAGCCCAGGGTGGTGGTCGTGTCGACGCCGCAGGGATCCTGGAGCGTCACGTCCGTGGCGATGGGGGAAGAGGTGATGCCCCACGTGTCACCCTCGACGTCGTTGTCGACGTTGCCGATGGCCACCGCGTTGAAGAAGCAGCTCGGGCAGTCCGTCGCGTCCGGCAGCACGCCGACCGCGGTCAGGGCCGCCGTGCCGTCCGGAGGCGTGGTGAACTTGGCCAGCGAAGTACGCCTTCTGGGCCGTGAAGATGGCCTTCAGGTTCGTCTTCGCCTCCGACTGCTTGGACTTCGCCTGGAAGCGGATGAAGTTCGGGATGGCGATGGCGGCCAGGATGCCGATGATGGCGACCACGATCATCAGCTCGATCAGGGTGAAGCCACCCTTCTTCCGGAAGAGACGGTTCATCATGTTTGGGAACTCCGCGGCAGGCAGAGGGGGGTTGAACGACGGGTGATGTCTTAGCACGAAGGGTGCCACCGCGAACAATTCGGGCAACCACTCGGATTCCCTCAAAGGGCAGCCCACCCCAGGGGCGGCACGGCTGCTGACCTGCCAATTTTTGTCACTGACGCTGACGGTTTTCGTCGTCGTCGCGAAGTCGCCAGTGACCGGAGCGGCGGGTAGGATTCACGGCTCCGTGACGTTCACCTACGCGCCGGGCTGGGCCGAGCCCCTCTTCATCCTCTTCCTGTTCTTCCTGGGCCTGTGCTTCGGCTCCTTCCTCAACGTCGTCATCGCGCGCGTGCCGGAAGGGCTGAGCATCGTGCGGCCGGGTTCGCGCTGCCCGAAGTGCGGGCACGTCCTGTCCTGGTACGAGAACATCCCGGTGCTGTCGTGGCTGGGCCTGCGCGG
>SECN01000371.1 GCA_004173515.1 Myxococcaceae bacterium | reverse complement strand
GGCCACCCGGTGGTGCTGGAGGGCACGAAGGTGCGCTGGCGCCGCGCCATGGACATGAACGACCGGTTCCTGCGCAACGTCATCGTGGGGCTGGGCGGCAAGGCGCACGGCGTGCCGCGTGAGACGTCCTTCGACATCACCGCCGCCAGCGAGGTCATGGCCATCCTCGCGCTGTCGGAGAACCTCCAGGACCTGGAGGCGCGGCTGGGGCGCATCGTGGTGGGACAGGCGCCGGACGGCTCGCCCGTGCGCGCGAAGGACGTGAACGCGGCGGCGTCCATGGTGGCGCTGCTCAAGGACGCACTGATGCCGAACCTCGCCCAGACGCGCGAGGGCGGGCCGGCCATCGTGCACGCGGGGCCGTTCGGCAACATCGCGCACGGCTGCTCGTCGGTGGTGGGCACGCGGCTGGCGCTCGCGTACGCGGACGAGGTGGTGACGGAAGCGGGCTTCGGCTTCGACCTGGGCGCGGAGAAGTTCCTCGACATCAAGTGCCGCGGCGCGGGCGTGTGGCCCCGGGGCGTGATGCTGGTGGTGACGCTGCGAGCCCTCAAGCACCACGGCGGCGCGAGCGCCGCGCAGGTGGCGGAGCCGGACCGCGAAGCGCTGCTGCGGGGCTTCAACCACCTGGAGAAGCACCTGGAGTCGGTGACCGCGTTCGGCCTGCCGGCGGTGCTGTGCGTGAACCGCTTCCCGCAGGACACGCAGTCGGAGTTGGACGAGCTGCGCGCGTTCGCGAAGACCCGGGGCGTGGGCATCGCCGTGTGCGACGGCTTCACGAAGGGCGGCGAGGGCGCGCTGGAGCTGGCGGACACGGTGCTGGCGATGCTGGACGCAACGGACGCATCACCGCCGAAGCCGCGCTTCCTCTACGAGCTGGACCAGACGCCGGAGGAGAAGATCCGCGCCATCGCGCGCACGGTGTACGGCGCGGACGACGTGGCCTTTACGCCCGGGGCGCGCAAGGACCTGGACACGGCGCGGGCGCTGGGCGGCGCGGGGCTGCCGGTGTGCATGGCGAAGACGCACCTGTCGCTGTCGGACGACCCCACGAAGACGGGCCGGCCCCAGGGCTTCACGTTGACGGTGCGCGAGGTGCGCCTGTCCGCGGGCGCGGGCTTCCTGGTGGCGCTCACCGGCGAGCTGCTCACCATGCCGGGCCTGCCCCGGGAGCCCGCCGCCCGACGCGTCGTCGTCCATCCGGACGGCCGCATCACGGGCCTGATGCAGGGCGAGTAGCCCCGTCTCAAGAAGAACGGGCCGCCCCGGTGCATCCGGGACGGCCCGTGGGCCCTGCGTGGCGCGGCGCGGAGGCGCTAGACGCGGAACGAGGTGGACAGCTCCTGGAGCTTGCCCAGCGAGGAGTTGATCTGCCCCACCGCCTCTTCGGCGTTGCTGGTGGCCATCACCACGTCGCTCATCATCTCCGACAGCTGCGTCACCACTTCCGTCATCTGCGTGATGCCCGCGTTCTGCTGGGTCACGGAGGCGACGATCTGCCGCGCGGCCTGGCTGCTCTCCTGCACCACCTGGGTGATGTCCTTGAGCGTCGTGGCCGAGGCGAGCACCTGCTCGATGCCCTCCTCCATCTTCTGGCTGTCGCCCTCCGCGATGCTCACCGTCTGGCGGATGGCCTGGTTGATCTCCAGGAGGATCTTCCCGATGCGCTGCGTGCTCTGGAGCGACTGGCCGCTGAGCGCCCGCATCTCCTTGGCCACCACCGCGAAGCCCCGGCCCTCTTCGCCCGCTCGCGCCGCCTCGATGGCCGCGTTGAGCGCCAGCACGTTGGACTGGTCCGCCAGGTCCTTCACGCTGCCGATGATTTCACCGGCGTGCACCGCCTGCTCGGACAGGTGCCCGATGCTGCCCACCAGCGCGCCCACCCGCTGGCGGATCTGCTGGAGGCCCTCCGCGCTGCGCTCGATGGACACCTGGCCGGAGGAGCTGAACGCGTCCGCCTGCGCCGCGACCTTCAGCACCATCTCCGCGCGGCTGGCCGCCATGCCGGAGGTCTGGGCGATCTCCGCGATGGTGGAGCTGGCCTCGGTGAGGCTGCGCGACTGGTTGGTCAGGAAGTTGAGCTGCTCGTGGCTCGCCGTGTTCAGCCGCGCCGCCGCCGCCGTCAGCTCCGTCACCACCGAGTGCAGCGTGCCCGGCACCGAGCGCAGCCGCTTCATCAGCGTCTCGATGCTGCGCGCAAGCTCGCCCACCTCGTCCTGCGCGGAGGTGTCGATGGGCTGCGACAGGTCACCGTCCCGCGCGATGCGCATCGCCGTCTCCGTCAGGCGACCCAGGGGCAGCGTCACTTCGCGCAGCAGCCACACGGTGAGCGCCGCCAGCGCCGCGATGCAGGCCACCGACAGCAGCAGCACCCACGTCAGCGTCGTGCCGTGCAGCGACTCCATCTCCGTGAAGGCCTCGCGCTGCGCGGCCTCCTGCTGCGCCGTCACCGCCTCCAGCCCGTCGTGCAGGGCCTTGTGCGACGGCGCCAGCTTCGCCAGCGCCTCGTCGGCGCCCGCGCTGTTCTGGGCCGCCAGCGCCACGACCTTGGACGCCTCCTGCCAGTAGCGCGTGAAGGCCTCCTGCAGGGCCTCCACCCGCGCGGTGTCCACTTCCTTCATGCCGCGCAGGGCCTTCAGGCCGGAGTGGAGCTCCGTCACCTGCGCATCCAGCGTCTGCTGATTCACCGCGTGCAACGCCACCGCGTCGCCCACGTCCTGGTGCAGCGCGGCGAAGCCCGCGCGCGACGTCTGCGCCTGGCTGACCGACGGCGCCAGGCTGAAGCCGATGCGATCCGAGGCCGTGCGTGTCCGCGTGCCCAGCCCCACCGTCACCGCCACGATGGCCACCAGGAACACCGACGCCACCACCGGCAGCACCATCATCTTCTGCTTGAGCCTCAACGCCATCACTCACCCCCTCGCGGGCCCACGTCAGACATCCGGATGAAGCGCGGTCGTGCGTCCCCGCGGGGCCTGCTACGCCAACTCATTGTCGCTCATCCTTCCGCGGCCCGGTTGGGCCCCCCCGACGGTTGAGGCCCCGTCGAGGCACGTAGGATAGACAACACCTCCTCCCCCGACTCAAGCCCGCGACCCTTGAAATATCTTGTAAACGGGTCGGGATTGCCCCGCAGGGTCCCCCCAGACACTTCGCCCTGTCAGGTGGGACCTGCCCCGCAGGATGTTCCACGTCAGGTGTAGGTGCCGACGGCACACCCTGGCGCGATCATTCCAGCGCCCCGGAAGGACGTCCGGGTGCCGATGGAACCGTGGGTCGCCCGTTCAGCGGTGAAGGATGGCGCGGCGCGTCGTCTCCACGGAAGTCAGCGCGTGGGGTGCTTGCGGAAGGGTTCGATCTCCGCCCGGCAGGCGGCGTCGCATTCAGAGAAGTTCGTGATGAAGTCCGCCAGTTGCCCGCACTTCCGGGGGAAGCGCGTGCCGCCGCCATCCGGCAGGCAGAGCTCCTCGAACTCGTCGCGCGTCTCGCGGAACAGGGCCTGGCGCTGCGAGGGCGACATCGCGTTCAGCGCGCGGTTCTCGCCGCCCTGCAACCACAGGAAGACGCCCACCAGCATCAGCAGCACGATGCCGATCCACGTGCCCCGGCGCACCCAGCGGTCCGGCGCGGGCGTCAGCTCCTTCGCGAAGATGTTGTCCTCGCCCCCGTCCTCGGGCGGCGTCCCGTCGTTGCGCATGGGCTCCATTCCATCCATGGCGCGTGCCAGTCGCACGGCCGTTGCGCAGCAGACACCAGCCGGCCTCGCGTTGCACCCTGCAAGCAGCGTCCGGGCACGACCTTGCGGGATGCAATGCGTCTTCCCGTGCCCTTCCCCGCCCGCCATCCGACAAACGGGCCCGGCACACGGCATGCTCTTACACTTGCTCCATGGAAGTGCGCACCGGGACGGAAGAGACGACGGAGCGCCCCATGCGGGTGCTCGTGGTGGACGACGAGCGCAACATCCGCCACACCCTGAGGGTGTGCCTGGAGGGCTTCGGCTGCGAGGTGCGCGAAGCCGCCACGCCCGAGGCCGCGCTCGCGGCGCTCGCCCAGGGGCCGTCGGACCTGGCGTTCGTGGACCTGCGCCTGGGCAACGCCTCCGGGCTGGAGCTGCTGCCCCGCCTGCTCGCGGAATCGCCCGCGCTGGATGTCGTCCTCATCACCGCCTACGCGACCTTCGACACCGCCGTGGAAGCGGTGAAGCGGGGCGCGCGCGACTACCTGCCCAAGCCCTTCACGCCCGCGCAGATCCGCCACGTGCTGGAACGAGCGAAGTCGCAGCGCGAGCTGTCCTCGCACCTGGGCGACCTGGAAGGACAGCTCGCGCAGGCCGTGCCGGAGGCCACGCTGGAGACGGCGTCCCCTGCGATGCACGCGGCCATCGGCTTCATCACCCGCGCGGCCACGTCCGACGCGGCGGTGCTGCTGCGCGGGGAGAGCGGCACGGGCAAGGGGGTGCTCGCCCGGGCGCTGCACTTCATGAGCGCCCGGCGCAGGCGGCCGTTCGTCACCATCAACTGCCCCACCCTGTCCGAACAGTTGCTGGCCAGCGAGCTGTTCGGTCACGCGCGGGGTGCCTTCACCGGCGCGGTGAAGGACCAGCCCGGACGCGTGGAGCAGGCCGAAGGGGGGACGCTGTTCCTGGATGAAGTGGCGGAGATGAGCCCCGCGCTCCAGGCGCAGCTCCTACGCTTCCTCCAGGAGAAGCAGTTCGAACGGCTGGGCGAGGGCCGCACGCGCAAGGCGGACGTGCGCGTGGTGGCGGCCACGCACCGCGACCTGGAGAAGGACGTGGCGGAGGGGCGCTTCCGCGAGGACCTGATGTACCGGTTGAACGTCCTGGAGGTGAAGCTTCCCGCCCTGCGCGAGCGGCCCGAGGACCTGGTGCCGCTGGCCCGCCGCTTCGTCGCCTTCTTCGCGAGGGCCGCGCAGCGTCCGGCACCGGAACTCTCCCCCGCCACGGAGGCGATGCTGCGCGCCTACCCATGGCCGGGCAACGTGCGCGAGCTGCGCAACGCGCTGGAGCGGGCGCTCATCGTGGGGCCCGCGGGCGTGGTGGAGCCGCAGGCGTTCCCGGAGCGCATCGCGTCCACGGTGGGCCCTGGCGTGAGCCTGGGAGGACCGCACACGCTGGAGGACGTGGAGCGCGAGCACATCCTGCGCGTGATGGCCTCCACGCCGACGCTGGACGAAGCGGCCCGGCTGCTCGGCATCGACGCGTCGACGCTGTGGCGCAAGCGCAAGAAATACGAATCGGACGCGAAGCCGGAGGCGTAGCGCGCTGGCATGTGCGCCAGTGCATGCGGATACCACCCTGGAGCCATGGGCGCTCAAGGGCGCGGCACTTCCGCGCGGATTGCACCCTTGCGCCGGCGTGAGAACCCTGCGGAGGGACCGCTGCCGCGGTCCTCCCAACGGGGGTGCCTCATGAACATCATCGACGTGCTCATCCAGCAGCACCGGGACGCCGAGGCCCTCTTCGAGGCCTATCGCGCGGCTCCAGACGAAGAGAAGCCGGAGCTGTGCGTGCACCTGGCCGAAGCGCTCACCCTGCACAGCACCATCGAGGAGCGCTGGGTGTATCCCGTCGCGAGGACCGTCGTCGAAGGGCCGCGCATCGACTTCGCAGTGGAGGAGCACGGCGAGATGAGCCAGCTCATCTCCGAGCTGCTGCACGCCCGCCGCGAGGTGCGCCGCCGCGAGGCGACGGTGCGCCAGCTGGAGGCGGTGGTCGCGCACCACATGGCGGAGGAGGAGCGCGAGGTGTTCCCGAGGCTCCGCAAGGTGTCGTCGGACGCGTTCGGCCTGACCAGCTCGGAGATCATCCGCTCCGCGTCCGACGTGCGCCGGGAGGCGATGCGCCAGTTGGATGCGCCCGCCGCGCCGTGACGCTCACGCCTCTTCAGGCTGCGGCAGCGTGAACCAGAAGGTGCTGCCCTGGCCGGGGGTGCTCACCACGCCCAGCTCGCCACCATGCGCCTGGACGATGTCGCGCGCGATGGACAGGCCCAGTCCCGCGCCGCCCGCGGGTGCACCCGGGGCCCGGTAGAACTTCTCGAAGATGCGCGCCTGCTCCTGCGCGGGGATGCCCTCGCCGGTGTCGCGCACCTCGAAGCGCACGTGTCCACCCTCGCGAAGCACGTGCACCGAGACCTCTCCATCGTGGGGCGTGTGCTTCACCCCATTGCCCACGAGATTGCCCAGCACCAACTGCAAGCGCTCCGGATCCACCCGCACCGTCTCCACGTCCTGTGACAGGGACTGGGACAGCCGCACGCCCCGGTCCTCCGCCACCGTGCGCTGCGCGGCCAGCGCGTGCTCCACCAGCTCCTCCGTGCGCACCTCGCGGAGGTCCAACTGGAGCTGGCCGGACTGGATGCGCGACAGGTCCAGCAGATCATCCACGATGCCCTGCAAGCGCTCGCAGTCCTCGCGCGCCGCGAAGAGCAGGTCCGCCTGCTTCTCCGTCACCTGCCCCACGACGCCCTCCGCCACCAGGTGGATGGCCATGCGCAGCGACGTGAGCGGCGTGCGGAACTCGTGCGCCACCGTGGCGACCAGGTCGTTCTTCAGCTCGTCGAAGCGACGCAGCCGCGTCACGTCCTGGAGGATGAGCGTGGCGCCCACCACCTCCCCCGTCTCTCCGTGCACCGGGCTGCCGCGCGGAAGGAGCCACCGCCCGCCGTCCGGCGAGCCCTCCACGCGCACCGCCTCCTCGTACCCCCGGGGCTGATACGCGCCCCGTCCGCCCACGACGTGCGCACGCACGCGCTCCAGCACCGCGCGCACCTCCGGCTCCACGCGGCCCAGCGCGTCTCCGCCCTCATCCAGGCGCAGGCGCAGCACCTCTTCGGCCGCGGCGTTGACGTTGAGCAACCCGCCCTCCGCGCCCAGCACCAGCACGGGGTCCGGCAGGCTGTCGATGGCCGCCTGGGACACCGCCTGCGCCTGGAGCAGCTCGCCCAGGCTGCTGCGGCGGTACTGCCCCAGCCGCTCCGCCATGGTGTTGAAGTCCCGAGCGAGCTGCGCGATCT
>SECN01000828.1 GCA_004173515.1 Myxococcaceae bacterium | reverse complement strand
AGGGCGTTCTGGGCGTCGGTGAGGCGCTTGAAGATGCGCTCCAGCCGGGCGCGGAAGCTGCCCAGGTTCTTGCCGAAGTAGCGGTCCGGGTGGAAGCGCCGGGACGCGTTGTAATACGCCTGCTTCACCTCCGCGGCGGTGGCGCCCCGGGGCACGCCCAGCACCGCGTGGTGGTCCATGCTGTCGAGCGCGCGCTCCAGCTCGATGATCTCGCGCTTCTGCTCCGGCTCCAGGTCCACCTCCTCCGCCATGGAGGCATCCACGGTGGGGCCGGCGGGGGCGGTGCGCGCCACCACGCGCGCGGGGACGATGGCGCCCTTGGCGCGCAGCGACAGCAGCACGGCGATGGTGCGGGCCTCGCCCAACGTGGAGCGGGACAGCACCGCGTCGATGCGCTCGACACGGCCCACCAGCGCCAGCACCGAGCCCTCCTCCGGGCTGAGCTGGAGGCGGGACGGGTCCAGGTGGGGCACCGTGGCGATGTGGTCGGTCCGGCCCCCCAGGCCGACGATGGGGTTGGGCGCGCTCAAGGTCACACGTTCCGCGGCAGGCGAATCCCAAAGTGTAGGTGTCCGGGACGCAAGGCGTCAAACGCCCCGGATGTGACGGGCCTCTTCGCGGGAAGGGGGCTAGAGGGAAGCCAGCACACGCTGGAGGATGCCCAGGGCTTCGTCCAGTTCCTGCCGGGTGATGATGAGCGGGGGCGCGAATCTCAGCGTCATGTCCCCCGCCGCGTTCACCAGCAGGCCGGCATCGCGCAGCTTCGCGATGATGGGCGCGACCTCCCGGTCCAGCTCGATGCCCAAAAGCAGGCCCCGGCCCCGCACGGCCTTGATGCGCCCCTCCGGCAGCGCGGCCTGGAGCGTGCGCGCGCTCGCGAGGAAATGCTCCCCCTTCGCCTGCACGTCCGGCAGCAGTCCAGGCTGGCGCAGCAGCCGCAGGACGACGTTGGCCGCGGCGGCGGACACCAGGTTGCCGCCGAAGGTGGAGCCGTGGGTGCCGGGGGTGAGGCTTCTGGCCAGGTCCTCACGGCACAGCATGGCGCCAATGGGCAGGCCGTTGCCCAGGGCCTTGGCGATGCTGATGCCATCCGGCTGGATGCCGTCGTGCATGAAGCCGAAGGGCAGGCCGGTGCGGCCCATGCCCGTCTGGACCTCGTCCACGAGCAATAGCAGGCCCTGTTCGTCGCACAGCGAGCGCAGGCCCTGGAGGAAGCCTGGGGGCGACATGCGCACCCCACCCTCGCCCTGGATGGGCTCCACGAGGATGGCCGCGGTGGAGGGGCCCACGGCGCGGCGCACCGCCTCCAGGTCCCCGTACGGCACGTGCTTGAAGCCCGCAGGCAGCGGTTCGAAGCCCACGTGGTACTTCGGCTGGCCGGTGGCGGTGACGGTGGCCAGGGTGCGGCCGTGGAAGCTCTTGTCGAAGGTGATGAGCTCGAAGCGCTCCGGCGTGCCCCGGTCCTTCATCACCTTGCGG
>SECN01000827.1 GCA_004173515.1 Myxococcaceae bacterium | reverse complement strand
CTGTCTCCCAGTCCGAGTCCGCCCGCCCCATCCTGCCAGCCCGGCCAGGACAGGTAGGCCCCCTGGCGTGAGACAGCGACACCGCGTCTTTCCATCACACCTGTGCGATTGCACCCGGCCGGAGGGGCCCATCGACGCATGGGGCGTGAGTCGCTACCCTTCGGCCCCGTGAGCGTCGCCGAGCCGAAGACCGAGAAAGCCGTTCGTCACCGCAAGATTGGCGCCTGCCGCGTGCTGGGAGAGCTGGGCCGGGGCGGCATGGCGCTCGTGTATCGCGGCCTGCACGAGCTGCTTCAGCGCGAGGTGGCCATCAAGGAGCTGCTGCCCGAGGGCCAGCGCGACAAGGAGGCCCTGTCGCGCTTCCGCCGCGAGGCCCTGGCGCTCGCCGCCTTCCGCCACCAGAACATCGTCACCCTCTATGACCTGGTGGAGAAGAACGACAGCCTCTTCATGGTCATGGAGTACGTGGACGGCCCCACGCTCCACGCCCTCATCAAGGACGGCCCGCTGCCCCCGGATGTCGCCGCCGTCATCGGCGCTCGCATCGCCAGCGCGCTCGACCACGCGCACTTCCGCCGCATCATCCACCGCGACCTCAAGCCCGCGAACGTCATGCTCACCAAGTCCGGTGAGGTGAAGCTCATGGACTTCGGCATCGCCAAGGACGTGGGGCTCGAAGCGCTCACCCAGCAGGGCATGGCCGTGGGCACGCCCTCGTACATGTCCCCGGAGCAGGTGACGGGCGCCGCCATCGACGCGCGCACCGACATCTTCTCCCTGGGCG
This sequence comes from Myxococcaceae bacterium, assembly GCA_004173515.1. GTDB lineage: Bacteria > Myxococcota > Myxococcia > Myxococcales > Myxococcaceae > Corallococcus. The sequence continues at coordinate 698 of SECN01000827.1, read as the reverse complement.
TCCTGCTCTATGAGGCCCTGTCCGGCACCCGCCCCTTCGTGGGCAAGACAGCCGGCGAGGTGTTCGCCCGCATCCGCGACGGCAAGTTCACGCCCCTGCACAAGGTGGTGCCCGGGGTGCCCGCGCCCCTGGCGCGCATCGTGAAACGCGCGCTGGCCGTGAAGCCGGAGGCCCGCTTCCCGGACGCCGCCGCCATGCGCCGCGAGCTGGATTTGTTCCTCGCCCACGAGGTGCGCGTGTCGCACCCCGCGCTGCTCATCGCCTTCCTGCGCTACCGCGAGAAGCTCACGGAGACGGAGGCGCTGGCGCACCTCACCCAGCAGGAGCTGGGCGTGCTGGACGTCTTCTCCGCGCCGAAGCCCGCGAAGCGCAGCCAGCTCAAGTGGGTGCTGGCCGCGCTCGCCGCGGGCACGCTCGCCGCGGGCACCGGCCTCTACCTCTCCCAGTCCCAGTGGGCGCCGCTCCTGGAGCAGCTCACCCGCTGAAGGCCCGGGAGAAGGAGGCCCGGCGCGCGCCTACTTCTTCTTGTCGTGCGTGACGGTGACGATGGTGCCGATGCCGCCGCGCACGAAGAAGTCACCCACCACGGTGAGCTTGCGCGGCTGGATGGCCTTCACGATGTCGTCCGCGATGGTGTTGGTCACCTTCTCGTGGAAGGCGCCCTCGTTGCGGTACGACCACATGTAGAGCTTCAGGCT
>SECN01000370.1 GCA_004173515.1 Myxococcaceae bacterium | reverse complement strand
CTACAGCCGCTTGTGCATCTCCAGGTGGTCGATGCCGGCCTCGTCGAAGACGGCGCCCACCGGCTGGTAGCCGTGCTTCTTGTAGAAGTCGAGCGCGTAGAGTTGGGCGTGCAGCATGATGCCGCTTACGTTGCGGCGGCGCGCCTCCTCCTCCAGCGTCGTCAGCAGCAGCGAGCCCACGCGCGACTTGCGGTGCGCCTGGAGCACTGCCATGCGGCCGATCTGGCCCCATGTCCCCGCCTGTCCCGCGGGGGGCTCCGGCAGCTTCACCAGCCGGCCGGTGCCGATGGCGTGGCCGCCCTGGTAGGCGAGCACGTGGTACGCCTGCGCGTCCTCGGCGTCGCGCTCGATGCCTTCGGGAACGTGCTGTTCCTCGATGAACACCACCTCGCGGATGGCGAGGGCTTGGAAGAGCTCCGCCTCGCTCTTGATCTGGGCGATGGTGACGGGTGCCGGGGTGGTCTCGGGAGGCGTCGGCATATCGTCGGGCAAGGTACACAAAAGGCCGGGCCGCCGACAGGCGGAAAAAGACGCGGCCCCGTGAGAAGTCCCCTCCGGGCGACAAGGCCGACTCCGCCCCGGCACGCCTCCCGCGCGGTCGCTCCGCCCCCTGCCCCCGGCTCGCAGGAGATGAAAGTCACGGAAGCCCCGCCGCATCGGGTCCTCCGGTTGCAAGACCTGACGCGTCGGATGGCCCCTGCGGCGGCTTCACGCGGAGCGTGTGCGGACGCGCGCGGAGGAGGATCGCTCCGGGGCGGCATGATAGGGTCCGGGGCGATGCGTTCTCGAGCCCTCCTCGCCCTGTCCCTGAGCCTGCTGTCGTCTCCCGCTCTCGCCCAGAAGGAGTTCTTCTTCGGGACAGGTGAGCCGCCCGTGTTCCGCGAAGCGGACATGGACAAGCGCTTCCTGCGCTCGCGCGTGTACCAGGCCCTGAGCAACGGCACGTCCGACCCGGGCTGCGCCCAGTTGGTGGGCGCGCTGCTCACCGTCGTGGGCGAATCCGCGCCGTTCCTGCACAAGCGCGACGAGAACTTCTTCGTGGATCCGGCGCTGCTCCAGACCGTGAACACGCAGCTGTCCACGCCGCGCTTTCCAGCCAGCATGTTCCTGGTGTCGATGATGCGCCGGGTGCTCATCGACAAGAAGCTGCCGGCGGAGTGGCTGCAGACCGCGGTGGCGCTGGCGCCGTACTACCCGCCGCTGGACGTGGGCAAGCTGCGCTTCGTCGCGGACGGCGTGAAGCCCGTGGACAGCTTCTTCTTCACGCTGCCCGCCATGCTCGAGCGCTACGACGTGGAGGTGCTCAAGGCCAACACCACGGCCGCCAGCGTGGCGGACGCGAAGTTCCGCGACGACTACCTCGACAAGGAAGTGGGCTTCGGGGGGCTGGAGTTCGTCGACGCGAAGCTGGAGAAGCCCAAGAAGAAGAAGGGCCGCAATGCCCCGCCGCCGGAGCCGCCCGCGCTCGTGGCCCGGCTCGTCTACTACCTGCCGGATCCCACCCAGGACGGGCTGCTCAGCGGACTGAACTACGGCAAGCCGAAGTCACGCCCCGCCGTGACCATCACCGCGCGGCTGAAGGATGCGCAGTACATGGACCTGGCGACGCTGCCCAAGGGCACCCGGGTGCTGCTGCGCGGGCGCTTCTGGGAGTACCGCAAGGCGCTCAAGGAGCTGGAGGTGCGCGACGCACTCCTGTTCCAGGACCGCGACTGGACGCAGAACGCCGCGCTGGCGGATCCCGCCGCCGTGGCGGCCTGTCCGCTCGCGTTCAACGACCTGACGGGCACCGCGCCCGTGCAGCCCGGCGGCTTCGGCGGCAAGCGCTGAAACGCCGTCCCGCGCCCCGCACACCCATCCCGGAGGCGACACCCTCCGGGGAGGCCGCACTGAGGCCCCGTCCCTCCTGAGAAGCCACCGGCTCCGGTGGCACGACCGCTGCTGATGCCCGCGCATCTCCTTGAGCGCGAGGCATGCCATGAAGGTCGAAGGTCAGGACGCCCCTTCCGGACACGAGAAGGTCCCTCCTGAGAAGGAAGCGTTCCAGCAGGTCCTGCGGGAGACGTCCGGACGCGGGGGTTCCCGGGCGCGTCCCGGTCCCGAACCCCGGCCCGGAACGACCGCCGTGGGAGGGCCTCCGAAGTCCCTGGGCTCCCGCCCCACGGCTCCCACGGGCCTGACGGCGAGGGCCCCTTCCGCCCTGGCGGGGGTCCGGGCCTCGGCCTCCGTCATTGCCACCGCCCACCGCGCGCTGGGGAGTCCGGAGACGCTCCGCCAGGCCCGACAGGGCATGCACGTGGAGACGCAGCGACTGGGCGCCGTGCGCCAGGAAGCCCAGGCCGAAGGCCGGGAACAGACCCAGCACAGGGCCTCGGAGCTGATCGCCCGCGAGCTGGACCGCGCGTTTCGCGCCGAACCGCGGCCGGCCCCTTCCCTGGCGTCGACGCCCGCGAGGGCGCGTGAGGACAGCCTCACGGGGAGCGACTCGCGGACCGCTTCGACCGAAAGCCGGAGCGTGGCGTCCGGAGTTCCGGAAGGCGCGGGTCCGTCCGACAGCCCGGTCGCGCAGGTCGAGTCCACGCTGGCCCTCATCGAGAAGATCGAGGTCTTCGTGAAGTCACAGCGGCCGGCGCTGGGCCTGAGCCTGCGCGGTTCGCTGGAGGCCACCGTGGAGGTCGAGCGCACCGGCCCGCGCGAGGTGGCGCTGCGCATCCAGGGGCGTCACGGGCCCCTGCCCACGGAGGACGTGACGCGGCTGCGCGACGCGCTGGAGGCCCGGGGCCTGCGACTCAGCGTCCTGCGGGCGGAGTGAGCGGGATGCGCGTCACCGCCGGGAGCCACGAATGACGAAGGCCCTCACGCACAGGGGCGCAAAGGCCTTCATCCACACGGGCGCACGCAAACGGCGCGGCGCCCTACTTCTTCGTCCCACCGACCATGCTCAGATGAGGGCGCTTGCCCTCCTTCTCCTTGAAATCCTCTGCCTCGGGCAGGGGCGCCTTCTTCTCCGCGATGTTGGGCCACTTGTTGTTGGAAAGGTCCGCGTTGAGCGCCTTGTAGTCCGCCCACTTGGCCGGCAGCTCGCTCTCGGGGAAGATCGCCTTGGTCGGGCAGACGGGCTCGCAGGCACCGCAGTCGATGCACTCGTCCGGGTGGATCACGAGGAAGTTCTCACCCTCGTAGAAGCAGTTGACCGGGCACACCTCGACACAGTCGGTGTACTTGCACTTGATGCAAGGGTCGGCGACGACGTAAGCCATTCAATTCTCCTCTGTGCGGAATTCCGCGCGTCCGTGGCCGCGCACAGTAGATGGTTGCGACCGGGGTGGCACCCTGAATTTAAGGCACTTCCCGGCCACTTTCCCCTGTCAGCCCAGCAAGCCCTGCGCTCGCAGCAACTCCGCCACAAGGATGGCGCCCTTGGCGGCGCCGAACTTCGTGTTGTGGGAGACGAGCACGTACTTGAAGCCGTTCTCCAGGACACCATCCTCGCGGATGCGGCCCACCGTGGTGGCCATGCCCCCGTGGGTGTCGCGGTCCATGCGGGGCTGGGGACGGAAGGGGTCGTCCAGCACTTCGATCCACCGGGGCGGAGCGGACGGCAGGTTGCTCGCCACCTCGGCGCCCTTCCAGTCGCGCATCGCCTGGGCGACCTCCGCCACGGTGGCCTTCTTGCCGAGCGAGACGAACACGGACTCGGTGTGGCCCTCCAGGACGGCCACCCGGGTGCAGGTGCAGGAGACGCGTACGTCGTGCGGCGTGAGCGCGGCGCCCGCGGCATCCAGGGAGCCGAGGATCTTCTTCGTCTCCACCTCGACCTTGTGCTCCTCCTTGGGGATGTAGGGGACCACGTTGTCGAGGATGTCCAGACCGATGACGCCGGGCGAACGGCCCGCGCCGGACATGGCCTGGAGGCTGGTCATCAGCACGGCCTTCACGCCGAAGCGCTCGGCCAGGGGGGCCAGCGTCACGGCGAGGCCGGTGGTGGTACAGTTGGGGATGGGGACGATGAAGCCCTTCCAGCCGCGCTGCTTGCGCTGCGCCTGGATGAGCGGGGCGTGGGCCGCGTTGACCGGGGGGATCAGCAGCGGCACGTCCTCGTCGTAGCGGAAGGCGCTCGCGGCGGAGAACACCGGAATGTCGCGGGCGAGCCGGGGCTCCAATTCGCGCGCCACGTCCGCCTCCACGGCGGAGAAGGCGATGTCGTAGTCCTTCGCCTGCACCGCGTCCCCGCTGAGGACGGTCATCCGCGCGATGGACTCCGGCAGCGGCTCCGGGACGAACCAGGCCTGCATTCCGTTGGAGGCGCGCAGGGCGTCCGCGTAGGATTTGCCGGCGGAACGGGGCGAGGCGGCGAGCCCCGTCAGTTCGATGAACGGGTGGTCCTTCAGGGCAGCGATGAACTGCTGGCCCGCGAGTCCGGTGGCGCCAATGAGTACGGCGCGAAGCTTGGCCATCGTAGGGGGTCTCCGGTGGGGGCGGCAGGCCGCTCCTTACACCGTTTCACGACGCGCCGCATCCACCGCTCAGCGGTGGGCGTGGGACTGGGCGCGCGCGTGGCGTTCGGTGGGATAGCCCCCCGTCACCCACGCGTGGAGCCCGCCGGTGAGACACACGGCGTTGCGCCCCCGAAGTCGCAGCACGCGGCAGATGCGGCGGATGTCGGCGCAGTCCTGGGTGGTGCCACACAGGACGATGAGTTCGTCGTCCGGCAGCATCGCCAGGTCGCGGACAATCTCCGAGGCTGTCATGCGCAGCGCACCGGGGATGTGGATCTCGAACCGCTCCCAGTCCATCGCGTCCCGACAGTCCAGGACGAGCACATCCTCGTCCCCCAGACGCATGAACAGCTCATCGCAAATGATGGTGGGCTCCACCGGGGCCTCCCCGAGACGTCACGTTCCTTCGAACATGAACCAAGGAGGCATCTCCCCTCTTCCAGCCTGCCCGCCCGCCTGCCCTCCGGAGCGCCATCGAAAGGCTCGGGCCCGGAGAAGGGCCCGGTCTCAGAGCCCGAGCTGCTTGGCGATGATCTCGTTCATCACCTCGCTGGTGCCGCCGCCGATGGGGCCCAGGCGCGCGTCGCGCCAGTGGCGCTGGATGTCGTACTCCATCATGTAGCCGGCGCCGCCGTGGAGTTGGAGGCACTCGTCGGCCACGCGGCAGCACGTCTCCGTGGCCACCTTCTTGGCCATGGAGGTCTGCGCGACGGCGTACTCGCCCGCCACGTGCAGGCGCAGCGCGTGGTAGGTGAGCTGACGTCCAGCATGTCGTCCATGGCGCCCACCGCGCCCAGGGCGAGCGACAGGCGCTCCCACTGGAAGTTGCCCATGATCTGCGAGAAGCCCTGCCCCTCCACCCCCAGCAGGTTCTCCGCCGGAATGCGGCAGTCCTCGAAGAAGAGCTCCGCCGTGTCCGACGCGCGCCAGCCCAGCTTCTGCAGCTTGCGCCCCACGCTGAAGCCCGGCGTGCCCCGCTCCACGACGAGCATGGACAGGCCCTTGTGGCCCCGCTCGGGGTCGGTCTTCACCGCCAGCACCACGAAGTCCGCGCGCACCCCGTTGGTGATGTACGTCTTGGAGCCGTTGACGACGTAGTGGTCGCCCTCGCGGCGGGCCGTGGTGCGCAGGCCCGCGACATCCGAGCCGGCGTCCGGTTCGGTGATGCCCAGGGCGCCAATCTTCTCCCCCTGGATGGCCGGGGCCAGCCAGCGCTGCTTCTGGGCCTCCGTGCCGAACAGGTGCAGTGGCCCGGTGGCGATGGTGAACTGCGCCCCCAACCCGGCGGCCACGCCTCCGGAGCCACACCGGCCCAGCTCCTCCAGGAGCACCGCTTCGTAGAGTTCGCCCGCGGCCGTGCCCCCGTGGGCCTCCGGGTACTTCAGGCCCAGGAAGCCCAGCTCGCCAAAGCGGCGGAAGAGCTCCCGGGGAAACTCCTCCCGCTCCTCCCACGCGTTCGCGAACGGGCGCAGTTCCTTGTCCACCACCGCCCGGACCGTACGACGGAAGGCTTCGTGCTCCTCCTGGAACACCCCATGGCCATGCAGCATCGTGTGCCTTCCTCCTGGAGTCCGGGCCGCGGGCCCGGGGGCCCTGACGCCCCGCGCCGCATGCTAGCGGGACGAGAAGCGGGACTCGGTGGTGTTGCTTCCTTGACCGCATCGTACGGGGCTGCGTATAAACCCGGCCCCAATCACTTCCGGCGCCATAGCCAAGTGGTAAGGCAAAGGTCTGCAAAACCTTCATTCCCCGGTTCGAATCCGGGTGGCGCCTCTCAAGACAAAGGCCCGATGCGGAAGCAGCTTCCGCATCGGGCCTTCTGTTTTTTCAACGGGAGGCCGGGCCTAGCAGCCCAGCTCCACCGCGCCGATGTCCGGGGCCGCGCCGCAGAAGGGCTGGCCGAGGTTCTGGCCCTTGTCCTGGGCGGAGGGCGACGGGGCGAAGACGTCCGACACCGCCACGTCCCCGCCGTTGGAGGTGACGTCCCCGGTGGCGGCCTTGAAGGCGTCCAGGGCCACGAGCTGCCCGTTGTGCATGAACTGGGCACCCGCCGGGTAGAGGTTGGAGCCCATCTGGAGGCCGGGGGCCTGGCCGCCCACGTCCACGGCCATGGGCGAATCCACCAGGTTGTTCTCCACGCGGAGCGACTCGGTGGGGCCGCCGGTGCCGTGGCCCAGGATGATGGCGCTCTTCGCGCGGGTGATGGTGTTGTTGGCCACCACCGTGCCCTGGGAGTTCTCCAGGCGGATGGCCGTGCCCTCGCCGCCGCCCGCGTCGGTGATGTCGTGCAGGCGGTTGCGGCGCACGACGACGGAGGTGGGCACCGGGCCCTCGTGGTTGCCGCCCACGGCGATGCCCTTGGATGCGTCGTACAGCTCGTTGTCCTCCACCAGCACGTTCTTGGCGGAGTAGTGGACGACCAGCGCTTCGCCCTTGGCCGTGGCGGACGTCACGAAGTGGTGCATCCGGTTGTTGCGGATGGTGACGTCGTGGCACGTCTTGATGTCCACCGCGTTCTCGCGGTTGCCGAACAGGTGGTTGTTCTCCACCAGGACGCCCGTGGCGGGCGGCAGCTCGCTGAAGCCCTCGGGCCCCAGGCACTGCACGGAGTCACCGGAGTTGTCGTGGATGTCGTTGTTGCGCACCGTCACGTCATAGGACGCTGGCTGCACGACGATGCCGTGCGAGTCCTGGTTGCCGGTGGTCCGCACGAAGTCGTGGATGTTGTTGTTCTCGATGGTGGGGCCCCGGGCGTTGTTGAACGTCGTGATGCCCGCGCCCCCCGTCCCGTGGTGCAGCTCCGAATTGGCGAGCACCGAGCCCTGCACATCGCCCTCGAAGGCGACGCCGAAGATGGCCTGCGACTGCACGTCGATGTCGAAGCCGTCGATGATCCAGTTCGGCCGGCGCACCTGCATGAGCGCGCCCGAGCCGCTGCCCGGCGTGAGCTTCGGGCGGCCCTCGCCCTGGAGGGTGATCTTCGCCTCCGCGGTGCCTGCCTGGACGTTCTCGCCCAGCACGACGCGCTCCGCGTAGGTGCCCGCCAGCACGCGGACGCGGTCGCCAGGGGCGGCCTTGCCCACCGCCATGGCGATGGTGCGCAGCGGCGCGGCGGCCGTGCCCTCGGCCCCGTCGTCGCCGCCGGGCGACACGACCCACTCATGAGCGGGCGTCGTCGCCGGGACGGCCGTCATCGCCTTGGCGCTGACCGAGGGCTGGGGACCGGGCTCCGCGATGGGGGTGTGGTCCGCGTGCGCCGGCATCTCCGCGGCGGGCGTGTTGGCCACCGGCTGCACGCCGATGGGGGGCGCCATGCCCGGGGTGGTGGCGGACTTCTCGATGGTGGGAACGTTGGCGGGGGACGCGGTGGGCTTCGCGGCGCCCCCCGAGTCCGAGGACCCGCCCGAGCCGCCACCGCAGGCGCTCAGACTCAGGGCCAGGGTGCAGGCAGCCAGGGAGGTCACCAGGGTGTTTCGCTTCGTCAAGCCGTTGCCTCCGTGAATTCGCATGAACAGGGGCAACGCATGGCGTCGGCCGTTCTATTCACTCCCGGTCATCCAGGGCGAGACGCGCCGCAGTGGGAGGGAGGACCGTGACGCCTGACCGCGCGGCGGCTACGGTGCCGCCCGCCGTGTCCAAAGCCGTCCTCCTCCTGACCGCCCTGCTGCTCGCCTCCTGTGCCACGTCGGCGCCCGTCCCCGCTCCCGCGACTGAAGGGCTGGGCGAGCCGGAGGTCTCCTCGCACCCGAAGCCCACCGCGTCCCCGAAGGCCGCCGACGCGGGCGTGTCCTCCACGACGGGGAGCGCGCTGCCGGATCCGCTCACGTCCGGATTGCCCGGGCCACAGGACCTGAAGCGCCTGGACTTCCGCAACGGCGAGCCCCGGCTGCCCATCAAGCTGATGGAGGGACGCGACGTGGTGACGTTCTCGCCGCGCGGCCGGATGCGCCTGCGCTTCGGCGGACCGGACGACAAGATGCTGGATGCGCCCGCGGGCTCGCGGTGGACGGTGCGCGTGACGCAGGGAGAGCCCGCGCAGTGGAGCGCGCGGCTGCAACTGGGCGAGTTCCGGTTCGCGGACAAGGCGGGCCTGACCGAAGCGCAGGAGACGTGGCGCGCCCGGGGGCTCGCGGTGCGCACGCACACGCTGGGCTCGGTGTACGGCATCGCGGGGAAGGTCATCGACAACCGGCGCTACCTGCTGCTGGGGGACGAGGCCCTCACGCCCCAGGCCGCCCAGGAGCAACAGGCGGAGCTGCTGCGCCGCTACGGCCTGCGCACCACCCTCTTCGAGGAGGTCAAGAAGCCGTCCAGCGCCATCCTCGAGGTGAAGGACGAGAACGACGCGGTGGTGGGGCTGGCCCAGGACCGGCTGGACGCGGAGACGCCGGACGGCAGCGGCTTCGACGTGCGGCAGGTGGAGTACGGCGTGGGCTACGACTTCCACGCCTTCGAGGACCGCAGCTTCCGGGGGGCGCTCCAGTTCGCGGCGGACCGCGGCGGCAAGCTCGCGGTGGTGAACGTGGTGCCGCTGGAGGAACTGCTCAAGGGGCTGGTGCCCTCCGAAATCTTCGCGCGCGCGCACCCGGAGGCGCTCAAGGCCCAGGCCGTCACCGCGCGGGGCGAGGTGCTGGCGAAGGTGGGCATCAAGCACCTGGCGGATCCCTACCTGCTGTGCTCCGAGCAGCACTGCGCGGTGTACCGGGGCCGCACCGGCGAGGCGGCCAGCACCACCGCCGCCGTGGAGGCCACCCGGGGCGAGGCGCTCTTCAGCAAGGACGGGCGGCTGGTGGACTCCGTCTACAGCGCCGTGTGCGGCGGCCACACCGAGGACAACGACGTCGTCTGGGGAGGCCCGCCCGACCCCAGCCTGCGCGGCCGGCCGGACCTGCTGGAGGCCGCGCCGGACGTGCCGGGCCCCTCCTCCCTCAAGGCGTGGCTGGCCGCCCCGGACATCCCGGCCGCGTGCCGCCTGTCCAGCTTCGCCCAGCCGACGAAGTTCCGCTGGGAGAAGCGCTTCACGCAAGCGCAGGTGGACGCGCTCACGCAGAAGCTGGGCGTGGGTCCCATCCAGGCCTTGAGCCTGTCGGAGCGCGGGGTCTCCGGCCGGGCGAAGCTGCTCACGCTGGCCGGGCTGAAGGGCGCCACGCAGGTCCGGGGAGAGCTGAACATCCGGCGCCTCTTCGGGATGCTCAACAGCAGCATGGCCACCGTGGACGCCGAGCGGGACGCCGAGGGCCGCCTCACCGGGTGGCTGTTCCGGGGCGGAGGCTGGGGCCACGGCGTGGGCATGTGTCAGACAGGCGCCATTGGCCGGGCGGAAGCCGGGCAGCGCTACCCGGAGATCCTGCGCTACTACTTCAACGGCGCGGAGGTCGCCCCCATCTACTGAGGCGGAAAGGACAATTCGTGCGCATCCAATGCCGGGAACGCGAATCTCTTCGCGGCTTCCGGTGTTGTGGGCCGCACGTTCGGGACTGAAGAGGCGGTCCGGAGGTTTATCATCAGGCCGTGGGCAAGGGTTCCTCGACAGACTGGCGGGAGCGGCGCAAGAAGCGCGCGTCGTGGCGCTATCTGGTGGCGGCCTTCCTGGCGCTGCTGGGGCAGGCGGCCGTCGTGGGCTTCGTGCTCCTGGCGTCCCTGCTCCAGACGAACCTGGCGGGCGAGAAGCGCCCCACGCCCCGGCCCACGTCGGTGGCGGTGCGCCCGCTCACCTCCGACCAGTGGGCCAGGAACCGGGGCCCCACCTCTCCCCCGGTGAAGACCCGTCCCGCGGAGAAGCGCGAGCCCAAGGAAGAGAAGAAGCCGGAGGAGACGAAGCCCCAGGGCCAGGTGGTGGACGTGGCGCCGGGAAATGATCAGGTGTCCCCGGACGCGAAGTACCTGGCGGAGAGCAACAACACCGTCCAGAAGGAGACGCGCGCCAAGGACCAGACGGCCTTCTACCGCAACGCCATGCCGCAGAAGACGGCGCCCCAGAAGCAGGAGGGCGCGCCCACGGAGCAGGTGCAGCCGCCGCGCGTGTCGGGCAACAACGGCCAGGGCGCGGACGACAAGCCCCAGACGCAGGGCGGCCAGAAGCCCTCCTTCGAGATGCCGGAGACGCGGCGCAAGCAGGAGATCGCCATGAAGACGGATCCGCGCGAGCGCGGCCCGGGCATGGCGGTGAAGAACCAGTCGGAGAGCCACGCCACCCCGGGCAACGCGAAGCGCCTGCGCATCCAGCCCGGCGAGGGCGACCCCAGCGAGGAGGACGGCTCCACCGGCCGCGTGGGTTCGCCGGGGCTGGCCACGCTGATGCCTTCACAGGCGGCCATGGACCGGGTGGTGGGCGCGGCGCCCAACGACATGCTGCGCGACCAGGAGGAAGGCGACGGCACCTTCCTCAACACGCGCGAGTGGAAGTACGCGAGCTTCTTCAACCGCGTGAAGCAGAGCGTGGGGATGCACTGGAACCCCAACGAGCAGCTGCGCGTGCGCGACCCGACGGGCAACATCTACTCCGGGCGCGACCGGCAGACGCTGCTCACCATCACGCTGGACGAGCGCGGCGCGGTGAAGGACATCCAGGTGGAGAAGAGCAGCGGCCTGGACTTCCTGGACATGGAGGCGGTGGCGTCCTTCAAGCGCGCCCAGCCCTTCCCCAACCCGCCCTCCGGCCTGTTGAGCCAGGACGCGACGGTGCGCTTCCAGTTCGGCTTCTTCCTGGAGATGGGCGGCGGCCCGCGGATGCGGCTCTTCCGACAGTAGCCGCGCTGTCCGACGTCCACCGCACCGTCTGACGTCGGGCATCCGGACCCAACAGGGCCTCGCGCCCGGCGAGCGGGGGCACTACCCTTCCCCGCCGTGGAAGCCACCCTCGTCGACCGCAGCGCCGCGCTCCAGGAGCGCAACCGGAACGTCCGCGTCGTCCCCGGCGGACGCGGACCACCCCTACGGCCACGGCAAGTTCGAGGCGCTCGCGTCGCTGGGCATCGGCGCGATGATTGGCGTGGGCATGCTGGAGCTGGGGCGCATGGCGTTCGACTCGCTGTTGCACGACAAGCACCCGACGGTGACGGCGACGATGGCGGGGGTGATGGTCCTCACGCTCATCATCAACCTCATCGTCACGCGCGTGGAGCGGCACTACGGCGAGAAGTACAAGAGCGCACTCCTGCTCGCGGACGCGAAGCACACGCTGTCGGACGTGTTCGTGAGCATCGCGGTGCTCGTCTCCATTGGACTCGTGGCGCTGGGCTTCCCTCGCGCGGACGGGCTCATCGCGCTGTGCGTGATGGTCTTCGTCGCGTGGGTGGCCTACGGCATCGTCCGGCAGGCGGTGGGCATCCTCTCCGACACGGCGCGGTTGGATCCGGCGCAGGTGTCCCAGCACACGCTGGCGGTGTCCGGCGTGCGCTCGTGCCGCGCCGTGCGCAGCCGGGGTATGGAGGACAGCGTCTACGTGGACCTGAAGATCGAAGTGGACCCCCAGCTCACCACCGCGCAGGCCCACGAGGTCGCGGACCGGGTGGAGGAGACGCTGCACGGCGCCTACCCGCAGGTGGTGGACGTCGTCGTGCACGTGGAGCCCGCCGGGCACCGCTGAAAACACGAAGGCCGCCTTCCCATGGATTCAGGAAGACGGCCCCGGTGCTGACAGCGTGAGAGACGACCCGAGCGCCTAGGCGACCTTCTGCGCGGGCGACTCGTAGTCTTCAATCGGCGGGCACGAGCACACGAGCTTCCGGTCCCCGAGCACGTTGTTGAGGCGCCCCACGGACGGCCAGAACTTGTTGTCGCGAACCCACGGCGTGGGGAACACGGCCTGCTCGCGGGTGTAGGGGCGGTTCCACTCCGCCGCGGTGAGCGTGCGCGCGGTGTGCGGCGCGTTCTTGAGGACGTTGTTGTCCTTGGGCGAGCGGCCCTCCTCCACGTCGCGGATCTCCTGGCGGATGGCGATCATCGCGTCGCAGAAGCGGTCCAACTCCGCCTTGGACTCGCTCTCCGTGGGCTCGATCATCAGCGTGCCCGCCACCGGGAACGACACGGTGGGCGCGTGGAAGCCGTAGTCCATGAGCCGCTTGGCGACGTCCTCCACCTCCACGCCCGCGGTCTTCTTGAGCGGCCGCAGGTCCACGATGCACTCGTGGGCCACCCGGCCGCGCTTGCCCCGGTAGAGGACCGGGTAGTGCGGCTGGAGGCGCTCGGCGATGTAGTTGGCGTTGAGGATGGCCAGCTTCGTCGCCTCCGTGAGGCCCTCGCCGCCCATCATCTGCACGTACATCCAGGAGATGAGCAGGATGCTGGCGCTGCCCCACGGCGCCGCGGAGATGGCGCCGATGGCGTCCGCCCCGCCCGTCTGGATGACCGGGTGCCCGGGCAGGAACTTCACCAGGTGGCTGGCCACGCAGATGGGACCCATGCCCGGTCCGCCGCCGCCGTGCGGGATGCAGAACGTCTTGTGCAGGTTGATGTGGCACACGTCCGCGCCAATGTGGCCCGGCGCGGTGAGGCCCACCTGCGCGTTGAGGTTGGCGCCGTCCATGTACACCTGACCGCCGCGCTCGTGGATGACCGCGCAGATCTCCCGGATCTCCTCCTCGAACACGCCGTGCGTGGACGGATAGGTCACCATCAGCGCGGCCAGCCGGTCCTTGTACTCGTCCGCGCGGAGCTTCAGGTCCGCAAGGTCGATGTTGCCGTTCTCGTCGCACCTGGTGACGACGACCTGGTAGCCGGCCATCACCGCGGAGGCCGGGTTGGTGCCGTGCGCGGAGGACGGGATGAGGCACACGTCGCGGTGCCCCTGGCCCCGCGCCTGGTGGTACGCGCGGATGACGAGCAGGCCCGCGTACTCACCCTGGCTGCCCGCGTTGGGCTGGAGCGAGCATCCGGCGAAGCCCGTCACCTGCGACAGCGCGTGCTCCAGCTGCTCGAAGATGACCTTGTAGCCGGCCGCCTGCGAGGTGGGCGCGAACGGGTGCAGCTTGCTGAACTGGGGCCACGTCACCGGGATCATCTCCGCGGTGGCGTTGAGCTTCATGGTGCAGCTGCCCAGCGGAATCATGGAGTGCGTGAGCGACAGGTCCTTCGCCTCCAGCCGCCGCACGTACCGCAGCATCTCCGTCTCGGAGTGGTAGCGGTTGAAGATGGGGTGCGTGAGGAACGCGCTCTTGCGGCGCACGTCCGCGACGAGCGGGCTCTCCAGGCCCGCGGCCACGTCCTCCAGCACCACCGGCTGCGCGGACTTGTTCGCGCCCTGGATGAAGGCCGTGAGGATGTCCTCCACGTCCCTTGCGCGCGTCGTCTCGTCCAGCGCCAGGCCCAGCGTCTTGTCGTCGATGCGGCGGAAGTTCATCTTCGCGCCCTCGGCGGCGGCCAGCACGCCGCGCACCTGCGCCGTGGTCAGCTCCACGCGCAGCGTGTCGAAGAACTGCTCGTGGCGCGGCTTGAAGCCCAGCTTCGTCAGGCCCCGCGCGAGCACCACCGTGAGGCCGTGCACGCGCTCCGCGATGGCCTTGAGGCCGTCCGGCCCGTGGTAGACGGCGTACATGCCGGCCATCACCGCCAGCAGCACCTGCGCGGTGCAGATGTTGCTCGTCGCCTTCTCACGGCGGATGTGCTGCTCGCGCGTCTGGAGCGCCATGCGCAGCGCGGGCAGGCCCTGTGAGTCCTCGGACACGCCGATGAGGCGGCCCGGCATCACGCGGGTGTAGGCGTTCTTCGTCGCGAAGAAGGCGGCGTGCGGACCGCCGTAGCCCAGCGGCACGCCGAAGCGCTGCGCCGTGCCCACCGCCACGTCCGCGCCGAACTCGCCGGGCGGCGTGAGCAGCGTGAGGCTGAGCAGGTCCGTCGCGACGATGAGCAGGCCGCCCGCCGCGTGCACCTTCTCGCCGAAGGCGCGGTAGTCGTGCACCACGCCGTCGGTGGCCGGGTACTGCACCAGCGCGCCGAAGTACTTCTTCGCGGACAGGTCCACCGTGCGGTGGTCGCCCACGACGACCTCCACGCCCAGCGGCAGCGCGCGCGTGCGCACCACGTCCAGCGTCTGCGGATGGCAGGCGTCGGACACGAAGAACGCCGCGCCCTGGGTGTCGCCCTTCACCGAGTGCAGCGCCAGGCCCATGGCCTCCGCCGCGGCGGTGCCCTCATCGAGCAGCGAGGCGTTGGCCACCTCCATGCCGGTGAGGTCCGTCACCATGGTCTGGAAGTTGAGCAGCGCCTCCAGCCGGCCCTGTAGGGCGTGTACTGGGTGTACCAGCCCGGGTTCTGGAAGATGTTGCGCAGGATGACGTTGGGGACGTGGGTGTCGTGGTAGCCCATGCCGATGAAGGACCGGAACACCTGGTTCTTCGCGGCGATGGCCTCCAGTTGCGCCAGGACCTCCATCTCCCCCCGGCCGGCGGGCAGCCGCAGAGGCTCCTGGGCTCGGATGGCCGGCGGCACGGTGCGCTCGATGAGCGCATCGAGCGAGTCCACACCCAGCGTGGACAGCATCTGCTTCACTTCGGGGGCCTCCGGGCCGATGTGCCGGCCGGCGAAGGACTCCTGGTACTTCCAGTTCAAGGACATGGTCGGGAGGGCTCGCGAGAGGTGCGGAAGGGGTCGGCGTCCGAGCGGGTCGGGGCCTCGTGGAGCGTCACTAACAACCGGGACGCGCCACTTCTTGCGCGAAGGACTACTTGGCGATCTCGCCGTACGCGGCGGCGTCCAGGAGCTTGCCTAGCTGCTCGGTGTCCGAGGGCTCGATCTCCACGATCCAGCCCTGCCCGTACGGGTCGCTGTTGATGAGGGACGAGTTGTCGGTGAGGGCGGCGTTCACGTTGACCACCTTGCCGCTCAGGGGCGCGTACAGGTCCGACACGGCCTTGGTGGACTCGATGACGCCGAACTGCTTGCCCTCGACCAGCAGGGTGCCGATCTTCGGCAGCTCCACGTAGACCACGTCGCCCAGCGCTTCCTGCGCGTGATGGGTGACGCCCACCACCACGGTCTTGGCCTCCTGGCGGGCCCACTCGTGTTCCTTCGTGTACTTCAGGTTCTGCGGGATGGAATCGGACATGGAGGCTGCTCCTCGCGAAGGTGCGGAGGGATGGAAGGGGGAATCAGGACTTCTTGAGGAAGGGGGTCTTCACGACGACCGCGGGCACGGCGCGGCCGCGGATCTCCACGTCGAAGGTGGAGCCCTCGGTGGACAGCGCGGCGGGCACGTAGCCCATGCCGATGGGCTTCTTCACGCTGGGGCCCTGCGTGCCGCTGGTGACTTCGCCCACGCGGGCGCCGTCCTTGAGGATGGGGTAGCCGTGGCGGGGGATGCCCGCGCCCGTGAGCTCGAAGCCCACGAGCTTGCGCTGCACGCCCGCGGCCTTCTGCGCGACGAGCGCGTCCTTGCCGATGAAGCCGCCCGGCTTGTCCAGCTTGACGATCCACCCCAGGCCCGCTTCCAGGGCGGTGTGGGCATCGTCGATGTCGTTGCCGTACAGCGCGTACTTCATCTCCGTGCGCAGCGAGTCGCGCGCGCCCAGGCCGCAGGCCTTCACCCCGTCCGGCTGGCCGGCCTCCAGGAGCGCGTTCCAGAGCTTCACCGCGTCGTCGGTGGCGCAGTACAGCTCGAAGCCGTCCTCGCCGGTGTAGCCCGTGCGGGAGATGATGGACTTCACGCCCGCGACCTCCCCTTCGGAGAAGCGGTAGGTGCCGACCTTGGACAGGTCCGCCTTCGTCAGCCGCTGCACCAGGCCGAAGGCCTTGGGGCCCTGGACGGCGATCTGCGCGAAGTCGTCCCCCCGGTCCACCGGCGTCACGCCCTCCGCGCGGGCCTTCATCCAGGCGAAGTCCTTCTCGCGGTTGCTGGAGTTGACGCAGATGAGGATGTGCTCCGGGCTGAAGCGGTAGGCGACGACGTCGTCCACGAAACCGCCCAGGTCGTTGAGCAGGCCCGCGTACACGGCCTGGCCGTCCTGGATGCGGGCAAGGTCGTTGGAGATGAGCCGGTTGACCGTCTCCAGCGCGCCGGGGCCCCGGAACTCCACCTCGCCCATGTGCGACACGTCGAAGAGGCCGACGGCGGTGCGCACGGCTTCGTGCTCGGCGATGACGGAGCTGTACTGCACCGGCATGTCCCAACCGACGAAGTCGACCATCCGGGCCCCCAGGCAGCCGTGCTTCTCGTTCGAGTTTTTTCCTCCCAAGACGGACGCGGGCGTGGCCTCGCTCCTGCGCACGGTGGAGGAGCTGGCGCCGTTGAATCCGGGGTTCGTGTCGGTGACGTACGGGGCGGGCGGCAGCACCCGGGACCGGACGGTGGACCTGGTGACGCACATCAAGCAGCACACCGGCATCGAGGCCATGGCGCACCTGACGTGCGTGGGCCACGACCGGGACGAGCTTCGTGACGTGCTGCGCCGGCTCGACGCGGCACGCATCGAGAACCTGCTGCTGTTGCGCGGCGACCCGCCGCAGGGGCAGCAGACGTACGAACCGGTGCCGGGGGGCTTCCGCTACGCGGAGGAGCTGGTGCGATTCGTCCGAGAAGAGGATTTCAACTTCTGCCTGGGGGGTGCGTGCTATCCGGAGGGCCACGTGGAGACAGCGTCACGCGAGGACGACCTCAAGCACCTGAAGGCGAAGGTGGATGCGGGGATGGACTTCGTGGTGACGCAGCTCTTCTTCGACAACGCCTTCTATTTCGACTTCGTGGAGCGGGCGCGACGGGCGGGCATCAACGTGCCCATCGTCCCCGGCATCATGCCCATCACCAACTATGAGCAGGTCCAGCGCTTCACGCGCATGTGCGGCGCCACGGTGCCCATGCGACTGGCGTTGCAGATGGAGCGCGTGAAGGATCAGCCGGACGCGGTGGTGCAGCTGGGCGTCGCGCACGCGACGGTGCAGTGCGTGGAGCTGCTGGCGCGCGGCGTGCCGGGCATCCACTTCTACACGCTCAACAAGTCCCCCGCGACGCGGATGATCGTCAGCGCGCTGAGGGCCCGCTCATGAGCGGCCCGGGGCCGCAGTTGGCGCCGGGGGATCCGCGCATCCGCATCTTCGAGATGGTGCGCTTCCCGGCGTTCTTCCAGCTCATCGTGGGCGTGCTGCACATCGCCTTCAGCCTGCTGGCGGCGGTGCTCGCGGCGCTCAAGGTGGCCTCCCCCTTCTCCGCGCCGGGCCAGACGCCCGCGGTGCTGGAGTTCACGCTGGGCTTCACGCTGGCCATCGTGGTCGGCGTGGTCTGCGGGGTGCTGGCCATCTGGGGCGCCTGGAGCGCGATGAACCTCAAGGGGTACGGGCTCGCCATGGTGGGCGCCGTCTGCGCCATGTACACGCTGACGCCCGGGTGTTTCGCGGGGGTGCCGGTGGCGGTGTGGATGCTCTTCACGCTGCGCCGGGACGGGGTGCGCGAGGCCTTCGAGCCATGAATCCCCGCGCCGTGCGCACGGTGCGCTTCCTGCTGACGGGCGTGGGGCACGTAGGCGTACCCCTGCTGGAGATCCTCCAGTCGCGCGCGTCGCTGCTGATGGAGCGCTACCGGTTGGAGCTCCTGCCGGTGGGGATGGCGGACTCCGGCGGGGCCGCGGTGTCGCCGCACGGGCTGGACCTGGCGGCGGTGCTGGCGGCGAAGCGGGCGAAGTGTTCGGTGGCGTCGCTGCCGGTGGTGGGCCGTCCGGGGATGAGCGGGCAGGCGCTGGTGCGCGAGGTGAAGGCGGACCTGCTGCTGGAGGCCACGCCCACGAGCCTGAAGGACGGGCAGCCCGGGTTGGACATCACGCGGGACGCGCTGATGCGGGGCATGGCGGTGGTGCTCGCGAGCAAGGGTCCGCTGGTGCTGGGCTACCAGGAGCTGGCGGCGATGAGCGACCTGGAGTCCCCGGGCCGACCGGCGCTGCGCTTCAGTGGCGCGGCGGGCGCGGCGATGCCGCTGGTGACGCTGGGCATGAGGGACCTGGCCCTGGGGAAGCTGGGCCGGTTCGAGGGCGTGCTCAACTGCACCAGCCAGCTCATCCTGAGCCGCATGGCGGAGGGCCGGACGTACGCGGCGGCGCTGGAGGAGGCACAGGCGCTGGGCGTCGCGGAGCCGGATCCATCGCTGGATGTGGACGGCTGGGACACGGCGAGCAAGCTGGTCATCCTGGCCAACGCGGTGATGCGCGTGCCCACGGCGCTGAAGGACGTGTCGGTGACGGGGATGCGCGGCGTGACGCGCGCGGAGCAGGACGCGGCGCGGGCGAAGGGCGGACAGGTGTTGCTGCTGGCGCGCGCGGAGCCGCTGGGCGACGGACGGTGGGAGTGGAGCGTGCGGCCCACCGCCGTGGACGCGGCCCATCCCCTGGCCCGGCTGGGCGCGATGGAGATGGGCGCGGTGTTCCGCAGCGACCTCCACGGCGTGAACACGATCATCAACGCGGAACAGGGCGCCCGGGGCACGGGCGCCGCGATGTTGAAGGACGTGCTGGGGATCTTCCCGGACTGAAGTGCTCGGTCAGGGTACGGACTTCAGCAGCCGTGTGAGGAGCGGTTCCACCAGCTCCTCGCCGCGCAGCATCGAACGCCAGCGGTGTGGAATCCCCTTCAGTCCGTAGCGCAGGCCCGCGAGCCCACCCGCCACCGCCGCGGTGGTGTCCGTGTCGTGGCCCAGCCGGATGGCCGCCTTGACGACCTCCTCGTAGGTCCCGCCCTGGGCAAGACAGTCGCGGGCGGAGCGCAGGCAGTCCACCACGTAGCCACTCCCCTTCCCCGGCGTCAGGTCCTCCGGGCGGACGTGCATGTCCAGCTCCGTCCTGGCGGGGAACTCCTCCGGGTACAGCGCGCGGAAGGTGGCCACGGCCTCCGTCCATGGATCCGCCGCGCCCTCCAACATCCGCCGTGCCCAGAGGCAGTACACCGCGCAGCACACCTGTGAGCGCAGGTGCCCGTGCGTGACGCGCGACTGCGCCATCGCATCCGAGGCCAGCGCCGCGTCCGTGCCCCGGTGCCACAGCGCCAGGGGCAGCACGCGCATCAGCGAGCCATTGCCGTTGTCCATCTCTCCCGCCGGCCCGGCGAGCAGCGCGGGGGAGCCGCCCCGGAGCCTTCCCAGCGCGTTGCGGGTCTGGATGCCCACGTCGAACACGTGGCCGTCCACGGCGAGGTAGCCCTTGTCGTACCAGTTCACCAGACGCCGCCCCAGGTCCTCGCAGTCGAGCCGCTTCTGATGCGTCAGCGAATCCAGCAGGCAGAGCGCATGGGCGCCATCATCCGACCAGGTGCCGGGCGGTACGCCATCGTGCGCACGGTCGAACCCCGGGGGCGGTGTGTACTCGATGGCCTCCGGTGGTGGAATCCTTTCAGGACCGTGAAACTCATACGGGACGCCCAGGGCATCCCCAATGAGCAGGCCATACAGCCCTCCCGACATGTGCTCTTCCCGACTCACCATTCCTCTCTTCTAAATCAGCGACAACGAATTTTCCACTCCCACGCACCCGCTCCCGCGACTGGCGATGGCAATGAATTCCAGACTACGCTTCGCTTGCTGTTCCCCCTTTCCCTGGAGACACGCTCATGCGAAGGCAGACGCTGCTGAAGTCGGTGGGATGGATGTCGGGCGCGGGAATGCTCTTCCTGGCTTGCGGGCCCGGCGCGACGGAGACACCTCGGGGCGGAACACCTCCGACTGAAACTTCAACGCCAGACGGACGGGTCCAGGCCATGGCCCCGCCCGACAGCTGTGACGAAAATGTCGACATCGGCTGGTGTCGCGTCTTCAGTGACAAGGTCCAGTGCAACAGTGGCATCCAGATGTTTGCCCACTCCACGCCGGATGGCTGGTGCATCCCGCGCGACGTCTGCAAGAACCACGGCGGCCCCATCGTCTGCCCGGAATAGCCTTTCGTGGCCCACCTTCCCTGCCCGCACACCGGGCAGGGATGTCCGCGAGGCAGACAGCCCACGGGCCCTGCGCGGATTGTTTCACCCGGCCTGCTCCACGCCGGCCCCGTGAGGCGGATGGCTGACATTCCGGTGACGGTGCCTTCAGTCCCCTAGCCCATGTCTGCCTTTGAATGGTCCGAGCATCCTGGTGTCGACGTTCACGCCGTCAGCAGCCTCTTCGACTGCCAAGGCAACTCCTCGAACGTCATACACCAGGAGGCCCTGCTGCGGTTCGACGTCAGCGCGATTCCCAGCAGCGCCACCGTCCACAACGCCACGCTCCAGCTCTACGCGGTCACCCAACCCAATGCCATCCAGGTCCATGCCGCGAACGCGGCCTGGAGCGAATCCACCGCGACCTACAGCAGCTTCAACCAGCAGTTCGACCCCACGGTGGAAGCCACCATCGCGTCCATCCTGGTCCTCTCGCCGAGGACCGCGAACGTCACGTCCCTGGTCGCCTCCTGGGTGAACGGGAGCCGGACGAACAACGGCTTCCTGCTGGAGGCGTCCCCGGCGCTCCTGTCGGTCCCCGCCATCCTCTACAGCAGCGAGAGCACCAGCGTGACCGAGCGTCCCGGCCTGGAGGTCTGCTACACGCCGTAAGCCCCCCCGCCGCGCGGTGAGGGCCCTGGGCCTCCGGCCATCCCGGGCAGGGAGGTCTCCGGTGCGAGCTACTTCCCGGCGCGCTGCGCTGCTTCCAGCGTGTTCTTCATCAGCATGGCGATGGTCATCGGGCCCACGCCGCCGGGGACCGGGGTGATGAACGACGCGCGCTCGGCCGCCGCGGCGAACTCCACGTCGCCCACCAGCTTGCCGTCCGCCTTGCGGTTCATCCCCACGTCGATGACGACCGCGCCGGGCTTGATCCACGCTCCCTTCACCAGCTCCGGCACGCCCACGGCCACCACCAGGATGTCCGCCTGCGCCACCTCCGCCGGCAGGTCGCTCTTGCGGTGACACACCGTCACCGTCGCGTCCTTCTGGAGCAGCATCAGCGCCTGGGGCTTGCCCACGATGTTGCTGCGGCCCACCACCACCGCCCGCTTGCCCGCCGGGTTGCACCCCACCTCTTCCAACAGCCGCATCACGCCCCAGGGCGTACACGCGCGCGTCGCCGGGCGGCCCAGCAGCAGGTTGCCCGCGTTCAGGGGGTGGAAGCCGTCCGCGTCCTTCTCCGGCTTCACCGCGGAGATGATGGCGTCCGCGTCCAGGTGCTTGGGCAGGGGCAGCTGCACCAGGATGCCGTGCACCGCCGGGTCCTCGTTGAGCCGGTGCACCAGCGCCAGGAGTTCCTCCTGGGTGATGTTCTCGTCCGGGTGGTGCTCCCAGGAGTTGAAGCCCACCTCCTCGGCGGCCTTCTTCTTCCCCGTCACGTAGACCTTGGAGGCGGGGTCCTCACCCACACGCACCACCGCCAGCCCGGGGGTGATGCCGCGCTCCGCCTTCAGCCGCGTCACCTCCTCCTTGATTTCCGCCCGCACTCGCGCCGCTACTGCCTTGCCGTCGATCAACTGGGCCGTCATGCGCCGCACCTTATGCAAAACTGGGCGGATTCAAGGGAGCGAAGCGAAGGCATGGGCGCAGGAAAAGTTCTCGGGGCGATGCTTGGACTCGTGGTCGGCCTCCTCATTGGCGGGCCCCTGGCCATCGTGCTCGCCCTCATCGCGGGCCTCGCCGTCGGCCACTATTTCGACGAGCAGAACGCCATTCCGCCGTCCAACCCGGAGCTGTTCTCCGACTTCTCCGACTTCCCGACCGCCTCCAAGCGGCCCGGCCCCCGCCGTGAGGGGCCCATGCCGGGGGAGCACCGCGCCGTGGAGACGCCGCCGGAGGACCCGCTCGACCGGGAGATCGTCGCCCTCTTCATGGACGTGGCCCGCGCGGACGGAGAGCTGCGCCGCGAGGAGGTCCGGGAGATCCGCCGCTACTTCGAGGAGGTCCTCCACGCCGACCCCCACACCGTCCAGGCGGTGGGCCGCTACCTGAAGGCGTTCATCGCCAAACCCGCCTCGCTCAAGGCAGCCGCCTCGCTCAAGGCCTGCCAGGAAGCCCTCCCGGCGGACGAGCGGCTGCGCCTGCTCAACGCGCTCTACGAGATGTCCCTGGCGGACGGACACATGCAGCGCTCGGAGACGGAGGTGCTGCGCCGCATGGCCGACGGGCTGGGCATCCCGGACGAGCAGATCCAGGCCCTGGCCCAGCAGCACCTGGGCGATGCCACCCCCCACTTCACCAGCCTGGGCCTCAAGCCGGACGCCACCAACGCGGAGGTGAAGGCCGCCTTCCGCAAGCTCGCCGCCGCCCACCACCCGGACAAGTTCACCCAGCTGGGCCCCAAGGCCGCCGAGAAGGCCGCCCGCCGGTTCCAGGAAGTCCGCGACGCCTACGAGACGATCCGGAAGCTGCGCGACCTGTAGCCGGGTTAGAAACAGGGAATCCCATGAGCAAGCAGCCCCCGAAGAAGAAGGAAGCGGCCTTCCAGAACAACCCCTTCAAGTCCGCCATCAAGACGCTCCAGGACACGGAGAAGCAGCAACAGCAGAAGGCCGCCGCCGAAGCCGCCGCGAAGAAGAAGGTCGTCGCGAAGCCGGTGAAGGCCGCCAAGGCCCGCCCCGAGGACGACGACGTCGGCCTCTTCTTCTCCGCCATGGACGGCGTGCAGCAGATCACCAACCGGGGCGAGGCCCCCAAGACGAACCCGCGCCTGCCGGAGCTCATCGACGACAACGCGGAGGCCCTGGCCCAGCTGTCGGAGCTCGTCGCAGGTGAGGGCGCCTTCGACGTCGCGGACTCGAACGAGTTCATCGAGGGCGCGGCCCCCGGCGTGGACCGCAACCTGCTGCGCTCGCTGCGCCGGGGTGACTTCTCCGTGCAGGACACGCTGGACCTGCACGGCAAGACGGCCGCCGAGGCCCGGAGCGCCGTGGAGCGTTTCCTGTCCGACAGCCAGCGCTCCAAGAAGCGCTGCGTCCTCATCGTCCACGGGCGCGGTTTGAACTCCAAGGACCAGGTGCCCGTGTTGAAGGAGGGCATGAGGGTGTGGTTGGCGCAGAAGCGGATGGAGCGGATGGTGCTGGCGTTCGCCAGCGCACGCCCGCAGGACGGCGGAACGGGCGCGGTGTACGTGCTGCTGCGCCGATAGCTTTACGCGTGGCCGTGGCTGTGCATACATGCCGCCATGGTTCGCGACCTCATCGACCTTCATATCCACGTGGGTGGCGCGGTGGCCCCGCACATCCTGTGGTCCATTGCCCACCAGCAGGGCTTCAAGCTCCCGGTCAAAAACTACTTCGACTTCGTGGAGCTCATCACCTC
>SECN01000369.1 GCA_004173515.1 Myxococcaceae bacterium | reverse complement strand
CGCCCGTCGCCCCGCCCGCGCCCGTCACCCCCGTGGTGACGGCCCCGGTCGCGACGCCCGCGTCCCCGACCTCGAAGCCTCTGGCGCATGACGACGACGAAGCGGCGCTGCAGGCCGCGCTGAAGCCCAAGCGCACGGGGCTCTATGCCGCGGGAGGCCTGGTCCTCCTGGCGGCCGTGGCCGCGGTGGTGATCTCCCGGGGTTCGGGCACGGAGACGCCTCCGGTGCCGACGCCGCCCGTGGAGGCGCGCAAGCCTCCGGAGACCCCACCGACGCCCGACGTCGTCGCGCCGCCGCCCGTGAAGACCGTGGACGCCGCGCCGGTCGACGCGGGCGCCCCGCCACCCGTGAAGACGGTGGATGCCGCCCCGGTCGACGCGGGCGCCCCGCCTCCGCAGATGGTGGCCGTCGCGGCCGTCCCGGATGCGGGCGAGCCCGTGAAGACGGTCACCCCCGAGCCCGCCGCGGTCCCCGACGCGGGCCTCGCGGTCGCTCCGACGGCCCCGCCCGACGCCGCGCCCGCGAAGGTCGCCACCTACGCCGACCTGATCAAGGAAGGCCGCACGGCGATGGTCGGCAAGCGCTGGAAGTCGGCGGTGGGGGCCTACCGCAAGGCGCTCGCGCTCGATGCGAACTCGACGGAGGCCAAGGCCGGCCTGGGCATCTCGCTCGCCAACAACAGCAACGCGAGCGAGGCGGGCTTCCGCGAGGCGGCCAAGCTGCTGCAGGACGTGGTCCGCGAGGAGCCCAAGAACGCGAAGGCCTGGTTCTGGCTGGGCAGCTCGCTGCAACTCTCCAAGCAGGATGCCCGAGCGGCCGAGGCCTATAAGAAGTATCTGTACCTGGAACCGACGGGGAGTTCGGCGGAAGAGGTGCGCGTCCTGCTCAAGGGGATGGGCACCTAGGCGACCGTCCTTCCGCCTTCCCGTCCTCCTGGAGTCGTCGTGCTCGTCCTCGGACTCGAAACCTCGTGCGATGAAACCGCCGCCGCCGTCGTGGAGGACGGCCGGCGCGTGCTGTCGGACGTCGTCTCCACGCAGGTGGACATCCACCGTCGCTGGGGCGGCGTGGTGCCGGAGCTGGCCAGCCGCAACCACATCGTGCAGGTGATGCCCGTGCTCCACGAGGCCCTCACCCGCGCGGGCAAGACGCTGGACGACATCGACCTGTTGGCCGTCACGTCCGGCCCCGGCCTCATCGGCGCGCTGCTCGTGGGGCTCCAGGTGGCCAAGGGCCTGAGCCTCGCCACCGGCAAGCCCTTCGTCGGCGCCAACCACCTGGAAGGGCACCTGCTCGCCATCCGCCTGCTGGAGGAAGCGCCGTCGCCGCCGTTCCTCGGGCTGGTCGTGTCCGGTGGCCACACGAGCCTCTACGAGGTGCGCGACTACGGGAACTACCGGCTCATCGGCCGCACGCGCGACGACGCCGCGGGCGAGGCCTACGACAAGACGGCGCGCATCCTCGGCCTGCCATACCCGGGCGGGCAGCCCATCGACGAACTGGCCCAGAAGGGCAACCCGGAAGCCATCCGCTTCCCGCGCGCGCTGCCGGGCGACAACTTCGACGTGTCCTTCTCCGGCCTGAAGACGGCGGTGCTGCACCACGTGCAGAAGCACGGCGTGCCGGAAGGGCGGGCGCTGCACGACCTGTGCGCTTCGTTCCAGGAGGCGGTCGCGGACGTGCTGTCGAAGAAGCTGGTCGCCGCGGCGAAGCGGCTGGGCCACACGCAGCTGGTGCTGTGCGGCGGCGTGGCGGCCAACTCGCGCCTGAGGGCCCTGTGCAAGCAGCGCGCGGAGGCGCAGGGGCTGCGCATGTTCCTGCCCCCGGTGCGGCTGTGCACGGACAATGGGGCGATGATCGCCGTCGCGGGGTATGAAGCGTGGCGCCGCGGTCTGCGCGGTGACTTCCGCCTCGCGGCCGACCCCGCCTGGCGCATGGAGTAGGGAAGGGACGCCCCCAAGTGGAATCGCCGCGCGAAATCCTCAAGCGCCACGGCCTGCGCGCCAAGCACAGCTGGGGCCAGAACTTCCTCGGAGACGCGGACGCGCTCCAGTCCATCGCGGACGCGCTGGAGCTGCGCCCCGGTGAGCCCGTGGTGGAGCTGGGCCCGGGCCTGGGCCACCTCACGCGCTTCCTCGCCGCCACCGGCGCGCAGGTGACGGCCGTGGAGCGCGACCGCGACATGGTCGCCGTGCTGGAGAAGGAGGCCATTCCCGGCGTGCGCGTGGTGTCCGGCAACGCCGCCACGGTGGACTTCGCCCAGGTGGCCGGCGCGCCCGAAATCGCCCTGGTGGGCAACCTGCCGTACCACCTCACCAGCCCCATCCTCTTCCAGGTGCTCGCGCAGCGCGCCCACCTGTCGCGCGCCGTCTTCACGCTCCAGAAGGAGGTCGTGGTGCGCCTGGCCGCGGAGCCCGGCAACCGCGACTACGGCCTGCTCACGGTGCTGCTCGGCCTGCACTTCGACATCGAGCAGGTCCTCACGCTGGAGGCGTGGCGCTTCCATCCGCCCCCGAAGGTGGACTCCGCCGTGCTGCGCCTCACGCGGCTTGCGAAGCCCCGCGCGCCGCTGGTGGACGAGGCGCGCTTCACGCGGCTGGTGAAGGCCGGCTTCGCGCAGCGCCGCAAGACGCTGATCAACTCGCTCAAGTCCGACAAGGGGCTCGCGACGCCGGAGGTGATGCTCGCCGCGCTCCAGACGGCGGGCATCGACCCGGGCCGCCGCGCGGAGACGCTGTCGCCCGCGGAGTTCGCCGCCATCGAGCGCGCGCTCGGGCCCGTCACCGCGATGGCGCCTCCGCCTCCGGACGCACCCGAACCCGACTCCGGGCCGGACGCGGACTAGGGCTTCAGTGCTTCTGGCCCAGCGCGGCCAGGAGCCCACCCTGCTGGGCGAGGAAGGCGCGGAACTCACCCTCGTCGATGCGCAGGCGCGCAAGCACGGCGCTCAGCACTTCGTCCACGGAGCCGTCCGGGCGGCGCTTCAGCTCGAAGGCCGTCTTGAGCAGGGCCACGCCGTAGAGTGGATCCACGTCCACCGGAGGTGCGGGAGGGGCCGTGGCCGGGCGGGGGGCGGGCGCGGCTTCCTCGCGCGGCTCCAGTTCCACCACCGCCGTCTTCACCCGCTGCCTGCCGCGCATCTGGCCGATTGCTCCCGTGTTTCGCGTGCGTATTGGCGGGCACCGTAGGGGATGGCCCGGGGGCAGTGCAAGGCCGGGATGGGCCGGCGAAAATTGCCGGATGCGCGGGGGCATGGTTGTGTTATCCGCCCCCCGCGCGCATGCGTCGCATGCGGTGTCACCGGGGGCGGAGGCCTCGGGCCGATGGACCACCGCTACATCGTCGTCGAAGGGCCCATCGGCGTGGGCAAGACCAGCCTCGCCAACCTCCTCACGGAGCGCCTGGGCAGCCGTCGCATCCTGGAAGTGGTGGAGGAGAACCCCTTCCTCTCCAGCTTCTACGCGGACCGGCAGAAGTTCGCGTTCCAGACGCAGGTGTTCTTCCTGCTGTCGCGCTTCCGCCAGCAGCAGGAGCTCTTCCAGCAGGACCTGTTCCGCTCCGTCACGGTCAGCGACTACCTGTTCGCCAAGGACCGCATCTTCGCCAACCTCACCCTGGCGTCGGACGAGTTGGCCCTCTACGACCGCGTCTTCGAGGCGCTGGGCCCCCGCGTCACCCGGCCCGACCTGGTCATCTACCTCCAGGCGCAGTTGGACGTGCTCCTGCACCGCATCAAGAAGCGCGGTCGCGAGTTCGAGCGCAAGTTCGACGCGGGCTACCTGGAGTCGCTCACGCACGCCTACAACGACTTCTTCTCCCACTACACGGACACGCCGCTGCTCATCGTGAACACCTCGGAGATCGACTTCGTGCACAACGAAGCGGACCGCGAGGCGCTGATGCAGGCCATCCAGACGGCGAAGCCCGGCGTGCAGCACTACGTGCCCAAGGCGTCCCAGCGGCCCTGACGTCGCCCGCCTGCCCTGCGGTTCGACGTGCGGTCAGCCCCCACGAAGGCCCGGGGAGCGTTAGAGTGCATCTTCGTGGAGCCCTGGCCTCCGGCGATCCCCCTGGGGACGGCGAGGGGCCTGTCGTTCCACGAGGCAGTCCCACCCGTCTCCACAGGAGGTGAACCGTGAAGGACAAGGTCACCATCCACACGCTGAAGCGCCTGAAGCAGTCCGGTCAGAAGATCTGCATGGTCACCGCCTACGACGCGACGTTCGCGCGCATCCTCGACGAGGGTGGGGCGGATGTCCTCCTGGTCGGTGACTCGTTGGGCATGGTCATCCAGGGGCAGGAGTCCACGCTGCCGGTGACCATGGACCAGATGGTCTACCACTCGGCGGCGGTGAGCCGGGGCGCGAAGCGGGCGCACGTCGTGGGCGACCTGCCCTTCATGAGCTACCAGGTGTCGCCGCACGAAGCGGTGCGCAACGCCGGCCGGCTCGTGGCCGAAGGCAACGTGGGCAGCGTGAAGCTGGAGGGCGGCGCGGAGTTCGCCGACACCGTGCGCGCCATCGTGCGCGCCAGCATCCCCGTCATGGGCCACCTGGGGCTGACGCCGCAGTCGGTGCACAAGATGGGCGGCTACGTGGTGCAGGGCCGTGACGAGGACGCCGCGCGCCGCATGCTGGACGACGCGCTCGCGCTGGAGGAGGCGGGGGCGTACGCGCTGGTGCTGGAGGGCGTGCCGCTGGAGCTGGCGCGCACCATCACCCAGAGCCTGAAGATCCCGACCATCGGCATCGGCGCGGGCAAGCACTGCGATGGACAGGTGCTGGTCTGCTACGACCTCTTGGGCATGAACCCGGACTTCAAGCCGAAGTTCGTCAAGCGCTTCGCCAACCTGCACGGCAACATCACGGAGGCGGCGGGCACGTTCTTCTCGGAGGTCCGCGCCGGCACGTTCCCGGACGAGGACCACAGCTTCAAGGCGAACAAGAACGTCCGCCTGGTGGCCGCGACGCCCGTGGGCCCTGGGGTGGTGGACGCTCCCGCCGAGGGCGCGGAGAAGGTCGGCGCCATCTACGGGGCGCCGGTCTAGCCATGGCCCCTCGCGTCCTGCGCACCGTGCCGGAAGTGAAGGCCTGGGTGGCCACCCTCCAGCAGGAGGGCCGCCGTCTGGCGCTCGTGCCTACCATGGGCTTTCTCCATGAGGGCCACGTCTCGCTCATGAGGGAGGGCGGCCGGCGCGCGGACGTGGTGGCCGCTTCCATCTTCGTGAACCCCACGCAGTTCGGCCCCCGCGAGGACCTGGCGCGCTACCCGCGCGACTTCGAGGGGGACCTGGGCCGCTGCGCGAGCGCGGGCGTGGAGGCCGTGTTCGCGCCCGAGCCCGCGGTGATGTATCCGCCCGGCTACCAGACCTACGTGGACGTCACCGACGTCAGCCAGGGGCTGTGCGGCGAGCGGCGTCCCGGACACTTCCGGGGCGTCGCCACCATCGTCACGCAGTTGTTGTCGCTGTTCCGGCCCGCGGTGGCCCTGTTCGGTGAGAAGGACTACCAGCAGCTCCAGGTCATCCGGGCGCTCAACCGCGACCTGCACCTGGGGGCGGACATCGTGGGCATGCCCACGGTGCGCGAAGCGGACGGGCTGGCGATGAGCAGCCGCAATGCCTACCTGTCCGCCGACGAGCGGCAGCGGGCGCTCGCCCTGTCGAAGGGCCTGCGAGCGGCCCAGGCGCTGCTCGCTTCAGGGACGCGGGACACGGGGGCGCTGGTGGAGGCCGCTCGGCGCGAGCTGAAGGCGGCGGACCTGCGCGAGGACTATGTGGAGGTGCGGGACGCGGAAACGCTCGCGCCCCTCGGGACGGTGGCGCCGGGCCAGACGGCGCGCATGCTGGTGGCGGCCTTCTCGGGTGCCACACGGCTCATCGACAACATGCCCCTGGGCGGTTAGGAGACTCGGGACACGTTATGGCCGGAAAGTCGAAGGGTGTGGGTGCGGAGCCGGGGGTGAAGGTCATTGCCGAGAACCGGCGTGCGCGCTTCGACTACACGGTGGACGACACGATCGAAGCGGGACTGTCGCTCACCGGGAGCGAGGTGAAGTCTTTGCGGGATGGAATCGCCAACCTGTCGGACGCCTATGCGCTGCAGAAGGGCACGGAGTTGTTCCTGCTCAATGCGCACATCGGCTCCTACAAGGCGGCGAGCGTGTTCGACCACCTCCCCACCCGGGGCCGGAAGCTGCTGATGCACCGGACGGAAATCGACCGCTGGACGGCGAAGGTTCGCGAGCGCGGTTACTCCATCATCCCGCTCGTGCTGTACTTCAGGAAGGGACGGGCCAAGGTGGAACTGGCCCTGTGCCGCGGCAAGACGCACGAAGATCGCCGTCACGACATCAAGGAACGGGAGACGAAGCGGGAGATGGACCGGGAAGTGCGCCGTCGTTGAAGGGCGCGCCCGAATTTCCCCCGCCGGACAGGCTGGAATGGACAAGAAGGTTTCCGACAAGAAGGAGCGGCTCCTGGCCGCGCTGGATCAGGGGATGGTGATGATCCACCTGGACGCGCGCCGCCCCGGCGTGCTCGTCCCCGCCAGCCTCCGAGGCGAAGCGCACCTGCGCCTCAACCTCTCCTACCGCTTCGAGCCGCCCGACCTCACGGTGGGCGAGTGGGGCGTGCGCTCCACGTTGAGCTTCTCCGGTTCGCGCTTCACGGTGGCGGTGCCCTGGTCGGCGCTGTTCGCCATCGCCAGCCACGTGACGAAGGAGTTCTGGATGTACCCGGAGGAGATGCCGCCGGAGCTGCTTCAGCAGCCCCCCGTGGCGTCCGCCTCCGTCGTGCGTCCGCCGCAGCCCCAGCCGGTGCCCATGCCCGTCGCCGCCGAGCGTCCCCGCGCCTTCCTGCGGGAGGTGCAGAGCGAGCACTCCGCCGCGGTCACCTGCGGCTGGTGAAGTAGGGGTCGGCCCGGAGGGCGCAACGGCGGGCGTCAGCGCGTGAGCTGCGCGTCCACGTCCGCCTTCCTGCCGCCCATGAACGAGCCCGTCCAGGTGCGGTGTCCCCGGAGCTTGAGCTGCACGGGGACGGAGCGGGACGGGTAGACGTTGTCCATCACCAGCGGCGTCACGCCCATGTCCACGCCGTCCACCGTCACCCGCGCCCCGGAGGGCTCGCTGCGGATGGTCAGCGAAGGCGTCTGGCCTCCGCGCAGGGTGTTCATCACCTGGGCTTCGTAGCGGGGCCACAGGAACAGCACGCCCCCGGCGAGCACCGTGGCGACGGCGAACAACGCCACCGCGAGTCCCCAGCGTCCACGCCGACGGGGAAGGGCGGAGACGGGGGGCTCCAGCTCCCACGACGTGCCTTGCGGACGGGGCGCGCGCGCCTCCAGCTCCAGGTCGCCCATGCCCGCCTGGTGGATGCCAGGCCGGAGCCTGGGGCCGGCCTCCTCGGCGTCCGTCAGTGCCGACGCCAGGTTGTCCACGTGAGGCCCCGAGGCCGCTCCGGATGCGCGTGCGGCGCCCGAAGAAGCGGACGCTGCTCCACGCGAAGGCACCGCGCTGGAGCCGCCGCCGTGGGAGGAGCGCTCAACGGAGGCCACGCCCCCGACCACCTCGCCCGAAGCGGAGAGCGCCACGCCGCCAGGGCTCGGGCTCCAGGGCTCCTCTTCTTCACCGCCCACGGGCACTGACGCCGGGCCCGCTGCCTTCCAAGGCTGCGCACCCGAGCCGAAATGCTCCGTCCCCGAGCCGCCCTTCAAAGCCACGCCCTCGCGAGCCCCACCGGAGCCCACGAGCGAAGCGGAGGGTGTCCGCGAGTCCTCGCGAGGCTCCCCGGACGTCACGAACGACACGGCCGGTGCCTGCGCGCCGCTCTGGGCCGCGGCCCGGGCCAGCTCTCCCACGGACGCGGGCAGCCGCACCCCGCGCAGGAACGTGGCCAGGGCATGCGACGACGCGGGCTCACCCGTCTGCGCCAGCCACCGCGCGAGCGCCTCGGACACATCCTCCGGCTCCGGAAAGCGGTTCCCCGGTTCGCGCGAC
This sequence comes from Myxococcaceae bacterium, assembly GCA_004173515.1. Taxonomy (GTDB): domain Bacteria; phylum Myxococcota; class Myxococcia; order Myxococcales; family Myxococcaceae; genus Corallococcus. Next base: position 6,794 of record SECN01000369.1, on the reverse strand, counting down.
AGCATGCGCAGCACCAGCGTGGCCAGCGATGCCGGCACGTCCGGCAGCGACGCGGGCGCTCGGTTGAGGATGGAGTACGCCACCGCCACCGGCTCCGCCGTCGGACCGAACGGGTGCTGCCCGGCGAGCAGCTCCGACAGGAGGATGCCCAGCGAGAACTGGTCGCTCAGCGCCGTCGCGGGCGCGCTCTGCAACACCTCCGGCGCGGCGTAGGGCACCTTGCCCTTGAAGGCCCCGGGCTCCGTGCGCGAGATGCCCTCCAGCCGCGCGATGCCGAAGTCGGTGACCTTTACCTCGCCTTCCCGGGACACCAGCAGGTTGGACGGCGACACGTCCCGGTGCGCGGTCATCACCGCCTGTCCGTCATGCTGGCGCCGGTATGCATGCTGGAGCCCCGCCTGCGCCTGGCTCGCGATGAACACGGCCAGGTGCGGCGGAATGCGCAGCCCCTGCCGGTTCACCGCCCGGAGGATGGCGCCCAGGTCCCACCCATCCACCAGCTCCATCACCAGGAAGAGCCCTTCGGGACCCTCGCCCACGTCGTGCACGGTGACGATGTTCTGGTGCTGCAACAACATGGACAACCGCGCCTCCGCGACGAACATGCTCGCGATGCCCGGCTCGCGCGCCAGGTGCGGCAGCACGCGCTTGATGGCCACGGTGCGCTCGAAGCCCTCCGCGCCCTTCGCCACGCCCAGGAACAACTCCGCCATGCCTCCCGTGGCCAGCGGTTGCAACAGCCGATAGCGCGAAGTCACGAGGTGCTCCGGGGGCGCAGGGCTTCAGCCCTGTGACTGGGTGATGTCGCGCAGGTGCTTCCAGGGATAGATGCCGGTGTTGTGCTGGTCGCTGAAGACGAACGCGAGCGCGTAGTTGCCCACCGGTTGCATCTGCAACACGCGCAGGTTCGCGGGCACCTGCGCGGGATCCAGGGTGCGCTTCGCGGTCCATTCGTCCACGCACGCGGCGCATGGGCACTGCTGGCGCAGCACCTGCGCCGTGGCGGTCGTCGTCACGCCGTCATCCCACGTGAGCGTCAGCGCCTCGCCGTCAGCGGACAGCTTGGCGTCCGTCGCGCTGATGGGCTTGGCCGCGGGTTTGATGCGGTCCCAGAAGTTGCTCACCGATCCACCTTCCAGAGTCTTGGGCAGGAAGTCCCCTCCCTACCATCCTTCCGGTGGGGTGGGGGACCCGCCGCGCGACCCGCGACGGGCGGGAAGCGCTCAGGACGCCAGCTTGACCGGCTGCCGGTGGCCTTCCACCCGCACGCCCCGCTGGGCGAGCACCGCGCGCAGGGCCAGCACCACCCGGGGGTCCAACTGCGCGCCGCTCAGGTTGTCGAGGATCTCCATCGCCTTCTCCAGCGGCATGGCCTTCTGGTAGGGGCGCGTGGAGGTGCACGCATCGAAGGTGTCCGCGCACGCCACGATGCGCGCCAGCAGCGGGATGGACTCGCCCTTGAGCTTGTCCGGGTAGCCCGTGCCGTCCCAGCGCTCGTGGTGGTGGCGCACGCACGCGCGCACCGGCCCCAGGAACGTCACCGGCCCGATGATGGCATCGCCGATGGCGGGGTGCTCGCGCTGGCTGTGGCCGCGCGTGTACGCGTCCTTGGAGTCGATGGAGTTGGCCAGCGCGACGATGGTCTCCAGGTAGCCCTTCTCCAGGCTCTCGTAGAGGCCGCGCGTCTCCATGTCGTACGCGAGCAGCTGCTTGCTCATGTAGTTGAACGTCTGGGCCAGCTCTCCCAGCTCGTTCTTCTGGCGAAGGTTCACCTCCACGCCGAACTTGCCGCGCGCCAGCTCCATCGACGTCGCCATGAAGGTCTTCAGGGGCTGCGTCAGGTTGCGGGAGAAGATGGCCGCCAGCACGAACGCGACCAGGATGGCGCCGCCCAGGCCCGCCAGGATGCGCCGCTCCATCGTCTCCACCTGCCGGTAGGCATGCTCCACCGGCTGCTCGGACACGATGGCCCAGCCCGCTTCCGGCAGCACCGAGTACGCCGCCACCACCGCGTCGCGCCCCTCGCCGAAGTTGCCCACGTGGAACAGCTCCGTGTCGGGGGAGCCTTCACGCTGTTTGATCAGGTGCGCCAGCGGCGTCCGCTTCGACACGTCCTCGCCCACCGCGCCCAGGTCTCCGCCGCCGGTGATGAGCCGTCCATGCCGGTCCGCCAGGTACGCGAACCCCGTGCTGCCCACGCGCTCCTGCGCCAGCATCTGCCGCAGGCCCGCGAGCGTCAGGTCCGCCGCCATGTAGCCCTGCACCGGGTCGCCCACGGGGAAGGCCAGCGTCACCACCGGCCCACCGCCGCCCGGGGACGCCACCACGTCCGAGTAGCGCACCCCGGTGAGCCCCGCGTTGAGCAGGGCCCGGGCGCGCTCCTCGTGCTCGGCCACCGCGCTGGGGGCCATGTCGTGCACCGCGAAGGCCTGCAGGCCCGGCTGCCGCTGCTTGTCCGCGCCGAACACGGTGAGCGCCAGCACCTCCTGGCGCTGGTTGAGCACCGCGGCGATGTGCGAGCGCTGCGTGTCGCGCGGCAGGCTGAAGAAGCCGCCCGGCACGCTGGACAGGCCCACCACCATCTCCGTGGGGTCCTCCAGGAAGCTCTCGGCCTTGAGCCGCAGCTGCTTCACGCGCTCCTGCGCCAGCTCCTGCGCGTCGCGGATGAGCAGCTCGCGCGTATGGGACACCGACAACCCGCCCACCATCACCGTGGGGATGATGCTGACCACGAGCATCAGCAGGAGGATGGCTTTGAAAAGACGCACGGTCGCTCCTCGCGGACTGGCTACTTCTGCCAGCCGTCCTTCACCTTGATGTTGAGTTCGAGCGCGTCCGCGGCCAGCTCGAAGCGCCGCGCCGTGGATGGGACGGACCGCCCCTGCCCCGGGCTCACCGCCGTCACCGTCCAGCGATAACGGCCCGCCGGCAGCGCCGGCAACGCCCATTGCCGCGCACCCAGCACTTCGCGCACGGGCGAGGGCAGGGGGCCCGCCTCCACCGTCTCCGGGACGACCTCCACCTCGTACCGCGTGGCGCCCTCCACCGCGGCCCACGACAGCGTCACCGGCCCCAGCAGCCCTCCCGCCGACGGTTTCAGCGTGAAGCGGTACTTGTCCGTGGGCTGCACCGGCTGGGGCGCGGCGGGAGGCTCCGGCAGCACGGTGCCCTGCTGCACCCGCACGGATTCGCCCTTCGCCAGGATGCGCGTGGCGTGCTGGGCCTCCACCGTGACGGGCGGCCCCTGGCGGTGGGTGACGGTGGTGGTGCCGCCGTCCTTGCCCACCTCCACCGTGAAGAGCGACGGCTGGGGCGGGTTGAGCAGCGCCCAGGCCTCATCCGCCTTGTGCAGCGCATCCGCGTACCGCGCTTGCTGGAAGTGCGTCTCCGCGTCCTTCAGCCGGCCCTCCGCCTCACGGCGACGCGCGTCGTCCGGGGCGGCCTTCACCGCCGCGCGCGACATCTCCAGCGCCTTGAGCGCGGTCTGCGGCTCCGCGGTCGGAGCCTTCGGCGCGGCCCCCGAACCTCCACTGCCGCGAAGGGCGGTGGCCTCCGGAGGCTCGCGTCCCACCGCCGTCGGGGCCGACGGCACCGCGGACAGCCCCATCCATGTGCTGATCCAGAGGGCGGCCTTCATTGGAACTCGATCTTCCTGCCAGCCCGAACCGTGGCGGATGGCGTGGTGACGGACAAGGACTGCGTGGCCGGCTTCTCCAGCGTGGCATCCACCCGTCCCCGAAGGACGGTGACATCCGTTCGCAGCTTGCTCTCCGCGATTCCGACCAGGGAATCGCCCCCCAGGTGCACCGTGCTGCCGTTGGCGAACACCACCTGCGCACTGGCCCCGGACTCGGTGCGCACCTTGTCGTTCTCGTACAGCGGCAGCTCGTTGCGCGCGGCGCTCCACTCATCCGCGACCGCGCGTTTGATCTGCACATCCCCCGTCAGATCCCGCAGGTGCGCGCGAGGCACCGGCGGCGGAAGCGGAGCCTCCGTGGGGCCACGCGGCTTCTCATCGGCCGTGCAGCCGGGAGGGAGGGCCGCGAGTGCGACCACGAGCAACAAGGGAGGCCAGCGTCGTCCGTTCACCACCGTGGGACGGGAGTCTAACCCCAAAGCGCCCCCGCGAAGAGGTCCGCCCTGAGCGCTTCGCGCCTACTCCAGCCGGCGGTGCGCCAGGCATGGAAGATTGCGCCGGATGCGTGCTTGAAGCTCCGGGTCCACCGGGGCCAGGGCCAGTCCCTCGCCCTCGGAGGCCCGCGCCGTGACGAGCCCCCACGGGTCCACCACCATCGCGTGCCCGTACGTCAGCCGCTGCGCGGAGTGCCGCCCGCCCTGCGCCGGGGCCAGCACGTACGCCTGGTTTTCAATCGCCCGGGCGCGCAGCAGCACCTCCCAGTGGTCCTTGCCGGTCATCATCGTGAACGCGGCCGGCACCGCCAGCAGGGTCGCCCCGTCCTTCGACAGCCGGCGGTACAGCTCCGGGAAGCGCAGGTCGTAGCAGACGCTCAGCCCCAGCCGTCCCACCTCCGTGTCCGCCGCCACCACCTCCGTCCCCGGCGCCACCGCTGCGGACTCCTGATAGGTGGCACCATCCCCCACATCCACGTCGAACAGGTGCATCTTCCGGTACACCGCGAGCCGCGCGCCGTCCGGGCCGAACAGGACGCTGGTGTTGTAGAGCCGGCCGCCGGGCGCGCCTTCCTCCAGGATGGAGCCGGAGAGCAGGGTGAGCTTCGTCTCCCGGGCCAGGGCCGCCATGCGGCTGAGCGTGGGGCCGTCCAGGGCTTCGGCGGCGCCGGGGCGTTCGGGCTCCGGGCCCATCCAGGAGAAGTTCTCGGGCAGGCCCACCAGGCGGGCTCCCAGGGCAGCGGCCTGGCGCACGAGGCGGGCAGCCACGTCCAGGTTGTGGCCCTTGTCCGCGGTGGACACCATCTGGGCGGCGGCGATGAGGTGCATGGCGGCCGTTATAACGCCACCGGGGGGCTCGCGAACCCCTGGGAATCCTTCAATCCAGGGCCGCGTTGATCAGGCGCCTCGGGGTGTGTCCTTCCTTTACACCCCGAGGGGGCGTGTGTTACGGACGCCCCGACATTTTTCGACGCACGACATCGAAAAGTGGGCCGCCGTGCCCGCTTTTCGCGTTTTTGGAGACCTGCATCCCGGTATGGAGTCGAAGAACATCAAACAGACGGTGGAAGAGAAGGCGGCGACGCTGCTCGACCCCATCGTGGCGAACGAAGGCCTGGAGCTGGTGGACCTGGAGTACGTCCGCGAGCGTGAGGGCTGGGTGTTGCGGCTGTTCATCGACAAGCCAGGCGGTCGGGTCGGGTTGGAAGAGTGCTCCCAGGTTTCGCGCGCCGTGGAACTGGTGCTCGACGTGGAGGACTTCATCCCCCAGGAATACAACCTGGAGGTTTCCAGCCCCGGGGTGGACCGGCCGTTGAAGAAGCCGGCGCACTTCGAGCGGGTGAAGGGACAGAAGGTCAAGGTGAAGACCTTCGGTCCGTTGGGCGATCCTCCGCGGAAGAACTTCGCCGGAACGCTCACCGACGTGGCGGCCGACGCCATTTCCGTGGACGTGGAAGGGGGCGGCAACTTCCGCATCCCCTTCAAGGACATCGCCAAGGCCAATCTGGAGTTCGAGTTCTAGTCGTCGACATACAGGGGACCCTGATCGCGCCAGGGCCGCCCGTGGACCCATTTTAGGAGAACGTCATGGCAACCCCAGCCAACCCGGCCGTCAATCTCAACCTCGTTCTGGACCAGGTCGCCAAGGACAAGGGCATCGAGCGGGCTGTGCTCATCGCGACCCTCGAGGACGCGATGAAGACCGCGGCCAAGAAGCACTTTGGCCAGGAACGCAACCTCGAGGCCAAGTACGACCCGGACAAGGGCGTGGTGGAGCTGTTCCAGGCCATCACCGTCGTCGAGCAGATCGTCGACCCCATCCAGGCCGTGAATCAGATCGCCATGGAAGAGGCCCACAAGAAGGGCATGGAGGTCGAAGCCGACGACGAGCTCGTCTTCCAGATCTTCTACCGCGACGAGGACGCCGCGGAGGCCAAGGCCCAGGACGACCAGTACGGGGACATCCTCCGGCTGAAGACCTTCCGCCGCGGCTTCGGCCGCATCGCGGCCCAGACGGCCAAGCAGGTCATCCTCCAGCGCACGCGGGACGCCGAGCGCGAGAACGTCTTCAACGAGTACCGCGACCGCAAGAACGAGATCGTCACGGGCATCGCCCGCCGGTTCGAGCGCGGCAACATCGTGGTGGACCTGGGCCGCGCGGAAGCCGTGCTGCCGGTGCGCGAGCAGGTCCCGCGTGAGACCTACCGCCCGGGCGACCGCGTCCAGGCCTACGTGCTGGACGTGCTGCGCGAGTCCAAGGGCCCGCAGATCGTCCTGTCGCGCGCGTCCGTCAACCTGCTCACCAAGCTCTTCGAGATGGAGGTGCCGGAGATCGCCGAAGGCATCGTCGTCATCGAGGCGGCGGCGCGCGAGCCCGGTGGCCGCGCGAAGATCGCCGTGTCCAGCCGCGACTCGGACGTGGATCCGGTGGGCGCGTGCGTCGGCATGAAGGGTAGCCGCGTGCAGGCGGTGGTGCAGGAGCTTCGCGGGGAGAAGATCGACATCGTCCCCTACGACGAGGATCCGGCCCGCTTCGTGTGCTCGGCCCTGGCCCCGGCGGAGGTCAGCCGCGTCATCATCGACGAGGCCAACCACGCCATGGAGCTCATCGTCCCGGACGACCAGCTCTCGCTCGCCATCGGCCGGCGCGGGCAGAACGTGCG
>SECN01000826.1 GCA_004173515.1 Myxococcaceae bacterium | reverse complement strand
GGGTCCACCACCTCGCCCTGGTAGATGCCCAGGGGCGTGGAGTCGATCATCCGCGTGGGGATGGTCACCCTCTTGCGCGGGAACTCCGCGTTGATGACCGTCTTCACCAGGTCCGCGTAGAGCTGCTCCACCAGCCGGTTGATCTGCGGCTGCAGCGTGCCCTTGGCGCACAGGGTGGCCAGCTGGGACAGGAGAAAGGGATTTCCCACCAGATGGACGTGGGGCCCATAGTGGTGGGTCATCTCGTTCATCCGGAACGGCACGTTCGCGTACAGGGTGTCCCGCATCGGGGTTGGGCTCCAGGCGAAGGAAACGACGGACCTCCCCGACCCGGGGGTCATCCGTCAGGGGTTCAGTCGAACAGCTTCAGCGTCTGCGGGGGGCTGGCCTCGGTGGGTTCGGGCACATGACACTTGCGGCACCGGGGCTCGTACTCACCCGCCGCGCCCACCACCACCCGCTCCTCGCTGCCCACGAGCCGCTGCGAGCGATTGGCCGGATTCCCACACACCGCGCAGATGGCCAGCTCCTTGGTCACGTACTCGGCCACCGCCATCAATTGCGGCATCGGTTCCCGCGCAGATGACGCGCACGCCGCGCTGGGCGAGCGCCTCGCACACCTGCACCACTTCTCCGCCAAAGAACTGCACCTCGTCGATGCCCACCACCTGGATGTCGGAGGGCAGGTGTCGGAAAATTTCTTCAGCCCTTTCGACCGGGATGGACGTCAATTTCAACTGGCTGTGGCTCACCACCTGCGTCTCGTCGTACCGGTTGTCGATGCGCGGTTTGAACACGCGCACCTTCTGGCGGCCGTACAGCGCGCGCTTGACGCGGCGGATCAACTCCTCCGTCTTGCCGGAGAACATCGAGCCGCAGATGACCTCTATCCACCCGATATCTTTGGGAAACTGATGCAATGGGCGCTCGTCGGGGAGGGTCTGGAACGGGGGCAATCTCCAGCACGCATCCCCTCCCGTCAATTTCGTTTCCGGCCTGCCAACCCCCCATGCGTCGCTGCCTGCCCGGCTGCTTCCGGCAAGCCCTGGAAGACTTGGCAAGCGAATTGAATAGGGAGTCCCCCGGGCAGCATGGACGGGACCAGGGGGTAGGGCGTGGCGGCGACGGTGAATGGGATGCAGGCGGGGTCGTGGACGCAGGGTGCTTCTTTCTACATGTCGCCCGCGTCGGTGGCGTTGTTGATGCTGAACCTGATGGACGGGCTCTTCACCCTGCTCTTCCTGCAACTGGGGGTTGCGGAGGAGCTCAACCCGGTGATGCGCGTGGCGTACGAGCAGTCACCGCTGCTCTTCATGTTCTCCAAGCTGCTCATCGTGAACGCGGGCCTGTGCCTGCTGTGCCTGCACCGCAAGCTCAGGGCGAGCCGGCTGGCCATCCGCGCGGGCGCCGTGGTGTACGCCATCATCGTGGTCTACCACCTGGCGTTCCTCGCCCACCTGGTGAGTCACTGGCCCTTCGGGGCTTGAGCCTGCCCTCCCAGTGAACGATCACCCGGTGCGTCGGGTCGGGGGTGCTTGCTTTTCACCTCCGGTCTGTCCCAGGCTTCCCCATAGCTCGGGCCTTTCAGGTTCGGGGGGGACCATGAACATCACCGACGTCCGGGTGTTTCCGGTCGAAGAGGACAAGCTCAAGGCGTACGTCACCATCACCTTGGATCACTGCTTCGTCGTGCGCGACTTGAAGGTGATCCACGGCTCCACCGGGCTCTTCATCGCGATGCCCGCGAAAAAACGGAAGGACGGGACGTACAAGGATATCGCCCATCCACTGAACGCGGACACCCGCAGCCAGATGGAGCGCGTCATCCTCATTGAGTACGAGAAACCCATGCAGCAGCGTGACTTCAAGGTGTTCGCCGGGAACTCGAACCCGGCGTTGGCGCATCGCATCTGCGAATATCTCCAGCGCCCGTTGGGCAAGGCGATCGTGGACACCTTCTCCGACGGGGAGATCCACGTGGAGATCGGCGAGAACGTGCGGGGACAGGACGTCTTCATCGTCCAGTCCACCTGCCCGCCGACGAACCACCACCTGATGGAGCTGCTCATCATGTGCGACGCGCTCAAGCGGGCGAGCGCCGGCTCCATCACCGCGGTGATGCCGTACTACGGCTACGCGCGGCAGGACCGGAAGGTGGCCGCGCGCACCCCCATCACCGCCAAGCTGGTGGCGGACATGCTGGAGGTCGCGGGCGTCAACCGGGTGGTGTCCATGGACATGCACGCGGGGCAGATCCAGGGCTTCTTCAACATGCCCTCGGATCACCTGTACGGATCGCCGGTGTTCCTGGAGGACATGCGCCAGCGCTTCCCGGAGTTGAGCGACGTCGTCATCGTCAGCCCGGACGCGGGCGGCGTGGAGCGCGCGCGCGCCTACTCCAAGCGCCTGGACACGGGCCTGGCCATCATCGACAAGCGCCGGCCGCGCGCGAACGCGTCGGAGGTGATGAACCTCATCGGCGATGTCAGCGGCAAGGACGCCATCCTGGTGGACGACATGGTGGACACCGCGGGCACGCTCGCGCAGGCGGCCGCCGCGCTGAAGAACAAGGGCGCGCGCCGGGTGCTCGCCTACGCCGTCCACCCCATCCTGTCCGGCCCCGCCATCCAGCGCATCACCGACTCCGTGCTGGAAGAGGTCGTCTTCACGGACACGGTGCCGCTGTCGCCCGCCGCCAGGGCCTGCTCGAAGATCCGCGCGCTCAACACCGACGCGCTCTTCGGTGAGGCCATCGCGCGCATCCACCGCGCGGATTCGCTCAGCTCGCTGTTCGTCTGACGGCGGCGCTCCTTTCCGAAGGAGCGCCCCCTGCCCTGCCAGCGGGTCGTGACGGGCGGCTTGACGGCGCCCCCCTCCGGCTGGCATGTCCGGCCCCTCCGCCGGTTCAACGGGCTTCACGGCCCGGGCGCCGTCTTCGGGGCCCGCCATGGTGGCGGGATGCCGAGGGCGCCCTCTTCTGAACCGGTCGCACCCGCAGTCCCCCACTGAAAAGAGCTTCCACCATCAGATCCCCGCGGTCGTCTACGGCAAGCACCTGAAGACGCCGCTGCACATCTCCGTGGACCCCAAGGCCATCCGCACGGCCATCAACACCCCGCACAAGCTCAACACGCTGATCCAGATCAAGCTGGCGTCCGGCGGCGAGCAGGTGCTGCTGAAGGACTACCAGATGGACCCGCTCACCCGGGACATCCTGCACGCGGACTTCATCGCGGTGCGCGACACGGACCAGGTGAAGGTCAACCTGCCCGTCGCCCTCACGGGCAAGGCCGCGGGCGTGCTGGATGGCGGTCTGCTCACGCAGATCCGCCGCAACCTGGAGGTCTGGGCGCTCCCCGGTGCCATCCCGCTCCAGATTGAAGTGGACGTGACCAACCTCAAGATCAACGAGGCCATCCACGTCAACGACCTGAAGCTGCCCGAGGGTGTGTCGGTGAAGACGAACGTCAACTACACCGTCGCGGTCCTCTCCGCGCCGGAAGCGGCGGAAGTGGCGGCCCCGGCGGCCATCACGTCCGCGGCCCCTGCCGCTGCGGCGGGCAAGGCGGCGGACCCCAAGGCGGCCGACGCGAAGGCCCCCGCGGCCGCTGCCAAGGCCCCGGCGAAGAAGTAGTCCTTCTCCACCGTTCCTTGTTTCCTCGCGGGGCGGGCCTGATGAAGGGCCTGCCCCGCTGTCTTTACGGAGCCATCCATGAAGCTCATCTGTGGGCTGGGCAATCCCGGGCGCGAGTACGAGCGCCACCGGCACAACGTCGGCTTCATGGTGGTGGACGCGCTGCTCTCCCGCGCCCGCGCGGAGCTCACCCAGGACAAGTTCCAGGCGCGCGTGGGCCAGGGAAGCCTGGGCGGCGAGCGCATCCTGTTCGTGGAGCCGCAGACCTTCATGAACCTGTCGGGCCGCTCCGTGGCGGAGGCCGCGCGCTTCTACAAGGTGGACGTGCAGGACGTGCTCGTCATCCACGACGAGTTGGACCTGCCCTTCGGGCGGCTGCAGCTCAAGGCGGGCGGCGGCGCGGGCGGCCACAATGGCCTCAAGAGCATGGTGACCTGCCTGGGCGCGGACGCCTTCATCCGCGTGCGGGTGGGCATTGGCAAGCCGGAGGGCCCCAACGCGAAGGAGCGGGTGTCCGGCTACGTGCTCTCCAACTTCGACGACGGGGAGAAGCGGCAGTTGGAGGAGCTGATCGCCCGGGCGGCGGACATGACGGAGAGCTGGGTGCGCGACGGGCTGTCCACGGCGATGAACCGCCACAACCGCAAGGCCTGAGGGCGCCGCCGGGGCGATCAGCTCCTCCAACTGCCGCTTCTCCCCGTCGT
>SECN01000368.1 GCA_004173515.1 Myxococcaceae bacterium | reverse complement strand
GCAGGGGCGCGATGAGCCCCAGGGAGGGGCCGGGGGGCGCGCTGGAGTGGGGCGAGGCCCCCGGGACGTGCCAGTCCTGGGCCCGGGCCCACAGGCGCATCTCGCGGGCCTCCTCGTTGCCGTCGAAGAACTCGTCGGACTCCTCCGTGACGGCGTCGTGGAGCGGCGGCTCCGCGAACAGGGGGATGTCCCAACTGGAGGAGGCGCGCTCCAGCGCGGCGTTCAGGTCCGCGTAGAGGTCCGCGCCCATCGGGTAGCGCTGGGCGACGTCGTGGCGCAGCATCCGTTCACAGATGGCATCCAGTTCGGGGGGCACGCGCGGGTTGAGCGCCCGGGCGGAGCGGCTGGGGGCGGCGCGGATGCGGCCCAGCAGCGCCTCCGCGGGCACGTTGGTGGGGTAGGGGAAGTCGCCGGTGAGCACCTCGAAGAGGACCAGCCCCAGCGAGTAGAGGTCGTCGGTGGGCTGGTAGACGTAGCGCGAGATGTGCTTGGGGTAGCGCAGCCAGTACCGGAGCAGCTCCGGGCTGCGGTAGCTGGGCGTGCCCGGTGGGGGCCGGTCGTCGGTGATCCGCGCGGCGCTGGCGTGGTCGCTGGATCCGAAGTCCACCAGCACCGGCCGGGCGTCCGACGCCCGCACGATGATGTTGCTGCCCTTGATGTCGCGGTGGCGCACGCCGGCGCGGTGGACGAAGTCCAGGGTGAGCGCCAGCTCCGCGAACAGCCGCGCCACCTGCCGGGGGGAGGGCCGCGACGCCATGGCCCACTGGGACAGGGTGGGCCCCTCCACGTAGTCCATCACCAGGAACAGGTAGCCGGTGCTGGGGTGGGGCCAGCGGTGGTAGCCACGCAGCGCCACCACGTTGGGGTGGGCCATGCGGTGCAGGACGCTCACCTCCTTGAGCGTGCGCGCGTCCACCTGCGAGCCCTCCTCGGCGTCCTGGGGCCCGTAGAGCGCGAACTTCAGCGCCACGGGGACGCCCCCGGTCTCCGCCAGGAAGACGGTGCCGTAGCCCCCGGTGGCCAGGCGCTTCAGGAGCTTGAAGCTGCCCACCACTTCCTGGGGTTGCAGCAGGAGGGGGTGACCTTCGATTCCCATGCTCATCGCGGGCACCTCCCGGGGCCCGCGGGGCGGAAAACAGGTGTTGGACGTAGGGGGTTCAATTCAAGAGGAGGGACGTGGCTGGGCGGACGCATGGGGGAAAGGTCGATAGGACCTGGGAGGTCCATAGCATGGCGACTGCCCCTTGGGGTAGTGTCGGTGGCATGTCGGGTAGGGCGCCGGACACCTGACTTCACGGGGAACATGGCTTTCCGGCCAGGGGTGGTGAGCGGCAATGAACGAGGAGTTGGCCATCACGGTGGGCACGGCGGCGCGCGCGGCCCGTGAGCGACAGGGGCTGACCCAGGGAGACGTCGCCAGCCAGGTGGGCATCGCCATGGAGGTCTACAGCCGGATGGAGCGGGGGCGGGTGTTGCCCAGCTCCACGACGCTGCGTCGGTTGAGCATGGTGTTGCGCATCCGCGCGGACACGCTGTTGGGATTGGACGGGCCCACGCCGCCGCAGGAGGCCCTGACGATGGCCCTGGCGGACCGGGAAGAGGATCCGCCGTCCCTGCGGCGTCTGGTGCGGGCCCTGCGGCCGCTGGACGAGGAGGAGTTGAAGGCGCTGGGCCTGGTCATCCAGGGCGTGCTGGCGTTCCGGGCGCGCTGAGGGTCCGCGTGAGCGTGGGGCGGGCCCGAAAACTTGCGTGCTGGGGGAGAGGTGCAAGGTTTTGGGAGTGCCTGCCTCCGTCAACGAGAAGCTGAACACCCTCTTTGGAGCCGCCGCGCGCGATGCGCGGATGCGCCTGGGGCTCACGCAGGCGGACGTGGCGGAGCGCGTGGGCATCGCCATGGAGGTCTACAGCCGCATGGAGCGCGGGCGGATGTTGCCCCGGGCGCAGAACCTGCGGCGGCTGTGTGACGTGCTGGCGGTGTCGGCGGACGTGTTGCTGGGCGTGGGTGTGGGCCCGTCGCCGGTGGCCTCGCGAGCGCCCCGGCACGAAGAGGACTCCGCGGACCTGCGGCGCCTGATGCGCACGCTGCGGGCGTTGGATCCGCAGCGGCTGAAGGCGGTGTCGCGCGTGGTGAAGGCGATGGTGTCGGTGCTGCCTGTGTCGCCCGCGTCCGCGCCGGTGGCGCGCAAGAAGGCTCCGGCGAAGAAGCGCAAGACGACGACGGGCTAGGTCGGGTTCACGGGCGCGGATCCGCGCCCTTCCTGACGCTAGAGTTCGCCGAGGATGCGCCCGTTGCGATCGATGGCGAAGTCCGCGCCCGCGTCCAGGATGGGGACCTCCAGTTGGATGCCGCAGCGTTCAATCTTGGGGAGGAAGCTGACGAAGTAGAGATCGTCGTTGGCCTTCAAGATGGTCGCGTCGTACGTGTCGCGGCGGGACAGACACTTCGTCAGTGCTTCATTGGCGGTGTCTGCCTTGCTGTGCGGCGGAATGAACTCGTTGAGCGCGACGATGAAGGCCGCCAGCGCGGGCCCATCGACATGCGTCCCGTCCGCATAGGAATTGGGGAAGTCGATCTGCGCTGCCTGCTCCGGTGTGCCTCGTGGTGCGCGCTCATATTTGTAGTAGCCAAGGAGCGAGCACCCCGGCAGCACGGTGCTCGCGCAAAGGATGAGGAGCGTTGGACGCCAGCGCATGTGGCGGGGTCGGAGGTTCACGGGAGCCAGTCCTTTCCCTCGAGGAATTCAATCCGGCCTTCATCGTTGACGACGCGTCCGATCACAACCCACCGGCCATCGCGCAGCGCGAAAACTTCGCGGGTGACGTAGTTGAGTCGGTATGAACGGCACTCACCGGTTCCCTCTTTGAAGAACAAATAAAGTTCACGTTCGAAGACCCGTCCCGTCTTCTTGTCCACCGCGCGGCCGGGATACCACCGGCCGCGCAGGTCGACGCGCGAAAACCGCCGGTTGTGCGGATGGGTGTGGTCGCCGCCCACGATGATGGCGTTCCAGCGCATGGGGTCATTCACCGACCCTGGCATCTCGCAAGTCTTCTGCGCGTTGGTGTCGAACCTGCCCTTCACGTCCGACAGGTAGCTCAGGTAGTAGGCGCCCTCGTCCGGTGCGTAGTAGTGCAGCGCGCAGTACTCCGACCCCTCCAGCCCCGCAGATGCTCCGCCCTGGCTCGTCATCAGCTCGCACGTGCTCGCGGCCAATGTCTCCGTGTCCGGAAACGGTCCCGCGAGTGGGCCGTCTACCTGGAGCCGACCGTCGTCGGTCCGCCGCACCCGGATGTTGGGGTTGGCGGCGCAACCCACGAAGTGGAGTCCCAACAGCCCCCAACGCAACGCTTGACCTGGACGGAACACCCAGTCGTATCTACGCCAAACCGGTAATACTGACCTACCAGTAATTTCAAGTGTACCGCCGTGCAGTCCTACCACCCATTTCCCGTCTGCCCGCCCGCTCCCCGGACACCCCCCCTCCCCAATAACAGACAGGTGGGGTAGCACGGGGACCAAGCCATGCTCCCTCCCCCGACGCCAGTGGATGAGCCCCGGCGGTTGCAGGCCCTGCGCTCGCTGTGCCTGTTGGACACGCCCGCGCACGAGCGCTTCGACCGCATCGTTCGCGCCGCGTCCCACCTGTTCCGCGTGCCCATCGCGCTGGTGTCCCTGGTGGACGAGGACCGCCAGTGGTTCAAGGCCCGCCAGGGCCTGGACGCCCTCCAGACGCCGCGTGACGTGTCCTTCTGCGGCCACGCCATCCTGTCCTCCAGCAGCCTCGTCGTGCCGGACGCGCTGCTCGACCCGCGCTTCCACGACAACCCGCTCGTGGTGGGCGCCCCCTACGTGCGCTTCTACGCCGGCCACCCCCTGCGCGCCCCCGACGGCAGCCGCGTGGGCACCCTGTGCCTCATCGACCACCAGCCGCGCGACTTCTCCGACGCGGACCGCGCCGCGCTCGAGGACATGGCCGGCTGGGCGGAGGTGGAGCTCAACGCCCTCAGCGAACGCGAGGCCCGCACCGCCCTGGAACAGCAGGAGCGCTTCTTCGAAGTCTCCGTGGACATGCTCTGCATCGCCGCCATGGACGGCACCTTCCTGCGCCTGTCCCGGGCCTGGTGCCGCACCCTCGGCTTCTCCGAGGCGGAGCTGTACTCCACCTCCCTCGTGGACCTGGCCCTGGAAGAGGACCGCGCCGCCACCGCGCTGAATCTGGCCCGCGCCCGCGAAGGCGCCCCCGTCCTCCAGTTCGAACACCGCGCCCGCTGCGCCGACGGCTCCTGGCGCTGGTTGCAGTGGAACGCCGTCCCGGATCCGGAAGAGGGCCTGCTCTACGCCGTGGCCCGCGACATCACCCAGGCCCGCGTCCTGGAAGCCGAACGCCAGCGCGTGGAGCGGATGAAGAACGAGTTCATCTCCACCGTGAGCCATGAGCTTCGCACCCCGCTCACCTCCATCCGGGGCTCGCTGGGACTCTTGAGCGGCGGCATCGCCGGCCCCCTGGGCTCGGAGGTCGCGCACATGGTGGGCATCGCCCACCGGAACAGCGAACGGCTGCTGCGCCTCATCAACGACATCCTCGACCTGGAGAAGATGGAGTCCGGTCGCCTGGACCTCTGCCTGTCGGCCACGGAGGTCGCCCCGCTGCTCGCCCAGTCGCTCCAGGCCCACCAGGGCTACGCGGCCGAATACGGCGTGCGCCTGGAGGTCGTGGTGGACGCCCCCGACGCACGCGCCCGCGTGGACGAGGACCGCTTCAGCCAGGTGCTCGCCAACCTGCTCTCCAACGCCATCAAGTTCTCCCCCCAGGGCGAGCGCGTCACCCTCTCCCTCAAGCGCGAGGACGGCGCCCTGCGCGTGGAGGTGGCGGACCACGGCCCCGGCATCCCGGAGTCCTTCCAGTCCCGCGTCTTCCAGAAGTTCGCCCAGGCGGACGCGTCCGACACCCGTAAGCGCCCTGGCACCGGACTGGGCCTGAGCATCGCCCACGGGCTGGTGGCCCGCATGGGCGGCACCCTGCGCTTCGTCACCCGCGCCGGGGAGGGCACCCGCTTCTCCTTCGACCTCCCCGAGTGCGAGCCGACCCCGGCCGCTGGCTCCTGAAGCTTGGACAGGGCTTCGCTGAAGCCTGAACATGGATCCAGTCGCACCTCCTTGCGCGTAACCCGATCCAACCCCGACCCCGAGGAGCACTTTCTCCCATGGCGACCATCCAGAAAGTCCTGCTCGTCGATGACGAAGACGACATCCGCACCATCGGGCAGTTGAGCCTCAGCCGCGTGGGCAAGTGGCAGACGGTGCTGGCCTCCTCCGGCGCGGAGGCGCTGGAGAAGGCGGCCACGGAGGTGCCCGACCTCATCCTGCTGGACGTGATGATGCCCGGCATGGACGGGCCCACCACCTTCGGCCGGCTGCGCGCCCAGGCCGCCACCGCGAACACGCCCATCATCTTCATGACCGCGAAGATTCAAAAGCAGGAGGTCGCGCGCTATCTGGAGCTGGGCGCGGTGGGCGTCATCGGCAAGCCGTTCGACCCCATGACGCTGCCGCAGGAAATCCGCAAGCTGGTGCTCTGAATGGAACCTCGCCTGTCCAAACGCTCCGCCGCGCTGGCCGCCGGCGCCCTGGTGCTCCTGTGCACCCTGTTCATGCTGGGGCGTCCGGGCTCCACCGCCGAACACGACGCCTACCGCACCCAGCTGCGCCAACTGCGCGTGGCCACCGCGGAGCTGGAGCTGGACGTCCTGCGCCAGCGCGTGGGCATGCGAGAAGCGCACGGCTCCACCAGCAACGACTTCGACGCGCTGGAGGCCCGCGCCCGCATGCTGCGCGCCATGCCCGGCTTCCTGCCGGACGAGGGCATGCGCTCGCTGACCGCGTCCCTGGACGCCTACCTGCGCGTGCTCCAGGGCTCGCGCGCCCTGCTCGCCACGGCCCGGGAGAAGGACGAACAGTTCGCGGCCCTGCGCGAGGCCTTCCCCAAGAGCGTCTTCGCCGCCGCCGCCACGCTGCCCCCGGGAGCGCTGCGCGACCAGGTGGAGACGCTGGGCGGGGACGTGCTCACCGCGTCCCGGCTGCACGGGAAGGACTTCGGCTCGCGGGTGGAGGCCTCGCTGGCGCGCCTGGACCAGGCCCGCCAGGGACAGCGTCTGTCCACCGACGCCTTCGCCGCCCTGCATGTCCTGGTGACCCAGGCGCGGGAGCTGACGGTGCTGCTGCGCTCGGCGGACGCGTCCTTCCAGACGCTCCTGGACCACAGCGCCAGCAGCGAGGCCGAGCGCCTCATCACCACGTACCTCCAGCTCCAGGAGCAGTCCCAGTCCCGCGCCGAGCGCACGCGCATCGTCCTCTTCGGCGTGTCCTTCCTGCTGGTCCTCTACGTGCTCGTCGTCCTGGTGCGGCTGGCGCGGGCGTCCGCGGCGCTGGGAGAGCTCAACCGGGGCCTGGAGGCGCGCGTGGAGGAGCGCACCCACGCGCTGTCCGCCGCCAGCGCGGAGGCGCGGGCCAGCGACGCGCGCAAGGCCGCCATCCTGGAGGCCTCTCCGGACGGCATCGTGGTGCTGGACGAAGCCGGCCGCGTGGTGGAGTTCAACCCCTCGGCGGAAGGCCACTTCCGCCTCACGTCCGCCCGGGCGGTGGGCGCGGACTTCCTGTCGCTCGCGCTGCCCGCGTCGCTGCCGGCGGCCCAGCGCGACAGCGTCCACGCCGCGCTCCAGAAGGACACCGGCCCGGCGCGCGTGGAGTCCCCGTGCCTTCGCGCCGACGGCGGCGTGTTCCCCGCGGAGCTCACCTTCGCGCGCGTGCACGGCGAAGGCCCGCCGCGCACCACCGTCTTCGTGCGCGACCTCACCGAGCGCAACGCAGGCGCTGGACATGGTGCGCATCGCGCGCACCAACACCGAACGGCTCATCCGCCTCATCAACGAAATCCTCGACCTGGAGAAGATGGAGTCGGGGATGCTGGAGTTGAAGCTCCAGCCGCAGACCTCGCAGGACCTGGTGGAGTCCACGCTCTCGGGCCTCCAGGGCATGGCGGACACCGCGCACGTCACGCTGCGCTCGGACGTGGAGGGAACCCCGCAGGTGAAGGGCGACCGCGACCGGCTCATCCAGGTGCTCACCAACCTGGTGTCCAACGCGGTGAAGTTCTCCCCGCAGGGGGGCTCCGTGGTGGTGGCCTCCAGCATGGCGGCGGACGGTCGCGTGCGCTTCAGCGTCACCGACCAGGGCCCCGGCATCCCGGAGGAGAAGCTCTCCCGCCTCTTCGGCCGCTTCCAGCAGTTGGATGCCTCCGACACCCGCTCCAAGGGCGGCACCGGCCTGGGGCTGGCCATCTCGCAGGCCATCGTGGAGCAGCACGGCGGCCGCATCGAGGTGGTGAGCAAGCCCGGCCACGGCGCCACCTTCCACTTCAGCCTGGAGTCCCTGCGCGCCCCGGCCCCGTCGCCCGGCGCCGTCGCGGCGGTGCCCCGGGATGAATCGCGCCACAACGTGCTCATCGTCACCGCGGACGCGGACCTGTCCGCGCTGCTGCGGGGCCTCTTGTCCCACGAGGGCTACCGCGTGGTGCGCGCCGCCACGCTCGCGGAGGCCGTGCAGACGGTGGACAACGCGCTGCCGGACGCGCTGGTGGTGGACACGCAGATGCCGGACGGCCACGTGCTGGACTGGGTGCGCCGCCTGCGCGAGCTGCCGCGCACCCGCGAGCTGCCCGTGCTGGCGCTGTCCGGCCGCGCGACGGACGGCACGGCGGGCGTGGGCACGCCGCTGCTGGTGGACTGGCTGCCCCGGCCCGTGGATGAGACCCGGTTGCTCAAGACACTGCGTTACGCCATGCGCCAGCCGGGACAGGCGCGGGTGCTGGTGGTGGACGATGACGCCACCACGCGCCGGGTGCTGTGCGCGCAGTTCGAACGGCTGGGCGCGCTGTGCATCGAGGCGGCGGACGGGGAGAGCGCGGTGGCGCTCGCGCGCGACACGCCCCCGGACCTCAT
>SECN01000825.1 GCA_004173515.1 Myxococcaceae bacterium | reverse complement strand
TCCAGGCTCCGGCGCAGCGCCCCTTCATCCAGGACGCCGGTCAGCCGCAACGGCAGCGGCATGTTGTACAGGCTGGTGCCCGGCTCCAACTGGTCGATGAACCACAACCGCTGCTGCGCGAACGACAGCGGCGGTGCGGTGGTCCGCTCCATGCGAACCAACGGAGGCGCTTGCGTGCGTCGGGCGCTGCCCAGCTTCTCGGCCAGGGTGGCCACGGTGGGAGCGCTGAAGAGGTCTCCCAGCGGCAGCTCCACGCCCAGCGTGGAACGGATGCGCGACACGACCTGCGTGGCCAGCAGGGAGTGCCCGCCCAGTTCGAAGAAGTCGTCGTGGATGCCCACGGACTCCAGATGCAGCACCTCTGCCCAGATGGCGGCCAGTGCCTTCTCCATCGCGTTGCGAGGCGCAACCACCGTGGCATCGGAGACGCGCGGCGCCTCCGGGGCGGGCAGGGCCTTGCGGTCCACCTTGCCGTTGGCCGACAGCGGCAGGGAGGACAGCTCCACCCAGGCCGTGGGGACCATGTACTCGGGCAACTGCTTCTGGACGAACGCCTTCAGCGCGCTGGAATCGCCCCCCTCTCCCGCAGGCACGACATAGGCCACGAGCCGCTTGTCCCCGGACGCGTCCTTGCGCGCCAGGACCACCGCTTCCTGCACCCGAGGCGCCTGGCGCAGCACGGCCTCGACTTCGCCCGGCTCGATGCGGAAGCCGCGGAGCTTCACCTGGAAGTCGGTGCGGCCCAGGAACTCCAACGTCCCATCCACCTGCCAGCGCACGCGGTCACCCGTGCTGTAGAGACGGGCTCCCGGCTGCGTAGCGAAGGGGTGGGGAATGAAGCGCTCGGCGGTCAGGTCCGGACGGTTCAGGTAGCCCCACGCGAGGCCGTCGCCTCCGACGTAGAGGGCACCCGGCACGCCCACCGGTACGGGCTGGAGGGACGCATCCAGCACCCACGCGGTGGACTGCGCCAGCGGCCGGCCGATGGGCACCGACCGGCCCACGCTGTCACCGGCACCCAGGGCATACGTGGCGGAGAACGTGGTGTTCTCCGTGGGGCCGTAGCCGTTGACGAGCACGGAGCCCGAAGGCATCCGCGCCAGATGTTCACGCACACGCTCCACGGGCAGCACGTCGCCGCCCGCCAGCACCTGTCGCACTCCCGCCAGTGCCGCTCCCTGGTCGAGCGCCATCTGCTCGAAGAGCGCAGCGGTGAGCCAGAGGGTGGTGATGCCTTCGGTGGCGAGCAGCGCGCCCGTCTCTTCCAGGGACAGGGCCTTCGCCGGAGCCAGCACGAGCTTCGCGCCGTTGAGCAGCGCGCCCCACACTTCCAGTGTGGACGCGTCGAACGCGACCGGCGCCAGTTGGAGGAAGACCTCCTCCGGTCCGAAGTGGATGAAGTCGTTGCCGCGCACCAGTCGCACGATGCCGCGCTGGGGCACGCTGACGCCCTTGGGACGCCCCGTGCTGCCTGACGTGAACATCACGTACGC
>SECN01000824.1 GCA_004173515.1 Myxococcaceae bacterium | reverse complement strand
CGTGCCGTGCAGGTCCGCGCGCAGGTTCAGGCTGAACTGGTGCACGAACGCCTTCGTCGCGCCGTACACGTTGCCGCCCGGGTAGGGGAACTCCCCCGCGATGGAGCCGATGTTGATGACGTGCCCCCGGTCGCGCGCGACCATGCCCGGCAGCGCCGCGCGCGTGCAGTACAGGAGTCCCTTGACGTTGGTGTCCACCATCACGTCCCAGTCCTCCAGCCGCGCCGTCTGCGCCGGGTCCAACCCCATCGCGAGCCCCGCGTTGTTGACCAGTACGTCCACCTGCGCGAAGTCCGCCGGCAGCGAATCAAACGCCTGCTGCACGGCCGCCCGGTCCGTCACGTCCAGCGTCACCGGCAGGAGCCTGTCTCCCAGTTCGGCCTTCAGCGCCTCCAGCCGCTCGCCCCGGCGTCCGGTGGCGATGACGCGAGCGCCTTCCTTCACGAAACGGCGCGCGACGGCCAGCCCGACGCCCGCGGTGGCCCCTGTCACCAGCACGTTCATGTGATGCCTCCCACGAAGAGATGCCCGGCCCGACGGGGCGGGGCCTCACCGTTACATCGCATGCGTGAGAGGCCCGCGCACGCGAATGCGCCGGCCAGGGAGGCGTCAGTCCCCGCGGTCGCGGGCGGCTTCCTCGGCGGTGCCCCCCATGGCTTCCACGGAGGTGCGCGCCTGCTTCGCGCGGTCGAAGGCCACTTCCTTCTTGCCGATGCCTTCGACCGTGAGGTTCGCCAGCCGGCGGCGCGCCCGCACGATGGCGTCCTGCACGAGCGTCGGATCCGGGTGCGTCTTGAGCGTCTCCACCCAGGTCTCGATGGCCTTCTCGTTGTCGCCCGCGTCCGCGCGCAGCTTGCCCATCTCGAAGAGGGCATGCGGCGCCAGCTCCGAGTCCGGGAAGCGCGAGCGCAGGTCCGCGAAGGTGCGCAGCGCTTCCTGCCGCTTGCCCTCCATCATCGCCAGCGCCTGCGCCTGGAGGTAGATGGCGTCATCCACGTACACGCTGGTGGCGAAGCGCTCCGGCAGCTTGCGCGCCTCCAGCTCGCACTGCGGATAGTCCGCCAGTTCGAAGTAGAGCTTGGCCACCTGGTACTGGAGCTCCGCGCCCTGCGGCGGGTTGCGGTGCAGCGCCGCGGTGAGCTGATCGATGGCGCCTCGCAGGTCGCGGTAGTGCACCCGCAGCAGCTCCGCCAGGATGATGCGCGCGTCCAGCGCCTCCGGGGACTCCGGGCACTGCTGGATGAGCTGGCGGTAGACGGACACCGCCTCCTTCACCTTGCGCTGCTCCAGCCAGTACACGTCCGCGGCGCCCTTGAGGGCCCGGGCGCGCATCACCAGCGCCTCCGGCGTCCCCTCGCGCAGGAGCATGTCGTACGCCTTGCGGTACTCCACCAGCGCTTCGTCCGGACGCTTCTCGAAGATGGCGTCGCGCGCGCGCTGCATGTGGTCCACCGGCTTGTCGCGGCAGCCCGTGACGGCCAGCGTCCCCACCGC
>SECN01000823.1 GCA_004173515.1 Myxococcaceae bacterium | reverse complement strand
ACGAACAGCTCGCGCGTGCCCTCTCCGGCGGTGAGGATGGACAGCCGCTTGGAGTCCTTCTTGTACGAGGACATGACGGTGGCCAGGTAGAACTCCAGGTCCTTGCGCACGGCCTCGTCGAGGAACTCCAGCTCGCTGATCTCCAGCACATCGAAGGTGCGCAGCGCGGAGCCGACGAGCAGCGTGAGGAAGGGGCGGACGACGCTCGCCTCGCCCTGGACGACGGGGAGGGACTCCAGGCCGACGATGGCGCCCTCCACCTGTCCGCCGCCGATGCGGGCGCGGACGCGGGCGCCCTTCACCTGACCGAGCAGCGCGGTGAGGCTGCCGTGTTCGGGGATGCGGATGGTGGCTTCGGAGAGCAGCTGCTCCAGGGGCTTGGTGGAGTCGTAGCTCACGGCGGAGACGGAGCCGCCGGACAGGTCCAGCACGGTCATGGACTTGAGCACGTCGTTCATGTCGCGCGCCTTGAAGTCCAGGTGCGCGGTCTCGCTGTCCGTCACCTTCCCCCGGCGCTCGAAGTAGCCGACGCCGTGCTTGTAGAGGACGACACGGCGGATGGACAGGGGCGAGGGCATGCGCGGGGCTCCGGGTGCGGTGTGGACGTGGGGCTGGTCTAGCAACACCAGGGCACGGGGTTCCACTCCGGGTGGAGGTGGCGACACTGGCATGCTCCGCGAAGCGTCATTCCCGGGAGATGCATGCGCGGACTGTGTTGGCTGCTGGTGGGGCTGCTCTGGAGCTGTGCTTCGACGTCATCCGTCCCGGCGTTCTCGCCCGAGGTCTTCTGGGCGGAGGCTGGAAGCGAATGCTCGGATGGAGATGAGGACCAATGCCTCGCGCCCCTGTGCGTGGATGGATCGTGCGCGCTGTTCCGGTGCGAAGACCTGGAGCCGGGCCATGTGGTGCGCACGCGAGGGGCACTCGCGCCGCCGGTATTCGTGGCGCCGGGGAGCGGGCCACAGCGGACGTGGGGCAGTGCTCAGGGCCTGCCGGGAGATGCGACTCCCGTCATGGTGTTCCGCTGGTACCCGCGCGAGAAGCTGCCCAGCCAGGTGAAACGGCAGAAGGCCCTGGAGGAGTGGGCGAAGCGGCCCAAGGAACGGCACCACATCTTCCCGCAGGCGTTCAAGGAGCACTTCGTCAAGAAGAACATCGACATCCACCAGTACGTCATCGCCATTGATGCGGACCTGCACAAGCGCATCCACCGTGGAGCGAACGGAGGTCCGTGGAACCAGGACTGGTTGCGCTACATCCGGAGTAACGGCCTGAGGGATCTAGCGCCCGCGCACTTCGAACAGGCCTCATTGCTGATTCAGAAGTACGGTCTTTTTGGTTTGAGCATGACCTACTGGCAACAGGTGGACCTCACGCCCATTCCGGTGGAGGACTGACGGGTGCGCTACTTCGAATTGACCGAGCCGGAAGACCTGGACAACTTCCACTGGAGTGGGTCCTACCGCGCCGAACACCCATGGTACCTGCCAACCA
>SECN01000822.1 GCA_004173515.1 Myxococcaceae bacterium | reverse complement strand
CGCCTTCGCCCAGCGGCTCTCACGTCACTTCGTCACGCTGGTGGAGGCGCTCGTCGCCCAGCCGGAGCGGCCCTTCCACCTGCTGCCCCTGCTCTCCTCCGAGGAGCGCCAGACGGTGCTGGTGGATTGGAACCACTCACCCTCCTCCGCCCCCCGCGACGCCACCGTCCACGAACTCTTCGAGCGTCAGGTGGCCTCCACCCCCGACGCCATCGCCGTCGAGTTCGGCGCCCAGCGCCTCTCCTACCGCCAGCTCGATGAAGCCTCCAACCGCCTCGCCCACCTGCTGCGCTCGCGCGGCGTGGGTCCTGACTCTCGCGTCGCCCTCTGTCTTGAGCGCTCCCTGGAGCTCATCGTCTCCCTGCTGGCCATCCTCAAGGCGGGCGGTGCCTACGTCCCCCTGGATGCCTCCTACCCTCGCGAGCGCCTCGCCTTCATGCTTGAGGACGCGCGCCCCGCCCTGCTCCTCACCACCCGACAGCAGCTCTCGCTCCTGCCCGCCGAGCACCTGCCCACCCTGCTCATCGATGAGTCCGCCGAGGCCCTCGCGCTCGCGCCCTCCTCTTCTCCCCACAGCGGCGCCTCCTCCCGCAACCTCGCCTATATCGACTTCACCTCCGGCTCCACCGGCAGGCCCAAGGGCGTCTGCATCGAGCACGCCTCCGTCCTGCGCACCGTCCTCGACGTGCGCTACGCCGAGCTCGGCCCCCAGCACTCCTTCCTCCTCATCGCCCCCATCTCCTTCGACGCCTCCACCCTCGAAGTCTGGGGGCCCCTCCTCAACGGTGGACGCCTCGTCGTCTTCCCACCTCACTCCCCCTCCGACTTGCTGGAGCTTTCGGCTGTCCTCCAGCGCCACGCCGTCACCACCCTCCACCTCACCTCGGGCCTCTTCACCCAGATGGTGGATGGCCACCTCGACGGCCTCAGCGGCGTGCGCCAGTTGCTCACCGGTGGCGACGTCGTCTCCGCGCCTCACGTCCGCCGCGTTCTGGAGCAGCTGCGCATCCCCGTCACCGCCTGCTACGGGCCCACCGAGGGCACCCTCTTCTCCTCATGCTTCCGCATGACGGCCCCCTCCGACGTCCCGGCCTCCGTCCCCATCGGCTCCCCCATCTCCCTCACCCAGGCCTTCGTCCTCGACCGCTTCCTCCTGCCCGTGCCCCCGGGCACTCCGGGCGAACTCTTCGTCGCCGGTGACGGCCTCGCGCGCGGCTATCTCCAGCTTCCCGCCCTCACCGCTGAGCGCTTCCTTCCCAATCCCTTCAGCGCCTCGCCCGGTGCTCGCCTCTACCGCACCGGAGACCTCGCCCGTCATCGCCAGGACGGCGTGTTGGAGTTCCTCGGCCGCGCCGACTTCCAGGTGAAGGTGCGCGCTCGCGCTGCGCTCCTTCCTTCAGCAGCGCCTGCCCGAGTACATGGTGCCCTCAGCCCTGCTCATGCTGGAGGCTTTTCCTCTCACCGCCAACGCCAAGGTCGACCGCAAGGCCCTGCCTGCTCCCGAAGCGCGCCCCGAGTTCCGTCCCTTCCTCCCGCCCTCCTCGGACTCCGAGGTGCGTCTTGCCGCCCTCTGGCGCGAGCTGCTTGGTCTGACCGAAATCAGCGCCCTCGATGACTTCTTCGAGCTGGGCGGCCATTCCCTTCTAGCCACCCGTCTTGTCTCCCGCCTGCGCTCCTCCTTCCAGGTGGAACTGCCCCTTCGCGGCCTCTTCGAGGCCCCCACCCTCGCGGCTCTCGCTCAGCGCCTTGACGCCCTCCTCCTCACGGGCCAAGGCGTCTCTCTGCCTCCCCTCGCACCCGCTCCCAGGACGCACCCGCTTCCCCTCTCCTTCGCCCAGCAGCGACTCTGGTTCCTCCACCAGCTCGAGCCCTCAAGCTCCGCCTACAACATGCCCGTCGCCTTGCGCCTGACGGGCTCGCTCGACAGCGCCTCCCTTCAACGCGCCCTCTCCGAACTCCTCCGACGTCACGAATCCCTTCGCACCTGCTTCACCTCCGTCGAGGAGCAGCCTGTCCAGATCATCTC
>SECN01000038.1 GCA_004173515.1 Myxococcaceae bacterium | reverse complement strand
GATGAGGAAGCGCCGGTCGGTGTGGATGGAGTTGCCCGCGAGGATGCCCTCGCCCAGCTCGCAGTGGTCCGCGACGAAGGACGTCACCTCGCGCTCGGCCACGCGCAGGGACACGTTGGAGGCGCGGACCTTCTCACTGAGGCCGTTCTTCGTGTGCATGTCGCGCACGACGGGCTCCATGCGCTGGAGCATCTCCTCCGGCTGCCAGATGACCCGCTCGAACTCCGCGATGGGGCGCAGATCCGGGCCGGTGATGATGACACCCACCTCGATGATGCCGCAGGACTCCGGGTCCAGCCCGGTCATCTCCAGGTCGAGCCACACAAGGCGGGGTTCACGGGCCATTGCCGAACATCCTGATCGCGAAGAGGAAGGAAGCAGCGCCCCCTATACCAGCCCCCGGCCCCGGAGCACTCACTCCGTGGATGAATCGTCCCACCGCGTCCGCACGTCCACCTTGGATTCGAGCGTGCGGTGCACCGGGCACAGGTCCGCGATGTGCAGCAGCCGGGCGCGCTGTTCGTCCGTCAGGGGCCCCTCCAGCCGGACGAGCCGCTCCAGGCGATCCACCCGCCCCACCCGCGACTCGCACTCCGCGCAATCCTTCGCATGCACCTTGTCGTGGTCCAACCGCACCCGCACCCGGGTGAGGGGCCAGCCATGACGGTCCGCGTACATCCGCACGGTCATCGACGTGCACGCCCCCAGCGCCGCCGCCAGCAGCCCGTACGGCGTGGGCCCTGAGTCCCGCCCGCCCAGCGTCAGCGGCTCGTCCGCGCGCAGCCAGTGCGTGCCCACGCGGATGTCCTGCGCGAGCCCCCCCTCCGACGCCTCGCGCACCTCCACCTGTCCTTCCGGCAGCGGCGCCTCGCGCTCGCGCACCGGCGCCACGTGCCGCGCGGCCCACGGGCCCAACACATCCGCCGCGTAGGCCGCGTCCTCCGGGCGCGAGAGGACGTGATCCGCCCCGTCCAGCATCACGAGGCTCGCGGGCTGGCGCGCGCTCGCCACCAGCCGGCGCGCGCACTCCAGGCCCACGTACCGGTCCCCCGGTGCGTGCATCACCAGCAGCGCGCCCGGAAAGGCCCCCAGCGCCTTCGACAGGGCCGCCTCGTCGATGGCGGAGAGGAAGTCGCGTCCCAGGCGCAGCCGGCCGGGCCCCAGCGTGATGTCACCCGCTCCGGCTTCGCGCGCGGCGGGCGGCAGCAGCGCGCGCACGTCGTTCGCCCCCGCGGGCGCGTTCACCAGCGCCACCGCCGCGACGTCCGGCAGCCGGGGCAGCGCCGCCACCACCGCCGCGCCGCCCAGGCTGTGGCCCACCAGCAGCCGGGGCACCTGCGCATGCGTGGCGAGCCAGGCCGAGGCGGCCACCACCGCGTCCACGCTCGGCACGGTGTCCGGGCGCTCCCGTCCTTCGAGGGCCGGCCCCTCCGTGAAGTCCAGGCGCAGCACCGCGAAGCCCCGCGACACCAGCGCGCGCGCCAGCCGCTCCGGCCCTGGCGAGTGGCCCAGGCACGCGAAGCACGACACCAGCACGGCGCTCGCCGCGGGCGCTCCGGCGGGCAGCTCCAGCCGTCCCGCGCCTCCCGGAAGGGACACCGCCCGGGTGGGCATCTAGAAGTCCACCAGCGCCTCGGCCGTCCAAACGCCACCGGGGCCCTGCCGCGCGGACACCTGGGTGAGCGACGCGCCCGTCACCGCCACGTTGGCGCCGTGGCGCTCGGCGCCCGCGCGCTCACCGAAGCCGCGACCGAAGAGGTTCAACCCGTCCAGGCGCACCGCGAAGCACTGGAAGCGCAGGCGCCGTCCCGCCATCGCCCCCACCACCGCGCGCAGCCAGTCCGCGAGCAGCTCGTCATGGTCCACGGACTGGCAGGACACCTCCAGCTCCTCGTGCACCTCCACGCGCTTTGGATCCGTCACCAGCGCGCAGAGGGCCAGCGCCGCCATCTCGAACGCCTGCTCCAGGGAGCGACCCACGCCCCGCACCCCGAGCTGCTCGTCGCGCGTGAAATGTTCCCAGTGGGCCCGGGGCCTGCCTTCCTCCGAATGCACCGCTTCGACGTCCATACGGCCTCCTGTTCCTTTCCTCGGTTGCTGTCGCGTTCCGGCCCCCTCAGCGCCCGGTTGCTCCTGGAAGTCCCCTGGTGCTCCGGCGTCGTG
This sequence comes from Myxococcaceae bacterium, assembly GCA_004173515.1. Taxonomy (GTDB): domain Bacteria; phylum Myxococcota; class Myxococcia; order Myxococcales; family Myxococcaceae; genus Corallococcus. Next base: position 33,496 of record SECN01000038.1, on the reverse strand, counting down.
GGGACGCGACGCTCAGAACCACCACCCGCCGCCCACGTCCGGCGCCACCCCGGAGGCCCGCGCCGGGGACGAATCCCGGGCGCGCGTGAGCCACCGCCGCAGCCCGTCCTCGTCCAGCGAAGGGAACGTGTCGTAGACCTCCGCCACCTCGCGCAGCCCGGCCTTGAGCATCAGCGCGTGCACCGCATCCGCCCGGCCCCGGATGAGCTCCAGCGCGAGCGGCGTCGTCACCCCCACCGCCACGATGCGCTGACGGGCCCCGCGCTGCTGGAGCGCCAGGAGCGCCGCGGCCATCGTGGCGCCGGTCACCATCCCGTCGTCCACCAGCAGCACCACGCGGTCGCGGACATCCGGCGTGGGCCCGCCCCTCAACTGCCGGGCCTGCTTCTCCACGTCTCCCAGCTCCCCGCGCACGAAGTCCTGGAGCGCCGTCCCGGACAGGGGGGACTGGGGCGCGGCCTGGGCATCCAGGAACACGCCTCCGCCCTCCGTCACCGAGCCCAGGACGAGCTTGTTGCGGGCTGGATGGCGCACCTTGCGTGCCACCCACAGGTCCAGCGGGGCCCCCAGCGCCCGGGCCACCTCCAGCGCCACGCTCAGCCCTCCACGCGTCAGTCCCAGCACGCGCACGTCCCCGGAGCGGTAGGGCGCCAGCACCCCCGCGAGCTTCTGCCCGGCGTCTGACCGATCCTTGAAGCGCATCCGAGACCTCCCCTCACGCAAGGTGCGCGTCCCCCGGGAACGTGGCGGCGAAGACACAGTCGGCGGCTCACCCGCCGGGATGCCCGGGAGGCCAGGGCACCGCGAAGGAAAGCCGCGCTAGGGTGGGGGCCCATGACGCAACCCGCCCTCGTCGTCGGCAGTGCCAGTCCCCACCTCGGCCGTGCGCTCGCCCAGGCGTTCGGCATCTCGCCCGTGGCCACGAAGATGGAGCGTTTCCCTGATGGGGAACTGCACATCGAGGTGCCCCCGGATGCCATCCGGGGCCGCCGCGTCGTCCTCCTGCAGACGTCCACGCCCCCCGTGGGCGAGCACCTGCTGGAGCTGCTCCTGCTCGCGGACGCGTGCTGGCGGGCGGGCGCGGCCTCGCTGGAGGCGGTGATTCCGTACGTGGGCTACGCGCGGCAGGACCGGCGCGCCCGGGCCGGCGAACCCCTGGGCGGCAGGCTGGTGGCCGACCTGCTGTCCCACGGCCGCTTCGAGCGCGTGTTCACGGTGGACCTGCACAACCCGGCGCTGGAGGGCTGCTTCGGCGCCCCGCTGGAGCACCTGTCCGCGCTGCCGCTGCTGGCCGAAGCCCTGCGCCCCCACGTGTCCGACACGTCCGTGGTGGTGGCCCCGGACCTGGGCGCGGTGAAGCGCGCGGAGGCGCTGGCGAAGCTGTTGGGCCGGCCGTGGGCGGTGGTGCACAAGGCGCGGCTGAGCGGCAACGACGTGGAGACGCTGGGCCTCTTGGGCCAGGTGCGCGGCATGCGCCCCATCCTGGTGGACGACATGATCTCCACCGGCGGCACGCTGGCGGCGGCGGCCAAGGAGCTGAAGGGCGAGGGATGCGTGGACGACTTCACCCTGGCCACCACGCACGCCCTGCTGGTGGGCCCCGCGCTGGAGCGCCTGCACGGCGTGCCCGTCAAGCGGCTGGTGAGCACGGACAGTGTGGAACCCCGACAGGACCTGCCCTTTCCCCACCAGGTCGTGACGCTGGCCCCGCTGCTCTTGCGCGCACTCTCGCCCGACGCGCGTTAGTCTGCCCGGCCATGTCCGACACTGTCCTGACGCAGCTCGACGCGGGGGTCCTCTCCGTCACCTTCAACCGGCCGGAGAAGAAGAACGCCTTCACCCACGCCATGTACGAGGCCGCCACGGCCGCCCTGCTGGACGCGGACCGCCGGGACGATGTCCGCGTGGTGCTCCTGTCCGGCGCGGGCGGCGCGTTCACCGCCGGCAACGACATTGGCGACTTCGTGGAGCACCCGCCCGCGGGCGAGGACAGCGCCGTGTTCCGCTACCTGCGCGCCCTGGCCAGCATGGCCAAGCCGGTGCTGGCCGCGGTGGAGGGGGCGGCGGTGGGCATCGGCACCACCATGCTCCTGCACTGTGACTACGTGGTGGCCGGGGACAAGACGCGCTTCTGCATGCCCTTCGTCAACCTGGGCCTGTGCGCGGAAGGCGCCAGCAGCCTGCTGCTGCCCCGCGCGGCGGGCTTCGCGCTGGCGTCGGAGCTGCTGCTCTTCGGAGACCCGTTCGACGCGAGCACCGCGCTGCGCGCCGGCATCATCAACAAGGCCGTCCCCGAAGCGCAGCTCAAGGAGGTCGCCACCGAGCGCGCCCGCGCCCTGGCCTCCCGCCCCGCGCAGGCGCTGAAGGTGACCAAGCAGCTCATCCGCGGCCCGCTGCGCGAGCAGGTGGACACCACGATGAAGCGCGAAGGCGCGGAGTTCATCCAGCGCCTGCACTCGGACGAGGCCCGCGAGGCCCTCATGTCCTTCATGACGCGCGGCAGGAAGTAGCCCTTCGCCCTCTTCCGCGAAGACCTTCAAACAAGCCGGGCCCGCGTGACATCACGCGGGCCCGGTGTCGTTTCAGCGTGGGGCGTGAAGCACTACAGGGGCGCGGGCGGCGCCTCGGGCGTCTTCGGGGTCTTGCCGGAGAGGAAGGACTGGATGCTGTCGCCCTGCTTCTCCTTCAGCGCGCCGCACTGGTCGACGATCTCCATCACCTGCCGGAGCACGCGCTCCGAACCGGCGAGCTGCTTGCCACGCGGCTCGAAGAGGGCCGCCAGCTCCTGGCGCTTGCCCGCGTCGCAGTAGCCCGCGCCGATGTACGGCAGCCGCGAACCCATGCCCTCGGGCAACAGGCCCGGCTTGCCCTCGGTGCCCACCAGCGTGTCGATGTTCTTCTTCACGAAGTCCACGGCGACGTCCTGCGTGCGCGGGTCGCGCGACGCACCGAAGAGCAGCCACATGCTTTCGCGCAGGTCGGTCTGGGGCTCCAGCAGCATCTTCAGATTCTCCTGCACGAGCTTGGGGTCGCTCACCTGGGACAGGCCGCCCAGCAGCTGCTGACGCGTGTAGCGGTCCTTCTCCCCGCGCAGCGCCTCCACCAGCTTCGTGTTGAAGGCGGCATCGCCGTGGTTCGCCGCGATGGAGAGCACCGGCCCCACCAGCTCCGCGGCCACCGCGCGCCGGTCCTTCAGCCACTGGTCCGCCAGCGTGCGCGCCTCGGCGACGAGCTTCGGATCATGGCCCTCGTTGGCGGCCAGCTCCAGCAGGCGCGGCCGCAAGAGGCGCGTGTCCTCGGACTCGCCCGTGCGGGGCTTGAAGCCCAGCTTGCGCGCGCGCGGACCGAAGGTGTCGCGGATGTAGCGGGACCGCTCCTGCTCCTGCGCGGGCGTGAGCAGCCGCGACGACAGCAGGTCGAGCAGCTCCATGCCCGCCTCCAGCACCTGCCGGTCGGGGTCCTCCGCCACGCGCGTGAGCAGCGGCAGGGCCTCCGCCGCGGGCAGCACGCCCGCCTGGGCCAGCGCCAGCGCGTCGCCCAGCAGCACCACGCGTTCGGCGCGGGACAGCTTCGTCAGGCCCGCCTTCATCAGCTTCGCGCGCGTGTCGTCCGCCAGCCGCACGCGGTAGTAGCCGGCGCCGTCCACGTTGGGGAACACCCACGCCGGGCACGCCTTGGCCTCCGGCAAGGGCAGCTCCGCCCTCGTCTCCGTCATCAGCGTGCACGCGGTGACGTCCTTCGTGGCGCCCGGGTACTTCACGCACACGGGCACCTTCCACGACTGGGCCATGTCCGGGGTCTTGGAGCCCAGGCGCAGGTAGCGCTCCTGCGTGAGGGCCACGCGCGGCTTGCCGCCGTCGCACAGCAGGGTCGCGGTGATGAAGGGCGCGCCCGTCTGGTCCAGGAAGCTGTTCATCACGGAGGCCACGTCCTTGCCGGACTCGGCGGACAGCGCGTCCACGAAGTCCTTCGCGGTGGCGTTGCCGCCCGCGTGCGCGCGGATGTAGCGCTGGATGCCCTTCTGGAAGACCTCCCGGCCCAGCCACGCTTCGGTCATGGCCAGCACCGCGCTGCCCTTGCCGTAGGTGATGCCGTCGAAGGCGTTCTGGATGTCACCGGCGTTGCGGATGGGCTGACGGATGAAGCGCGCGGACACGAGGCTGTCCGCCTCCAGCGCGCCGTTGCGGTCCTGCACGCGCTCCACCGGCCCGTCCCACGTGGGCTGCCACCCCTCCACGATGCGCGGGGTCATCCACGAGGCGAACGATTCGTTGAGCCACAGGTCGTCCCACCACGCCATGGTGACCAGGTCACCGAACCACTGGTGCGCCAGCTCGTGCACCTGCACGTTGGCGAACGCGCGCTGGCGGCCCACCGAGTCGTTCTCCGGCCGGGACAGGATGAGGCGCGAGTTGAACGTGACGAGGCCCGGGTTCTCCATCGCGCCGCCCATCAGCGGCACCGCGAGCACGTCCAGCTTCTCGTACGCGTACGGGATGCCGAAGTACTTCTCCAACTGCTCCAGGATGTCGGGCGTCACCTTCGCGGCCCACGCACCCTCGCTGGCGCGCCCCTTGGGCGTGATGATGCGCGTCTTCACGTGCTTCAGGCCGGCGTCGCGCGCGGGCAGGAAGTCGAACGGGCCCACGCCGAACGCGATGAGGTAGCTGGGCAAGGGCTGCGTGGGCGCGAAGCGGAAGATGCGCCAGCCGTCCGCGCCGGCTTCTTCCGCGAGCTGCGGCGTGTTGGTGACGGCCACGTTGCCCTGCGGCACGTGGAAGGTGAGCTGGAAGGGGACCTTGAAGGAGGGCTCGTCGAAGGACGGGAACGCGCGGCGCGCGCCCAGGGGTTCGAACTGGGTGTAGACGTACCAGTCGCCGCCCTCGTTGACGCGGAAGGCGCCGGAGGTCTCGCGCTCGGACGCCTTGCCCGTGTAGACGAGGTGCAGCTTCGCGCCGCCCACGACCAGGGGCTTCGCAAGCGACAGGCCGAGGAAGTCCTCGCCACTGGAGGACGGCTTCACCGGCATCGTGACGCCGCCCTGCTCGATGGTGGCCTCCTTCACGATGAGGCCCTTGCCGTGCAGCCACACGAGGCTCGTGGCCTTCTTCACGTCGAGGGTGATGTCGGCGGTGCCCTCGAAGGTTTCGACCTTCGGATCCATCTTCAACACGATGGCGTACTGGGTGGGACGCACGTCGTCGGGCAGCCGCAGTTCGGGCGGCGTGGGCGCGGCGGCAGCTTGGACGACCGGCGGTGTTTCGACGGCGCCGGGAGCGGGAGTGTTGCCCTGTCGGGCACCACATGCCGCGAGGAAGGTAACGGTGGCCAGGGCCACCGGACGGAGCAGGTTGGGCATGGCCGGGCAGTGTGTCGTAAGAGGGGCCGAGCAAGGTAGCGATGTGCAAGCATTGCGTGGCCTTGCTGTCAGGTCGTGTTCGCGGTGGAGTGCCCGCCGTGTCCGCCCCCCTCTCCGCCCATCCGTCCCCAGCGCAAACAAACACCCCTCCCGAGGGGAAGAAGCCACCGGAGCACCTGCGCCGCATCATCGGCGAGCCGCCCGGCCCCATCGTGGCGCTGCTGACGCGCGGCGTCTGGGCATTGCTCACCGCGTTGTCACCGGGAGCCCGGGACGCGCTGGCGCGCTTCGTGGGGAACCTGGCCTACACGCTGGGCATCCGCCGCAAGGTGGCGCTGGACAACCTGGCGCACGCGATGCCGGAGAAGAGCGAGGCGGAGCGGCACGCCATCGCGCGCGGCGCATACATCACCATGGCGCGCGTGGTGGTGGAGTCGCTGCCGTCGGGCGACCGGATGACGAAGGACTGGGACCAGCAGGGCATCGAGGGCGAGGAGGCGTGGGCGGCGCTCAAGGCGCACGTGGCCACGGGCAAGGGGGTGATGCTGGTGACGGCGCACTTCGGCAACTGGGAGCTGGTGGGGCAGATGCTCATCCGCCTGGGCGTGCCGCTCAACGCGCTGGTGCGGCCGCTCAAGGGCGCGCTGAACACGCGCATCGCGGAGAACCGGCTGGGCGCGGGCGCGGGGCTCATCTATCCGAAGGGCGCCATCCAGGAGATCACCGACGCGGTGCACCGGGGTGAGTCCGCGTTCATGCTGCTGGACCAGGCGTTGCCGGCGAAGGCGGCGGTGTTCGTGCCGTTCTTCGGAAGGCTCGCGTCCACGACGCCCGCGATGGCGGTGGCCGCAGAGCGCACGGGAGCCCCGGTGTTCGTGGTGGTGGGCGTGCGTCCGCCGGGCCCGGGAGCACGGTTCCGGTTGGAGGTGGAGGGGCCCATTCCCGCGCCCGCGCCGGGAGCGTTCGCGGACCCCATCACCGAGCACACGGCCCGCGTGACGGCCGCGTTGGAGCGCGCCATCCGCCGGCATCCGGAGCAGTGGCTGTGGCTGCACCGCCGCTGGAAGGTGCAGCCTCCCGCCGCGCTGGTGACGGCGGCGTCGCCCGGACTGACGCAGGGCCCAGTCGCCGAGCCGGCACGCAGGGACTGAGGAACGCTCGGTCATCGGGCGCGGTCTGAACGGGTCCGACTGTCGGACCGGTTGTGACGCCTCGCCCGCGGAGGCAGGCTTCCCGCTTGAGCCTCCCCCACCGGCTTTGGCGTCTACTCCACCACCACGCGGCGCAGGTGCGAGCCCAGGCGCGTGAGCAATTCGTAGTGGATGGTCTGCGCCCAGCCGGACAGGGACTCGGCGGACACGGACTCCTCGCCGTCGCGGCCCAGCAGCGTCGCCGTCACCGGGCGCTCGTCGGACACGGCGCGCGTCACGTCCACCATCAGGTGGTTCATCATCACGCGGCCCAGCACCGCGCACCGGCGCCCGTTCACCAGCACGTGCGCCTTGCCGGACGCGAGGCGCGGGTAGCCGTCGTAGTAGCCCACCGGCAGCACCGCGAGGCGCGTGGGCTCCGGGCAACGGTACGTGCACCCGTAGCCCACGTAGCTGCCCGTGGGCAGCCACTTCACCACCTGGCTCCGGCACCGCCACGACAGCACCGGCTTGAGCACCGGCAGCTCCCCCAGCACCAGCCGCGCCGACAGCCGCGTCTCCGGCGAGGGCCACAGGCCATACAGGGAGATGCCCACCCGAGCGGCCTCGTAGCGCGCCCGGGGCAGCACCAGCGCCGCGGCGCTCGCGGCGATGTGACGCTGCAACGGCTTCGCGGGCTTCAACTGCGCCGTCAGGTGCGCGAGGCCCGTCTCGAACGCGTCCAACTGCGCGAGCGCGTACCCCTGCTCCGTCACGTCCTCCGTGTTGGCGAAGTGGCTGAGCACGCCCACCGTCTCGAACACGTCGGGCGCGTCCGCGAGGAACTGGGTCTCCTTCGGGAGCTGATCCGCCGTGAAGCCCTCGCGGCCCAGCCCCGTGTCCAGGTGCACGTGCACGCGCAGGGGGCGCGGCGGTTTCGCCGCGCGCAGGCCCGGCACCGCGTCCGCCCAGGAGCGGTCCGCCACCACCACGTCGATGCCCTCGCGCGCCAGGACGACGGCCTCCTCGGGGGACACCGCGCCCAGCACCACCACCTGCCGCGCGGGCAGCCCGTGCGCGGCCTCGTGCGCGCGCACCGTGAGCGCATCCTGTGGCGCGATGAAATAGAGGACGTCCACGCCCGCGTGCACCAGGGGCAGCACCTGCGCGAGCCCGTGACCGTACGCATTGCCCTTGAGCACCGCGCCCAGCGCCCGGGGCGTGGGCCCGGAGGACTCCAGCGCGCGGAAGGCCGCCACGTTGTGCCGCAGGTGCGACGCGCTCAACTCCAACCACGAGGAGTGCACCGCGTCACCGGGCCCACCACCGACTTCTTCCACGTGCACACCTCCACACCGTCCAGCACCACCGCTGCCTTTTTTCCGTCTACCAGCAAAGCCCGGGCCATGGGCGTCCGTGGCCTGGGAGCCACGGGGGGCCGGATGCCACTCGGGCGGACAGGGGTGCGCGGACGACAACCCTTCGCGGCGCGGCGGCCGTGCGGGGGTGGACAGGCGTGCGGCGGGAGCGTGTGCCGGGGGACACCCGACCGGGGGCAATCCGTTGCGAGATGATGAGGGGTCCGGCGGCGTGACAGGGCGCGGTGATAGTGTGCGGTTGCGTGGCCCTCCCGGATTTGCCCCTAGCCCAGGCGTTCATGACCGCCCGAGGAAGAGCGGAGCCGGCTGGTGCCCTGCCCGTCCTCCAGGAGCGACTGGCGGCGGCGCTGGAGGCGGCCCGTCAGTCCTGGCCCGGGGTGGCGCTGGAGGGCCCGCGCTTCGCGGCGCACCTGGCCCGGTTGATCCCCGCCGAGGGCAACGAGGAGGCCTGGGGCAAGCTGCACATGACGGACGTGTACCTGGCGCGGGCAGCGGCGGACGGGCTGCCCACGGCGCTGGCCACCTTCGAGGCGCGCCTGATGCCGGAGGTGGACGCGGCGGTGTCCCGGCTGAAGCTGCCCGCCGCGGGCCTGGACGAGGTCCGCCAGTTGCTGCGACAGCGGATGCTGGTGGGCAGCGCGGAGGCGCCGGCGCGGCTGGCGGCCTACCCGGGCACGGGGCCGCTGGCGGGCTGGGTGCGCGCGGCGGCGCTGTGGCTGGCGCTGGACTGGCAGCGGCAGCGCTCGGGGCAGGCGCAGTCGGAGGACGGCGACCTGTCCATGCTGGTGGCGCCGGGGGACGACCCGGAGCTGGCGTACCTGAAGCAGACGTACCGGGCGGAGTTCAGCGCGTCGTTCCAGGCGGCGCTGGCGGCCCTGTCGGCGCGGCAGCGCAACTTCCTGCGCTTGAAGTACCTGGACGGGCTGGGCATCGACCAGTTGGGGGCGCTGTACGGGGTGCACCGCTCCACGGCGGCGCGGTGGGTGGTGGGAGCGCAGGAGGAGCTGCTGGACGGGACGCGCCAGCGGCTGACGGAGCGGCTGCGGCTGACGCGCTCGCAGTTGGACAGCGTCCTGAGGCTCATCTCCAGCCAGCTGGACGTGAGCCTGAGCCGGCTGTTGCGCACCCACTCCGAGTGACGCGGCGCGCGAGCCCTGCCCTGGAAGTCAGGGGCCCGAGAAACCGGGCAGGGTGAACGCGGCCAGTGCGTTAAAGAGGGGGTGGGATGCGAACGCTCTTCATCGGGGATGTGCACGGCTGTTCCAGTGAGCTGGATGCGCTCCTGAAGGCGTGTGGCTGGAGTCCCTCCGACCGGGTGGTGCTGGTGGGGGACCTGGTGGCGAAGGGGCCGGATTCCGCGGGGGTGGTGCGGCGGGCCAGGGAGTCGGGATTCCGGGCGGTGAAGGGCAACCACGACGCGCACGTGCTGCGCTGGCACGCGGGCCGCGCGGCGAAGGGCAAGAAGCTCAAGCCGGAGCACCGGCAGGTGTTGGACACGCTGACGGCGGAGGACTGGGCGTACCTGGCGACGCTGCCCGCCTACGAGCACTTCCCGGAGCTGAACGTGATCGCGGTGCACGCGGGGCTGGTGCCGGGGGTGCCGCTCGGGGAGCAGAAGGAGGAGTTCCTGCTGAACATGCGCAGCATCGCGGCGGATGGAACGCCGTCGAAGCGGCTGGAGGCGGGCGAACCGTGGGGCAGCCTGTGGACGGGGCCGGAGCTGGTCGTCTTCGGGCACGACGCGATGCGCGGATTGCAGAAGCACCCGTTCGCGCTGGGGCTGGATTCAGGCTGCGTGTATGGCGGAAAGCTCACCGCGTATGTGCTGCCGGAGGGGAAGTTCTACTCCGTGCCGGCGGCGCGCGCGTACATGGCGCTGTAGGGGCGCTATTCCGTAGCGGCAGGCAGGCCCATAGCGGCGGACTCCTGCTTCGACTGCATTTCCTCAAGCTGCTTCAGGGTCACCCCTTGAGCATTCCGCCAAGCAACACGACCATTTGTCGAACTACCTGAGATGATCGCCGCAGCTGCAGTTGGGCTGGAGAACAACACATCTTCGCCAAACGTCAGCAGATCGCCGGTCCCAGACAACTTGCCTTCTTTGATGAGTTCCGTCTTGAAAGCCGCGTAGCTGCTCATGCTTTGATTCATTTGAGCCAGTGCTGTCGACCCCTTGAGAACCACGAAGCCCTCGTCCGTAACCACCCCCTGTGCCTTGGCGTTTCTCACCGTGAACGTCAGTTGAGAGGCCTCGGCATTCGAGCCTGGCTCTTTTGATTTTCCATCAAGGAGTGGCTCCAGCATGCGGTGGCCCAGTGCCCCCAGCAGCAAGCGGAGATGGCCGAGGAATTCCTCCATGGCATCACGGTCAGGGCGAGGAAGGCCGGGGCGGCCGGGCTGGTTGCCATTCACGACCCGGTAACGACCCGCCTGTCCCGTGAGTTCGACCAGTCGAGCCTCCAGGAAGCGGACGTGCGCCTTCGTCAGATTTTCGTCCTTGCTGGTGACAGCCACCGCCTCCTGCCAGAAGTCCTTCTCCGCAAGCTGCTGCTGAAGGCGCTCAAGCACGCTCTCTGATTCACCCACGTACACTTCTCGCGTCGTCAACTGGTCGGCGCCAATCAAGAAATAGACGCCTGGCCGCTGAATCTCATCGGACCAGCTCGAAAGCTCAGAAATCCTGGCGCGGGGGCAGAGCAATGCCTGTCCGGTCCAGTTGACCACTTCCGCATATCTGATTCCGGAGACGTCACCGGCATCGAGATAGATCCGAATACTTTTGCCGTTCGCCATCTTTACATCCTAGTGCGTGCGTCAGGACCACTGCCATACACGATTCCATTGTGAGCCTGGGGTAGCCGCCACCCATCCATGAAATCCCAACATGACGACGATAGAGTCGGGCCACTTCTCGCCGGGAGAAACAGGTTGATCCGCTCGATTCAAAGCGTAGGTATCGTTGTCGCCGTGTTGCTGCTCTCCGCATGTCGAGCCTATACGCCCTCGCGTTACACGGTGTCCGTGAGCAACGTGGAAAAACTCCGGACGCTGCAACGGAAGTATCCGCAGGGCGCGCTCAAGGTGTCTGGCTTCATCTCGGAGTCCGGACCCCTGAGGGAAATCACCTGTCGCGGCGCGGGTCCCGTAGCGCCGCCGGACTACAAGACCTTCGAGCAGTACCTCCAGGGGGCCCTCGAGGATGACCTGCGCATGGCGGGCGTCTATTCGGACAAGAGCCAGGTGGCGGTCTCCGCCAGCATCCGCGAAGTGGATTTCAGCTCGACGAACGGCACCTGGACCCTGGCAGCGCTCGTCTCGGCCGGCTCCGTGCAGCCCTTCCAGGTGTCCCACGTGGGCAGCTTCTCCACGGGCATCTTTGGAGACGAGGCCTGCAGGCTGACCGCGCATGCCTTCATGCCCGCCGCTCAGGACTTCGTGAAGAAGCTGGTCGCGAGCCCCGGTTTCGAGAAGGCCTTCGCCGAGTCCGCGGAAGCGAAAGCCCAGACGCCTCAAGCCGTTCCCGGGACCTGAAGCCACCGCGTGCTTCACCGGCCTCAATCCCAGACATCTCCAGATGTCTGTCTTCAACGGCAATCACCCGGATGACGCATCGGGCCATTCCGTGTGCGCTCCAAGTGTCTTCCGCACCCACCCATCGTTCTGCCATATTCCGTGGAGGTCATCTTTTTCCGGAAGGGTTGCAAAATGGTCCGCACCTCGTGCCTCGTCAGCGCCGTGCTCCTCGTGAGCGCCTGCCAGAAGCCCCCGGAGCCTTCCGCGACCCAGCCCGTGCCCCCGGCGGCGGTGACCCTGGTGAAGGTGGCGCCGTTCTCGCTGTCGGTGCTCCAGGACGCGGCGCCGTCGGGCTGTACCTGGCTGCGCCTGGAGTCCGACGGCAGACGCAGGGCCCTGGTGACGGTGGACGCGGCGTGTGACGGGCTCCAGCTGGCCTGGAGCGCGGATGGGCTGCATGCGGCCGTGCGGGACCCGGGCGGCAGTGCCCGGGGGCCCGGGCGCGTGTGGACGGTGGACCTGACGTCCGGACTGGCCTCAGCGCAGCTGCTGCCGGAGGAGGGCCAGACGGGCGCGGTGGGCTTCGACTCGGTGGGCCGGCTGGTGGCGCTGGTGGCGCACACCGGCGACCTGGTGCGCCGCGCGGAGGGCTCGAAGGAGTTCTTCCTCTTCGACGGCCGGCGCATCCCCATCCCGGAGATGCAGGAGGGCGCGGGGCTGGCGCATGCGTTCCGCCTGGAGACCGGCGCGTGGAAGCGCATCGAGACCGTGGCCACGCGCGGTGACGCGGACGCCGTGTTCGCGCTCACCACCGCGGAGATGCTGGTGTCCTCCACCGTGTCTGGCGATCCGGATGCGCTGGCGGCCCAGCCCCTGGACGAGGGCAGCCAGGAGGCCGCGCGGCTCGACGCCGTGGTGGCGCACCGGGGACACGACGTGTTCGGCGGCTGGGCGCGCGTGGAGACCCGGAGCGGTCCGCTCTTCTCCTGGCAGACGGCGGGCGAGCTGACCACGCTGATGATGCCGGTGCGCTGGGAGGTGGATGACGGCCACCTCGCTGAACCGCAGGGGCTGTCCCTGCCGGCCCAGAGCTCCGTGCATGCCATGGCGCGCGGGGACCTGATGCTGCTCGCGGGCACGACGCAGGCGCGCGTCTATGACCTGGGCTCCAAGCGGCTGGCCGCGTCCTTCGACGGCTTCCGGGGCGCGCGTTTCTGGCCCGCCGCCAGTCCCCTGGTGCCCCACGGCGCCACCGCCGCCTCCGGGCAGCAGTAGGCACCCCGGGCTTTCAACCGACGCTCAGTCCCCGCTGCCCGACATGCCCTTGAACGCCGCGAACATGATGGCCGCGTAGCCGCCGCCACAGAGGCAGCAGGAGAGCACCGGCGCCAGCAGCGCGCCCGCGCCAGCGGTGCCCCAGGTGGTGCGGTGCAGCGTGCGGTACGTCACCACGCGCAGGCCCATGGCCCAGAAGGGCGCCGAGTAGACGGCGACGAAGGGGATGATGCCCACGATGTAGGGCGCCAGGGAGAGCGCGTGCGCGCGCATCGTCACCGAGAAGCCGCGCTCCACGCCGCCCATGCGCAGGATGAGGTGGTCCAGGCCCGCGAGCACGAACGTCATGCCCGCGTTGAAGAACGGCATCGCCACCGTCCATGCCAGCGCGCCCACCACCAGGAGCACCTTCGCGGTCCCGGACCCCATGGAGTCCGACGCGGTGTTCTCGGCCGTGTCGGGCACGAACGCCATGATGCCGCCGAAGAGGACGACATAGAGCAGGCCGGTCGTCACGAAGCCCGCGACCCCCGTGAGCAGCACGAAGCGCATCGAGCTGCCCACCGACGCGTCGGGGTTGATGCCCTTGAGCGTCTCCGTGGGCCGCATCAGCATGCCCAGGCACGTCTGCCAGAACGCCTTGAGCGTGCCCAGCTCCTCACGCCGGTCCCACGGCACCGTGCCCATGGGCGCGCGGTCGTGGCAGCTCGCGCACACCACGCCCTCGGGGCCCTGGCGCAGGCAGCTGGCGCAGGCGAACGCACCGCAGCGGGTGCAGGTGCCCACGCTCCGCCACTCGGGATGCACCGCGCAGACAGGTTCGGAGCTGCCGGGGGTCGGGGCCACCAACAGGTAGGAACCACACGCGCCACACGTCTGCGCACCGGGAACGAAGGGGGCCTGACAGGAAGGACAGGAAGGCGTCATCGCCGCGCATCCTCGCACGGCCCGGGCGCCGTCGAGCATGCGGCCTTGCGGCACGCACGCACCGCGCGGGCGGCCCCCCATCGCCCGGACTACGGCTCCGGCGGAGCTTCCGGGTCCACCGGCACCGAGGGGGACGTCGTCCCGCTGGGAGCCTTGTCCGGCGCGCTTCCGGCGGGCGCCACGATGCCCGGGGTGCGCGGAGCCCGGGCCTCCTGCGCCGCACGGACCTGTCGCGCCCGCTTCGCCTGTCCCAGCGCCACCTTCGCCGCGCCCGGGTCACCCAGGGCCCGCTCACGCTTCGCCAGCGCCTCCCACAGCTCCGGCGCATCCGGATGCAGCGTCACCGCCGCGCGCAGCAGGCCCCTGGCCACCTTCGGCGAGCGCGTGTCCAGCAGCCTTCGCAGGAAGCCCGCGGGCGACAGCACCAGCGACCCCTCCGGCGTCTCGAATGCCTCGCGCACGTGCGGGCCCGCTTCCGCCTCGCGGTCCGCTTCGAGCAACCCCACCGCCTGCGCCAGTTGCGCGTCCATCGACTCCGGATGCAGCTCCGTCGCGCGCTCCAGCCAGCGCATCCGGTCCGTCGGCTTGCGCTTCGCCCGGTCCGCCAGCGTCAGCAGCTCATCCGTGTAGTCCGGCCGCACCGAGGGCGCGCGCACCGCCGCCTCCTTCAGCGCGGGCCACAGCCGCTCGGGGTCCTTCACGTCCTCCAGCCGCGAGCGCCGCAGCGTGGGCACCTCCGCGCGCTTCCATCCCGCGACGAAGCGGGCCACGTCGTCCCGCAGGCCCTTGCTGAAGCGCTCCGTCTCCGGACACTTCAGGGACTCGCACGCCGCCAGGTAGTCCGCGAAGAAGGCCGCCGCGCCCTGCGTCCGGTACGAGCGCAGCCGCTCCACGCCCAGCACCTTCTCCACCGTGGCCGCCATGTGCGCGCCCACGCGGATGAACACGGACTCGCCCCGGGGCTCGTGCGCGCCGCGGATCCGCTCCATCGCGCCCCGGGTGTCCCGCGCGATGGTGGCCCGCTCGAACAGCGCCGTGACCTTCGCGAACGCACCCGGCAGGTCGGCCTCCGGCGGCAGCGTGCCGGGCCCTCGCGTGGCCCAGTCGTGGTAAGCGAGCCCGTAGCTCGCGAGCCGCCCCAGGCCCTCGTACTCCACCGCGTCCACGGGGTCCGTGAAGTGGCCACCCCGGGCCGGCGCGCCCTCGTCCAGCACCGTCTCCATCAGGCGCAGGGACAGCCGGCGCAGCCGCTTCGCCTCGTCCTCCACGTTGGTGGCCAGCGCGATGGCCGTGTCCTCCGCCGGCAGCAACACCAGCAGCGTCGTCGTCTCCGGCTGTCCGCCCGCGTGCGCCACGATGTAGTGACCCCGGAGCGGATAGGTCGCGAAGCCCATGCCGTAGTCGGTGATGCGCCCGTCGCGCGTCACCATCGTCGCCTGCATGCGCCCCATCGTCTCGCGCGTCACCAGCGCGTCGTCCATCACCGCGCGCGCGAAGCCCAGCAGGTCCTCCACCGTCGCGCGCGTACCTCCACCGGCGAAGCGGCTGGTGACGTCCAGGAAGCGCGACGGCTTCAGCGTGCCGCCCGCCACGCGGTAGCCCACCGCGTGCTGCGCGTCGCGGGTGCCCTGCTCGTCCAGGTCCGCGTGCGACATGTGCGCGGGCCCGAAGACGTGGTCGCGCAGGTACTCGCGGTAGGACTGGCCCGACGCCGTCTCCACCGCCGCGCCCAGCAGGTTGAAGCCCCACGTCGTGTACAGGTAGCGCGTGCCCGGCTCCGACACGAGCGGACGCTCGGCGAACAACCCGATGGCCTCGCGCGTGGACACCGGCTTCGTGTTGTTGCCCGCGCTCGGGCTGTCGTAGGTGGGCACTCCGCCCAGGTGTCCCAGCAACTGTCGCACCGTCACCGGCCACTGCTTCACCGGGTACTCGGGCACCAGCGTGTGGATGTCCGCGTCCAGGTCCAGCTTGCCCGCCTGCGCGAGCTGCAACACCGCCACCGCCGTGAAGGACTTGGTGATGGACGCCATGCGGTACGTGGTGCGCACCGTGGCTGGCAGCTTCTTGCCCAGGTCGCGGTAGCCGTAGCCCTGCATCCACCGCTGACCGCCCCGCATCACGCCCACCGACAGCCCCGCCGTCGGTCCCTGCTTCAGGTCCGCGCGCACCAGCGCGTCCAGTGCCCGCTCCATCTCCGGCGGGAACCGCGAGACGACCTTCGCGCTGGACTCCGGCGCGCTGGACTCCGACGCGGGCTCGACGGGCTTCGCGCCGGACTCCGACGCGGCCGCCTTCGCTTCGAGCGGCGCCTGCGCGGGGACCGCGAGCGCGGGCGTCCCAATCAGCAGCCACAGTGCGACGAATGCACGCCTCATCGCACGTCCTCCGCGGTCTGGCCGCTTCCATTCCCGGGCCACGCCGGGGCCTCCTCGCGCGAGGACGTGAGCGGCGGGGCCAGCTCCGCGCCCTGTGCTGCCCACCCCTTGAGCAACGCGTCCGAAACCAACTGCCCCAGCAGGTCCAATCCCTGACCGCGCGGGTGCACCAGGTCGTCGTGCATGAACCCCGCCTGGTTGAAGCGCGCGAGCGACCCGGCGCCGCCCATCGCGGCGAACAGGTTGAAGAACCCGCAGCCCTCCGCCAGGGCCACCTCGCGCTCGGCGGCGATGGCGGACTCCAGGAACGGGCGCTGCGTCAGGGGCTTGCCCTTCACGTGCCCGTCCTGCACCGCGTCCATCGGGCCCACCACCAGGCATGCGCTGCCCGGCGACACGGCGCGGGTGCGGCGCAGCAGGGCCGTCAGGTCGCGGCGCACGGTGTCCAGGTCGGTGCGCTTCCACTCCAGGCGCTTGGACTCGTTGCCGCCCAGGAAGAAGAGCAACAGCTTCGGGTCGCGCTGCTGAAGCTGCGCCTTCAGCGCGTCCTCCTCGATGCGTGCGTACAGCGTGGCATCCGCGGACGGCACGCCGAGCATGTCCAGCACGATGCCGGGCCCGTCCTGCTCCAGCACCACGCCCTGGACGACGGCGCCCTTGCCCTCGGCCGTGACGTCCAGCCACTTCGCGCCCGCGGGCAGGTCGAAGGTCGTGGTGCGGTTGGCCCCGTCACCCTGGGGCTCCGTGCGCGCCAGCACCGCGCCGTCCACGGACACGGCGAGTCGGCCCGCGTCCTTCACGTCCTTCCACCACAGCGTCCCGCGCGGCTCGCCCTCCAGCTTGAAGCGCCCCCGGGCCCGGGCCTCGGTGGCCACGTGGTACACGCCGGTGATGCCGAACGGGTGCGGCGGCGCGCGCAGCTCGCCCAGCGTGCGCGGCTCCCAGCCGTTGCTCACGGCGGCCGTGCGCGACCGCCCCCCGTAGGGCGCCATGCGGTCCACCAGCAGCACGCCGCGTCCCGCGCCGCCAAAGCCGTACACCAATTCGTCGCGCACCACGTCCACGATGCGGTCCCCCGCGATGAGCGAGTTGCCGAACGCGGCGATGACCGTGGGCTCCTTCGTCACATCCGCGCGGCCCGAGGCCAGCCCGTCCAACGCGGTGAAGAACGGCGTCAGCGCGGAGCGTGCGCACCCGGTGTCACCCGGTTCGAGGCACGGATCCTCCACCGCGCCCCCCGGCGCCATCAGCCGCGTCCCCAGCGCAAGCAGGCGACGGCCCCGCTCGGTGGGAGGCGGCAGGGCGCGGAACGAAGCCGTGGGAGACGCCTTGCCGTGAGAGTTCGCACCCCGCGGATCCACCGCCTCCATGCGGGCCACGACCGGCCGCGCGGGTGCATCCACCGACCCTGCCACCTCGGGGTCCGCATCCACCGGTCGTGCTGCGTCCACGCGAGCCACGACGGGCCGGGCAGCATCGACGGGAGCCCCCGCCGACGGTCCAGTCCCGTCGGACGCATCCGTCGCGGACGCCGCCTCCCCGCGCGGTGACACCCCGGCGGACGCATTCGCTGCGTCCATTGGCCGTGCCGCATCACCGGTCGGCTCTGGCGGCGCGGACTCCGGACGCACGGGTGGCGACGCGGCGGACTTCACCAGGGGCGTCGTGAGGGGGAAACGGTGAGAGGGTGTGCGGGACTCGCACCCGGGGAGCAGGGCACCCGCCAGGAGGGCGAGCAGCCACGCCCGCCCGCGCCCCCGCGAGACTTCGGGAACCGTCATGTGACCCCCGAGCGTAGACGAAAGCGGGGGCCTGCGCATGTTCCCTACCCGCCGCTCGGCCGCCCCGCGAGCCGCCCCTGCCTGGACGAAGGACCCACCCCTCCGTCCAGCACCCCACGCTCCAGACAGCGGCGGCGCCCTGGAAGAAACGCAAGCTCGCCCCTGGTGCGAATGCACGGTCAGGCCGCGAACATGCGCCCTTCACACAACGCTGCGCGTCCCCAAATTATCCGCCGCGAACATGGGGAAGAACCGGCTGACATCGTGGACGAAGCTCCACCGACGCTTTGGCGACCACGTGCGCAGCATGCGCACCAGTCGTGAGTTGACCCAGGAAGCGCTCGCCGAACGCAGTGACCTGTCGGTGGATGCCATCCGCCGCATCGAGCGCGGCGGGTTCTCCCCGTCGCTCGACACGCTGGGCAAGCTGTCCGTGGGCCTGGACGTGTCGCTCAAGACGCTCTTCCACTCCTTCGACCTGGAGCGCTCCGACGGCGTGGCGGAGATCTGCGACTACCTGGCGTGCCGCTCCGGACCCGAAGTGAAGATGGCCTGGCGCGTGCTCCAGGCCATGTTCGACAAGCCCTGAGCGGCCCCGGTACCTGCCGGTCACATCCGGCAGATGTTCCCTGTCACCCCGCGCGCGACTGCCCTATGGGTCGGTCTCCATGAGCCGCCCCATCCCCACCCTGCTCATCGTCGAGGACGACAGCGACCTGCGCGACGCGCTCGTGGAGATCCTCACCGCCGAAGGCCTCACCACCGTCGCCACCGCCACCGGGGACGAAGCCCTCGCGTGGCTTGCGACCCATCCGCCCCCGGCGCTGGTCATCCTGGACCTGTGGACGCCGCGCCAGGACGGCTGGCGGCTCTTGGACACACTTCACCTGCGGCCCACGCTGGCGGACGTGCCCGTCGTGGCCATCAGCTCCGGCGAGGAGAAGCACCCGGCCATCCGCGAGGTGCTCCAGAAGCCCTTCGACCGCGACGTGCTGATCGCCTGCGTGCGCCGCTTCGTGCACGCCCTGCACTGAAGAACGCTCAGGTCCCCCCGCGCGTCGCGTTGCCCAGCCGCCCCGCCACGCTGGGGTCCAACCGGAACGAATCAAAGAAGCGGTCGGCGTCCTTCGGCGGGCGCCCGTCCGGGTGCAGCAGCAGTTGCTGGTACAGGCGCGGGCCCACCATGAAGAAGCGTCCGCGCAGGCGGCGCGGGCCGGACAGGCCGCCCACCTCCTGACCCGGAAAGCCCCCGTCCATCTGGACCGGCTTCGCGGAGATGCCCGTGGCGCCCAGCGCCTCCAGCGCCCCCTGGCTGGCGCGGTTCACCACGTCGCGCGGGTCCACCTGGGCCACCGCCGCGGGCGGGAAGTCCGTGTAGGAGACGTAGTAGGCCGTGTCCTCCGCCGTGCGCGCGGCGATGAACGTGTGCAGCGTCACCTCGCCCACGTCCGTGGGCTGCACCCGCCGCTCCTCGGTGACGGGGCCGGGGAACGCCACGCTGAAGCCCCCTTCCGTGGACTGGACGACAGCGGGCGGCGCCTGCACGGGCTCGGCGGCGGCCTCCGGCGGCGCGGATTGCGTCCGCCCCGCGCATCCCCCCAGCACCAGCAGGGCGGCGAGCGGTACGGCCCGGCGCGAAATCTTCATCATCCAGACGGCTCCTGACGTTGGTGCCGCAAGGTACGCCCTGCACCGTCCGGGCGCATCCCTTTGCCTGCCCGGGCCCGACACCGACGCGCGGCAGGCAACGGTTGGCCCTGGCCTTCAGTGCACGGCGCCGGGGCCTTCCCCGGGGGCGGGCTCCTCCTCGTCGGAGGCGGCGGGCAGGCCCGGGGGCCCGACGGACACCCGGGCCAGGTGGACGCGGAACACGGAGCCCTGGCCGGGCTGGCTCTCCACTTCGATGCGGCCGCCGTGCGCTTCGATGATCCGCCGCGACACCGACAGCCCCAGCCCCACGCCCGGGGCGCGCTGCTTCGCGTTGCCCGCGCGCTGGAAGGGGACGAAGAGCCCCTTGAGTTCGTCCGGCGACATGCCGATGCCCTGGTCGGACACGGCCACCACCGCGTGGTCCGCATCCCCCAGCACGGCCACCTCCACGCGGCTGCCCACCGGCGAATACTTGAGCGCGTTGCTCACCAGGTTGGTCAGCACCTGCTCCAGCCGCGCGGGGTCCGCCCGCACCAGCACCGCGGACTCGGGCACCACCAGCTCCAGCGTGTGGCCGGGGTCGCTGGACTGGTACAGCTCCACCACGGAGCGCGCCAGTTCGCGCGTGTCGCGCACCTCCGGCTGGAGCTCCAGCTTGCCCGCCTCGATGCGCGTGGCGTCCAGCAGGTCGCCCACCATCCGGTCCAACCGGGCCACCTGCCGGCGCACCAGCGCGAGCGTGCGCTGCATCCGCTCCGGGGTGACCTCCGCGCGGCCGGGCGCCGTCAGCGACGTGGACAGCTTCAGCGCGGACAGGGGGTTGCGCAGGTCGTGCGCCACGCCGGCCAGGAACGCCAGCTGCTGCTCCTGCTGGTGCGCCAGGCTCTCCGCCATCTCGTTGAAGGTGTGGGCCATGTCGCGGATCTCCGACGGGCCCTCCTCCGGCGCGCGCGAGCCCTTGTCGCCGCCCGTGCCGAAGGCGCGCATCGCGTGCTGGAGGGCCGCCACCGGACGCAGGGCGAAGCGCCGCAGCCAGAAGACCACCAGCCCCAGCGTCGCCAGCAGCAGCAGGCCCAGCGCCAGCCCCAGCATGTTCGCCGTCTCGCTCCAGTGGGCCGCGAGCACGCGCGCCTGCTGGGCCTGGTCCACGTTGATTTCGATGAGGTGCTCCAGCGAACGCAGCGCCGCGTCCAGCGTGCGCACCACCCGCGCGTCATGCGGCAGGGCGGTCCGCGCCTCCTCCGACAGCCGCCGCTGCGCTCCCAGGTAGTCGGCCACGTCGCGCTCCACCACCGCCACCACCTGACGCTCCTCCTCGGTGGAGGCCGTGGTGTGCAGCTCCCCCAACTGGCGGTGCAGGTCCACCTCGATCTCCGCGGGCGTGCGGCCCCGCGAGGGGTCCGCCACCATGGGGGTGTCCGGCGCGGAGATGAGCCGGGAGTGGACGAGCAGGTCCACCTCCAGCTCTTCGGCCTGCCGCACCCCGTCCACGGATTCACTCACGGTGGAGGCCATGCGCTCCAGCGTGCTCGTCAAGACCGCGAGCAGGGTGGCGGAGACGGCGGTGAGCAGGACCAGCACGCCCACCACGGTGGAGAAGAAGGCGCGCAGACTCATCGCGCGCCCCGTGCGGTCTGCCGGCCGGCGTCCTTCATCATGCTCGAGCATCCTCCCTCCGGGCGGCGCCAACCCTCTTCAACGTCACCCTCTTCCTGAGGAGAGCAACAAGCGTCCGATATCGGGGATTCGCCTCCCCCGGTCGGCAGGCCGGCCTTCGAACACGGCCCGAAAAGGAGCCGGCCCCACGAGGCCCGGCCATGCTAGGCAGCACGCACACGCACCCCGACGCGCTGGCTGGCGTCCGGGCGCCCGCCCCTTTCCGACGAGGTCCCCCGATGGATCTGATCTCCCCACCGGCCCGCACCCTGACGTTCGATGCCTTCTGGCGATGGATCCAGGAGCACACCAACTGCATCCTGCGGTGCGGTTCGCCGGACATGACCCTGTTCGACCACGACGACTTCCACTGGATGCTGATGGAGGAGGAGCGCCAGCACGTCCTCCAGCTCATCAAGGGCAAGTCCCTGGTGGGCGAGATGGTGATGGTGGGCCGCGAGGTCTCCGAGGTCACCGTCTCCCCGGATCCGGACGCCGACCCGCAGGCGGGCCACTTCCTGGTGGAGCTGATGGGCGGACCGAAGGACGACCCCCAGGTGCTCTACCACTTCGTCATGGCCCACGGCATCGAGCCGGCCGCCGGACACCAGGGCTTCAAGCACTGAGCGCGAGCTGCTCGATGGCCTCCACCGCCGGGTGGACGCCGTTGACGTAGGACGCGGGGTGCTGGCGGGTCGCGGACCCCAGCAGGGAAGCGACCCGCGCCTCCAGTTCCCCCCCGTCCGTGATGCGCTCGCGGTCGGTCAGCCGCAGCGCCTGCCGGTCATAGAGCCGGGACCGGGCCCACGCGACGAGCGGTGTCCCCGTGGCCCGCGCCTCCTGCACCGTGTTGTAGCCGCCGGACCCCACCAGCACGTCCACGCCTGGAAGCACGGCGAGCGCCGGCCAGACCGCCGTGGCCTCCGGTGGACCCGCCCCATCCGCGGCCCAGGGGACCAGCCACCGCACCTCCGCCCGTGCTCCGAACAAACCGCGCAGCGTCCGGGCGGTGTCCCGCGCATCCACCACCTCCTCCGGCCGGCCGCAGCCCAGCACCGCCACCACCGGTCGGGCCTCCGTCGCGTCCAGGCCCAGCTGTCGCCGGGCGTCCTCGCGGGACAGCAGCGCGTCCGCGTCCAGCAGCAACCACGGAGCGGTCCGCACCGCGCGCGGGTGGTGCGCGAAGGGCGCGTCCTCGCCGGGCACGACGAGCAGGTCGAACGCGTCCACCGCGCGCGCCACGTCGAAGCGCTCCACATAGACGGGGTTCAGGTCGCGGTGCACCAGCACGCGCGGCGCGCGCACCGCGGGCAGCAGCGCGACCAGCTCTCCCGCGAGACCGCGCGGGAAGGTGTCCACCACCAGCACGTCCGGCGGCGGGCCCTGGAGCCACGCGGTGACGGCCGCCACCGTGGCCGCCTTGTCCAGGCGCGCGTCCAGGCGGTGCACGGTGGCGCCAGGGCCCAGCAGCGATTCCAAAGGCAGGCCGGGCGCGAACGGGCTGTTGGTGAGCACGTCCACCGCATGGCCCCGGGCCACGGCGGCGCGGGTCAGCGCGCAGGCGCGCGTCAGGTGTCCCAGCCCCCCGCCGAGCGCGTACACGCGCCAGTGCAGACGTCGCACGGGCGCTCAGCTCCCGCCCAGGTCCTCCTCGAAGGAGGCGTCATCCTCGCGGCGCAGGCTCTCGCCGTCGGCCTCGGTGAAGTCGTTCCGGTCGTGGGAGGTGCCGGAGGTGCTCCACGCGTCGCGGCCGTAATAGCCGTAGTTGTCGTAGTAGTAGCTGGGGTCGTCCTCATCCCAGTCGGTCTCGGAGCCGTCGCGGTTCTCGTCCCCGTTGTCCGCGGTCCGGGCGCACGACACGCACACGGCCTCCCCGCCGTCGAGCATGCGCGTGTGCAGCGCGCACACCGGCTTCTGGCAGCGCATGCACTGCGTGGCCGCCCCGCGCTCGCACGCGTGGGAGAAGAGGAAGCCGGAGGTCTCCAGGCAGTGTTCGGCGGAGGCGAAGGAAGGGGACATGGCTGAAGGCTCAGGGTGCCGCGGCGCCCGCGGGGTTCTGGAGTCGGAAGAGCAGGGCCATGCGCAGGGGCAGGTCCAGGGAGTCGAAGCCCAGGCACGCGGCGGCCTCGGGGGACACCGGCGTCTTGGTGGCGAGCACCGTCTTGCCCGACGGGTCCCGCAGGGACAGCTTGCCCTCGCGCACCTTCACGCGAAGCGCCTCCGCGCCGGAAGCGCCCATCACGGACGCGCCCCCGCCTTCGGAGGCCACGGTGTTCAGCACGGCGCCCTGCGCGTCGGTGAGCTTCCAGCCGGCGCCCTCCCGCGCGAGCGTGTAGCGCACGGCCGAGCGCGCGGCGTCCTTCACCTGGAACACGTCCGGGCCGCCGGTGACGTACGCCAGCACCGCGTCGTCCGGACCGGACACCTTGAGCTCGCCGCCCTTCCACTTGTAGCGGGCCAGCTCCTTGTCCTCGCCGTCCACCAGCTTGGCGCCGTCATCCTTGGGCTTGAGCGAGAAGCGCTCGCGGTCATCGCCGTCCTTGAACTTGAGCTTGGCGCCAGCCTCCTTCGGCTCCGCCGCCGTGGCGGACCTCGCCTGCGTGGGCGGGGCGCCCTCGTTCGAGGCGGGAGCGCCCCCCTGCGTACAGGCGGTCGCGAGCACGCCCACGAGGAACAGCACATGCGGCTTCATGAAGTGGCCCTCGCATCCGAGCGCTTGCGCTGGGAGCTGGAGAAGTTGAGCACCTGGTAGAGGCTCAGCAGCATCATCGTCGCGGCGCGCGACGCGTCGTGCTTCCCGGGTGGCGCCACCGGGACCTGGGGCTTGCGGCCCTTGCTGGGAGCCATCGCGAGGGAGGCCCGAAGGGAAGCGGGCTTCGGCTCGCGCGCGACCCAGTCATGGCCCAGCAGGGCGCGCAGCGACAGCCTGTCGGCGGCCACGCGCATCTTCGACAGCGTGATGCCCGGGGGCAGGCGCGCGGCCTCCTGGACCTGTCCGTACGCCACTTCGAGCCCGGGGTAGCGCTCCGCCTTCACGCGCAGCGCCACCTGCATCAGGGCCATGCCCTTCTGCTTGCGCTTGGTCTTCGTCTTGCCGCGAGCGTTGCGCTGCGTGCGGCTTCGCTTCTGGAGGTGCTCCACCATGGACAGGTGCAGGTGCGTGCCGTCCGCGAAGCGGCCCTGCAACTCCAACCACGCGTCGGTGAAGTCCTCGAACTTCCAGCGCCCCTTGGAGCCCTGGTCCACGCGCTTGCGCGCCTCATCGTTCGGCGCCAGGTCCAGGGTCAGGTCCACGACCGCATCCTGCGCCAGGTCCACCTGGAGCCGCTGGAGCAGCGTGGTGACCAGCCCATAGCGCCGGTCCTCCAGGTCCGTCCGGCGGCGGCGCGCGCGCACGATGAACAGCACCGCCGAGGCGGCGATCGGCACGAGCCCCAACGGCCCCAGCACGAAGAGGGACAGCAGGCCCGCGGCCAGCACGCTCCAGGCGGCGATCCACAGCGTGCGGCGCACCGCTTCGGCCTTCTGGTCCAGGTGCCCGATGACCTTCAGGTCCTCCAGCACCTCCGGCACGGGGGCATGGGCCTGGTAGACGAGCGTCTTCTGGAAGGCGGAGAGGTCGAGCGCCACGGGGAGGAGCCTTGTTCAGCGGGGACCGTCCAGCGGTCGGCCGCGGCCGAGCGTAGGAGGCGCCCCCGGGCAGGTCAAACCGACTGTCGCCGGGCCCGGACCGCCTCCCGCTTGCCGCGCAGCCGGGCGTAGTGGACCACCTGGTAGAGGCTCAGGAGCATCATCGTCGCCGTGTGGGACGCGTCGTCCTTCTCCAGCGCCTCCTTCCAGAAGGAGGGCGTCTCCGGGTCGTCAGGGGCCTTCTGCGCCTGTGCCACCCAGTCCCCGGCCAGCCGGACACGCAGGGACAGCCGGTCCGCCGCGACGCGCACCCGCTCCAGCTCGATGCGCCGGGGCAGGCGCGTGGCGTTCGTGGCCCGCGCCTTCAGTGCACCGAGCCCGGGGTGGCGCAGCGGCTTGACACGCAGGGACACCTCCAGCCGGGCGAACCCCTTGGTCTTGGTCTTCTTCTTCATCTTGCCGCTGGCGCTCGTCTTGTAGCGATAGCGCTTCTGGAGCTTCTCCATCATGTGGATGCGCAGGAACGTGCCATCCGCCAGCCGGGCTTCCAGCGTGAACCACGGGTCGACGAAGAACTGCGTGTTCCACCAACCCACCATGTCCTGCTTCACGCGCTTCTCCCGCACGTCGGGCTGCCGCAGGTCCAGCTTCAGCCGCACGGGCGCGTCCGGGGCCAGGTCCACGTGCAGGCGCTTGAGCAGCACGCGCGCCAGGCCATAGCGCCGGTTGTCCAGGTCGCGCGGCTTCAGCAGGGCGCGCCAGAGCAAGAGCAGGCCCCCCACGGCGGCCAGCAGGAGGCCCAGGAGCAACCCGTACTGCAAGAGCTGCGGGGCCAGTTCGAGGAGGTCACGGTCCGCGCTCACGCTGCTGGCCCAGAGGCCATAGGACGACAGCAGGACCAGCACCCCACCAGGAATGATGGAGAGCCACGCGGTCGTCGTCAGCGTGCCCAGTTGCTTCTCCGCGCGGGCATCCAGCTAGCAGCAGGAGAGCAGCGCTGAAGCTCATCGCGGCGGCGGGGGTCACCACCGCCGTGGGGTGTTCACGCGCTTCGGACAAAGCAGGGGAGCAAGCCATGGGTCAGCAGCAGGGTGTTCAAACAGAAGCCGTCATTCGCGTGGATCCGCTCGGGATGCCATGGCGGACGCCGGATCCGTTCCTCTTCTGCGTGCACCACGACGACCGGTATCCCGCGGGCAACGAGCGCTTTGGGCCGGCGGCCCCGCTGACGGGCCGCGACATCGGGCAGGACTTCGGCGGGCGGGACGGCTGGAACATGTACCACGGCAGCGTCGTGCCGGGCTTCCCGCAGCACCCCCACCGGGGCTTCGAGACGGTGACCATCGTGCGCAACGGTCTCATCGACCACTCCGACTCGTTGGGCGCGGCGGCGCGCTTCGGCGAGGGGGACGTGCAGTGGCTCACGGCGGGCAGTGGCATCAACCACTCGGAGATGTTTCCCCTGCTGCGCTCCGACAAGCCGAACCCGCTGGAGCTGTTCCAGATCTGGCTCAACCTGCCGCGCGCGAGCAAGCACGTGGAGCCGCACTTCTCCATGCTCTGGAACCAGGCCATCCCCCGGCACGTGGCGAAGGACGCCGCGGGGCGCGCCACGGAGATCACCGTGGTCGCGGGCCGGCTGGACGACGTGAAGGCGCCGCCTCCGCCGCCGAAGTCCTGGGCCGCGCACGCCGACGCGGACGTGGCCATCTGGACGCTCAAGCTGGAGCCGGGCGCCAAGTGGACGCTGCCGGCGGCGGTCAAGGGCACGAACCGGATGCTGTACTTCTTCCGGGGCTCCACGCTGAAAGTGGGCGGTCGGGACATCCCGCCGTCGCGCGCCATCGAACTGCGAGCCGACGTGGACGTGGCGTTGGAGAACGGCGCGGACGTGACGGAGCTGCTGCTGCTCCAGGGGCGGCCCATCGGTGAGCCGGTGGTGCAGTACGGGCCGTTCGTGATGAACACGCGGCAGGAGATCCAGCAGGCCTTCGCGGACTACCAGCGCACGGGCTTCGGCGGCTGGCCGTGGCCGAATCCGGATCCCGTGCACGGGAAGGAAGAAGGGCGCTTCGCGCGCCACGCGGACGGCCACGTCGAACGGCCGGCCTGAGCTTCCGGGTCCACGACGCGCGAGGGGGTGGACTGCTCTCGCGCGTCGTTGTTCAGGGCTTCTTCTGTGCTGGCGGCTCCCACGTGAACTGGACGGACGGAGCCTTCGCCGCCTTCGCGTCCTTCATGAGGAAGCCCTCTTCGCGTTTGGCCGCGCGGTCGAACGCAGGCCGCAGGGATTTAGGAATGGGCAGCAGCACGCCCACGACGAACTTGTTGCCGCGGCACATCTCCCCGGCGTAGCCGAACGCGATGCGCACGGCGACCTTGTCCCCCTCGACGTGATGGAACGCGACCGAGCGCTTCACCGAGTCGAGCCCGTACTCAAAGCCGACGCAGTCCTCGCCGGGCCCCAGGCTCTCCAGCAGGGACTCCACGGTGGTGGCGCTCTTGAACTCCGCCTCGTCGTCGATGTGCTTGCGCACGAAGCCATCCGCCTTGAGGGCCGCGAGCACGTCCTTCTCCGCGAACACGTCGAGCAGTGAGAAGCCGTCCTTGCCCTTCGTCACGTCCTGGGTGACGTAGCCCGTGTGCGCATACGGATGCGCGCCGCCGGTGTAGCCCTCAGCGGTTTGTTCGTAGCTCACCCAGGGCCCCACCACCGACAGCACGTTGAGGGATTCGGAGCCCTCCCAATCAGACACGTCCGTGTCGGGCTCAGCCTCGAAGTTGGAGAGGAACTCCGCCTTGCGGGACTGGAGGCCGAACACCTCTTTGTTGCCACGCAAGGCGCGCAGGTCCTTGGGGGACTGCACGAACATCACGTCCGTGCCGGTCACCTTCCACATGCGCGACTCGGCCGGAGCCGGAGCGGGGGTCGGAGCAGAAGCCGGGGCCGCGACCAGCGCCACCATCACCACGGAACTCATGAACATGCGCGCCATCTTGCACGAAGTTTCGGCGCGGATGCGACGGGCCCCAGGGGATGTCAGACGTGTGCCCTTTGCTGCCGCGAATTCCCGGGAGCAAGCATGCGGATGCAGGGCCGTGAGGCGGTGCGCGATGGCGTGGAACCATCGTTTCATTGGGGACCGGGCTGGCCACGGCGCTCCGAGGTCATGCTGTTGGGCCTTGCGCTATGGGCCACGGCCTGCGCTTCGGTGCCTGAACGAGGGGGCTCCCTGCGTCAGGCGTCGCGTGTGACGTCAGGGTCCACGGGGTCTTCCCTCGCGGCCCCCGTCTCGCTCGCGGATTCACGCCGCCAGCGACCCAGGGACGAACCGGACACCGCGCAGACCCGGCAGGCCGTGCTCGATGCCATCGCTGAAGTGAAGGTCTCCACGGGCGACTTCTCCCGTTCGATTCCCAAGCTCGCGGCGTACCAGTCGCACGACGTCTTCAACCGGTACATCGCCTATGGCTCCAACCAACTGCCCTGGATCCAGGGTGCAGTGGGCAGCGCCACCCTGCTCGCGAACACCTCCGGGGCGCTTGAGGATGCGGACCTGGAAGTGGGCCTGCTCCGGATGGCCGGCCCACGGCTCCAGGCCGCCATGTCGGGCGCGATGTTGCTCGCGGCCTGGCTCGACTTCCTTCAACTCGCGGACGTCGTGCGCGAGCAGTGTCCCTTCTACTCAACGGAACTGCTGTTCGTGGACCTGGACCGCGTGCAGAAGTTGATCGAGCCGTCGATGCTGGCGCTTGCTTCGATGGAGCCCGATCAGGTCGAAGCCACCGCCCGCGCCCTTCCCGGCGTGATGGCGCAACTCACCCGCGAGTTCCATTCCATCCGCGAGGGTGCGCGCATGGCAATGGAGCAGGCCGGCAAGGTCATCGCTGTGGCGCAGTTCATGGAGATGCTCACCATGGTCTCGGTCCTGAAAATGTCGCTGCCAAGACTCCCGCCCGCCGCGCCCGCCACGTTGGGCGTGGGCCTCGTAATGAGTTCAGGCGGAGTGATGACGAGCACACGGCGGGTCGTCTCCGCGGAATGGGTGGAGATGATGCGCCGGCTCGCGCAGGCGGGCGTCATCTCAATCCCCGCCGTCAGCTCCGCCGTTCGCATCCACGCCGGTCAGGTGCTGATGGCCCAGTCGAACCGGGACCTGCCCCAGGGAGTGCGAGACGCACTGGGCGACAGTCCCGAAGTGCGCGCCATGCACGAGACCGGCAGGGCCGGGGCGGGCATGTCCGACGCGCCCAAGCACCACGTCCTGCCGCAAGAACACCGGGAGTGGTTCGAGAAGCGCGGGTTCAAGGGCGCCATGGATATCGACCAGTTCTGCGTCAGGATGGACGCGGCCGATCATCAGGCGATTCATGGTGGCGGAGACTGGCACAGGGCCCGCAAATGGCCCGGTGAGTGGAACCGGCTGATCATGGAAACCCTCAGAGACACCGAAGCCAGAGCAGGCAGGATGCTCAATCGGAATGAGGTCTTGAAGATCGTCGCCAGCCAAATGAAGGTCTACAGTATCCCGATGAATTTCACTCCAGGGAAAAGGCGATGACTGAAGGGCGAGCCTGGAAGGGCAACTGGACGGTCCGACTGTATGAGCGGATTCGTGAACGCGGCTACGACTCGCTCACTGCCTTCGCGGAAGCTCGCCCTGCGGTCTCACTGGTGGCCCTGGCTGAAGAGCTCGGCAAGGATGACATCGCGGGAGTGCAGGTAATGAATGGGCTCTTTGCCGAAGCGCAGCGGCGCAAGCAGGTCACGCGCTTTGTACGCGATATGTTCGTGCGGGAACTCGCCGAAACACTCCCTGATGGTTGGCCTGCCGTCGTGGACGATTCCAACCGTTTCGACGTAGCCATGCCGCTCGGCTCCTGGTCCGCCCACGCTCCTGAAACGCACAGAGCGCGTGTACTGCAGGCCGGCGATGCGTTGCTCGCGCATCCGCCTCCCCCAGGCTGGCGCCCGCTCAGCCCTGACGACGAACTCCTTCGCATGCTGCTACCGGACGAAGAGACCTGACCGCAACGCAACCTTTACGTGAGCCCCCATTGCACGGGGACGTCGCACGACACCGCGACGATGCGTTACCGGAGATTCTGCATGGACAGGTTGAAGACCTTCATACGCCCCTTCGTCACAGCACTGTGCGTCCTGGGCTCGATGACATGGGCCC
Source organism: Myxococcaceae bacterium (assembly GCA_004173515.1). GTDB lineage: Bacteria > Myxococcota > Myxococcia > Myxococcales > Myxococcaceae > Corallococcus. Next base: position 3,635 of record SECN01000038.1, on the reverse strand, counting down.
AGGACGCTTCGGCTGCCATCAAAGTGGCGAGCTGGAACATCCAGATCTTCGGTCCGTCAAAAGCGAAGAACATGAGCGTCATGAAGATCATCGTCGGCACCCTCAAACAGTACGACCTCGTCCTCGTGCAGGAGATTCGAGACACGACCGACATCGCGAGGATGACCCTCCTGGCCCATCTCAACGCTGTGACAGGAAACGCATACAGCATGATCGTGAGCAATCGTCTGGGTCGGACGAACGCGACGGAGCAATACGCTTTCATCTACAAAAAGAGTGCGCTCAAGGTGGTCGACAGCTACCACCATGCCAGCCCCGACAACCTCTTCGAGCGCGCGCCGTTCATCGTGAGGTTCAGCACCACCCAGGCGAAGGTGAATGATTTTTTCGTCGTTTCGAGCCACACGGATCGCGCGTCGGTGAACGTGGAAATCGGCTCCCTGGTCAAGGTCTACGACGACGCGGTGAAGCGCTGGGGAGTCATCGACAGCGTGCTCATGGGGAACTGGAACGCAGGCTGCAACTATCTTCCCAAGAAAGCCTGGGCGACGAATCCCTTGCGGAAGGACCCCCGGTTCACCTGGCTCATTGGGGATGGCACCGACACCACGGTCGGCAAGACGATTTGCGCATACGACCGAGCCGTCGTGGCGGGCAGCAAGATGACCGCGAATGCCACGCAGGGCCGCGCCGTGTATCGGTACACCCAGCCCGAACTGGACACGGAATCGATGAGAATGGTGAGCGACCACTATCCGATTGAGTTCGTGATCAACTGATTGAGGCCCTTGAGGACAACACTGCTTCGGTTGTTTCGCGGGCGCGGCGTCACGGCGCGAAAATGCGAGAGGCCCGTCGGCATACCGACGGTTTCCGCTCCGTCAGAGAGGCCTCCTCGGGTGGCGCCTCCCCGCGTGCGCAGGCAGGTGGACAACGAGGTGGGCCGTGCCGTTGCCCTGGGAGTCGCATCGCATGTGGCGATGCGCTCCTCGCCCATCCGCCGCCACCCGGCTGGCGCCCGCTCGGTCCCGACGACGAACTCCTGCGCACGCTCCTCCCAGACGAAGAAGCCTGACCCCGCCGGCGGCACGTTTGCCGTAACGCCCCCATCGCGCTAGCACCCTCTTCCGTGTCCTCCTCCGGAATCGTCTACGCGTCCTTCGACCGCTTCCCCGCCCCCAAGGGCGCGGCCGTGCACATCCGGGCCTTCGTCGAAGCCCTGGGCGCTGCGTTCGGCCCCATGGACCTCGTGGCCATCGGCGACGCGCCGGGCGCTCCCCCGCCTGCCCTCAGTCCCCACGTCACCTACCACCCGCTGGGTGCACGCGGAAAGACCTCGTCGCCCAGGCCCTCACGTTCCGCGCGCACCTGGGCGCGTGGTGGCAGGGCCGGCCTCGCGCGAAGGTCGTGCACGTGCGCTCCATCTTCGAGGGCTACCCCATCGCCCGGCGCAAGGCGTCCCTCACCGATGCCCTCGTGTACGAGGTCAACGGCCTGCCCTCCATCGAGCTCAAGTACCACCACCCGGACGTCGCGGACGACGCGGAGCTCATGGGCAAGCTGCTCGCGCAGGAGGCCGTCTGCCTCCAGGCCGCGGACCTGCTCGTCACCCCCAGCGCCGTCACCGCGGAGCACCTCGTCTCACGTGGCGCGGACCCCGCCCGCCTGCGCGTCATCCCCAACGGCGTGGACCTGGACGTGTTCCGCTACGCCCCACCCCGCGCACCCGAACCCGGCCGCCCCCTGCGCCTGCTCTACAGCGGCACCATGACCTCGTGGCAGGGCGTGCACCACGCGCTGGACGCCTGTCGGCTCCTGCTGCGCGACCTTCCCGTGGTCCTCACGCTGGTGGGCCCCCTGCGCAAGCACGCGCGCCGCGCCCTCCTGGACCGGTGCGGCGACCTGCTCCTCCAGGGCTCGGTGGAGCTGCTGGAGCCCCTGCCCCAACAGGAACTCGCATCCCTGCACCACGCCTGTGACGCCGTGCTCGTCCCCCTGCCTGTGAACGACCGCAACTGCGTGCAGGGCTGCTGCCCCTTGAAGCTGCTGGAGGCCATGGCCACCGGCACGCCCGTCATCGCCAGCGACCTGCCCGTGGTGCGCTCGCTCGCGGAGGACACCGAAGTCCTCCGCATCCGCCCCGGCTCCCCCAAGGCCATCGCCGAAGCGGTGAAGTCGCTCCTCGCGAACCCCACCCTCGGCGCCTCGCTCAGCGCCCGCGCCCGCGCCCGCGTGGAGCGCGACTTCCCGTGGGGCCGCGCTCAAGAGGCCCTGGTGAACGCCTATGCGGACGACCTGGGCCTCGCGCGCGCCAGCACCCGCTCCAGCACCGCCGCCTCCGCGTCCGCCTGAAAGCGCGCCTCGATGCGCTCGCGGGCCGCCTTCCCCATCGCCTCGCGCTCCGGCGCGGGCATCCCCAGCACGTCCAGGCACGCCTGCCCCAGGTGGTTCAACAGCGCCTTGGGCACGAGGAACCCATTCTTCCCGCTGTCCACCGCCTCCGGGATGCCGCCCGCGTCGCTCGCGATGACCGGCCTCGCGCACGCCATCGCCTCCAGCAGCGCGTTGGGCATGCCCTCCCACAGCGACGGCTGAAGATAGACATCACACAGGCGCAGGTGCTCCGCGATGAGCGCGGGCGACTCCAGCGCTCCGGAGACCACGATGCGCGCCGCGTCCTCCGGATGCTCCGACCGGTAGGCGACCAGGTGCTCGGCGTCCCGTGCGCGCACCTCGCCAATCACCAGCAGGCACGCGGGCCGCACGCGCCGCACCTCCGTGAGCGCGGCGAGCAGGAACGGCAGCCCCTTCTTGTGGCGCAGCTCCCCGGAGAACCCGAGCACCGCCTCGCCCTCCGCGATGCCCAGCTTCGCCCGCAGCGCCGCGTCCCCCGGCCCCGGTGAGAACAGCGCCGTGTCCACCGCGTTGGGGATGACCTCCACGCCCGGGTCGCGCCCCAGCAGCATCGCCATCTTCCGGCCCAGGTCCGCGGACGCCGCGGTCAGCACGTCCGCGCGCTGGAGCGTCCAGAGCAGCCGGGCGAAGTCCCCCGGCGGAAACATGAGCTGATCCACGTCGTTGCCCCGCGCGCTGAGCACCGACTTGAGGCCCGCGCTCTGCGCGAACACCACCGCGAGGAACCCCGGCGGGTACAGGTAGTGCCCCCACACCAGGTCATACTTGCGCCGCCCGTGCAGGTGGCCGAGCACATCCAGCGTGTGCTGCATGGACAGGTCCGCCGCGCCGAACAATCCCAACCGGTGCAGCGTCACGCCCTTCGCGAACGGCGACACCTCGCCCGCGTCCTCCACCGTCTCCAACGCACCCGGTGACGCCGTGCGCGTCCAGGCGACCACGTCCACCCGTGCGCCCAGCCGCACGAGCGAGCCCGCGGTGCGCGCGCCGCTTCTCGCCAGCCCTCCGATGTCGGGGGGAAAGCGCTCGGCGAGGAGGAGGACGCGGGGACCGGAGGCCATGGCGCGAAATCCTACCCATCCCGCGCACCGGCAGGCGGGGAACCGTGCGGGATGGGTAGGATTTCGCGCCATGGCCTCCGGTCCCCGCGTCCTCCTCCTCGCCGAGCGCTTTCCCCCCGACATCGGAGGGCTGGCGAGAAGCGGCGCGCGCACCGCGGG
>SECN01000367.1 GCA_004173515.1 Myxococcaceae bacterium | reverse complement strand
CGCCCCGGACGCGAGGTGCTGGAGGAGCTGGCGGACTACATCAAGGCCCTGGTGGCGCAGCCGGATGACGAAGGGCAGCGCGGCGCGCAGCTGCTGCACATCGAGGAGGCGCTGGAGGACATCGAGCCGCCGCTCAACCGGTTCGTCCACCTGTGGCACGGCTTCGTGGCGTACGGCATCGTGCCGCTGTTCGCGCTGGCCAACTCCGGCGTGGACGTGTCCGGCATGGGCCTTGCGGACCTGCTCAAGCCGCTGCCCCTGGGCATCATCGCGGGCCTCTTCGTGGGCAAGCAGGTGGGCATCTTCCTCTTCACCTGGGCGGCGGTGAGGGCCGGCGTGTCCCCCCTGCCCGCGGGCGGGAGCCTTCCCCAGTTGCACGGCGTGGCGGTGGTGGCGGGCATCGGCTTCACGGTGGCCCTGTTCGTGGGCGGACTGGCGTTCAGTGGACAGCCGCAGATGCTGGCGGAGGCCAAGCTGGGCATCCTCACCGGTTCGCTGCTCTCCGCCGTGGTGGGGTACGTGCTATTGCGCTACGTGGCCCGGCCCTCGGTCGCGCCACCTGCCTCCCCATGATCCTCCAGGACCTCAACCGCATCCGGCAGATCACCGTCATCGCCGCCCGTCACGGCTTCGGAGAAGTGGCCGACCGCGCGGGTGTGTGGCGCATGCTGGGCCGCAAGGAGAAGGTGGAGGTCTCGCCGGAGACCCGGCGCGAGTCCACCGCGCGCCGCTTCCGCCTCTTCCTGGCGGAGCTGGGCCCCACGTTCATCAAGCTGGGCCAGGTGATGTCCACCCGCGCGGACCTGCTGCCCGCGGAGTTCGTGGAGGAGCTGGCCACGCTCCAGGACCACGTGGAGGCCATCCCCCTGGAGGCCATCCACGCGCAGATCCGCGACGCGCTGGGCAAGGACGTGCACGAGCTGTTCGCGCACGTGGATCCGGAGCCGCTCGCGGCCGCGTCCATCGCGCAGGTGCACCGCGCGGTGACGCTGGACGGCGAGGAGGTCGTCGTCAAGGTGCAGCGGCCGGGCATCGCCGAGCGCATCGACGCGGACCTGGGCGTGCTGCGCTCACTGGCGCGCCTGCTGGAGGCCGTGGTGGAGGAGACGGGCATCTACACGCCCTCCGGCATCGTGGACGAGTTCGACCGGGCCATCCACGAGGAGCTGGACTTCGTCAACGAGGCCTCCAACATCCGCGCGTTCCTGGAGACCCACCAGGACCGCCCGTACATGAAGATCCCCCGCGTGCACGCGGCGCTGTCCAGCCGCACCGTGCTCACGCTGGAGTTCATCCGGGGGGAGAAGATCAACCCGGCGGTGCTGTCCGACGCGGAGCGCAAGCAGCTGGCGCAGAACATCCTGGAGGCCAGCTTCCGCCAGCTCTTCGACGACGGGCTCTTCCACGGCGATCCGCACCCCGGCAACCTGCTGCTCATGGAGGGCAACCGGCTGGCGCTGCTGGACTTCGGCGTGGTGGGCCGCCTCACGCGCCCCATGCAGGAGACGCTGGTGATGCTGTGCCTGGCGGTGGCGCTCAAGGACAGCGACTCCGTGGCGCGCATCCTCTACCGCGTAGGCGTGCCCGACGCGCGCGCCAACCTGATGGGCTTTCGCAACGACATCGAGTCCATCCTCGGCCAGCACCTGCCCACCACGCTGGGCCAGGTGGACGCGCGCACGCTCCTGCGCGACCTGCTGGACCTGGCCGTGAAGTACCGCATCCGCATCCCCAAGGAGTACGCGCTCCTGTCGCGCGCCTCCATCTCCACCGAAGGCATGCTGCGCGGGCTCTACCCGGAGATGAACATCCTGGAGGTCGCGCTGCCGTACGCGAAGGAGCTGATGGCCGGGCGCTACAAGCTCAACGAGAACCTGCGCAGCGTGGCCGTCATCGCCTTCCTGGGCCTGTGCGCGTGCGGCTTCATCGTGGGCGCCTTCATCGCCTTCGCGCCCCGGCCGCCCATGTACGGCAACGTGCCGGTGCTGGGCATCGTGGGCATCGCGGTGGCGGCGGCGCTCTTCGGCGCGGTGCTCACCTGGTACCTGTTCGGCGGCCGCTTCGGGAAGGTGAGCCTCTCCCGCTTCCTCAAGAAGCGCCGGTAGCGCCCGGCTGCTGGCGAAGTGAGGCGGGTGTGACACCGGCCCACCCGGGGTCGGGCAGGCAGGCCGGGGAGCGCGTGTCACGGCGGTGAGATCGGATCCGTTGAGGGGTGCACAGTCACGCTCTGGCCGGGTAGGCTGCGCGACTTGTTGGCTCCCCCTCTTGCCCACGTGGTCGTCTTGTTCGCGAACCCTACCGCCGCCCGTCGTCCGTACCGCGCCCCGCTGGCCTCGCTGTTCGCGGTCGCGCTCCTCGCCACCTCCGCCGGCTGTGCTGGCGGGCTCGATGAACCCGATCGTTTCACCGGGGGCACCGGCAGTGCCTGCGCGACCAGCACCACCGCCACCGGCATCCTCCAGGCGCAGTGCTTCGGGTGCCACTCCACCGACAGCAAGTCCATTGGCGCGGGCCTGGACCTGCAGGCCGCGGGCCTCCCGGGCCGCCTGTACACGACGACCTCCTCCGCGACGTGCGGCGCCGTGCCGATGGCGGACAGCGCCAACCCGGCCAACTCGCTCTTCCTGAGGAAGCTGACGTCCAACCCCGGCTGTGGGACGCAGATGCCGCAGGGCGCGGCGCTCAGCGCGGCGGAGACCGCGTGCCTCAAAGAGTGGCTGACCAACGGAAAGCCGAGCTCGCCTTGAAGACGCTCCCCCGTTTCGCCTCCGTCACCGCCCTGCTGGGCGCCGCCCTCCTGCTGGGGCCCGCCGCCCACGCCGCGCCGAAGAAGCCGGCGAAGACGACGCAGGCCGCGAAGAAGAAGCCCGCGAAGCAGGCCGACGTGCGCCGCGTCGCGGTGCTCGCCTCCGGTCCGCACGCGCAGGCCGCGCGCGACGCGCTGGAAGCGGAGCTGGCCCGCCGTCCGGCCCGCTATGAGATCGTGCCCGAGTCCGCCGTGCGCACCGTCGCCTCGCGCCTGGGCCAGGACCCCACCTCGCCCGCTGGCGCCACCGCCGTGGCCTCCGAGCTGGGCCTGAGCGCCCTGCTCGTCGCGGACACGGCCACCAACGGCAAGAAGCAGCAGGTGCGCCTGACCGTGCGCAACGGCAGGGACGGCAAGGCCCTGGCCTCCCCCGCCGCCGCCCGCCCCGCGACGGCGAAGCTGGTGCCCGCGTCCGTGAAGCGCCAGTGGACGGCGCTGGAGAAGGGCCTCCAGAAGAGCCGCGCCCCGGAGGCCGTCGTCTCCACCCCCGCGGTGGAGCCCGAGCCCGCGGTGAAGCCCGCGACGCCCATCGTGGACACGACGCCCACGCCCCCGGCGACGAAGCCGCCCGTGCCCGTCCCCGAGGACAAGACGCCCGCGCGCAAGCCGGTGGCCGTCGCGCCGAAGCCGGAGGAGAAGAAGCCGGAGGAGGAGCCCAAGGTCTCCGCGGGCACCGGGCGCCGTCCGACCCTGGTGGAGGGAGCGGTGGGCCTGAAGCTCTTCGGCCGGTCGCTGCGCTACAAGGACGACCTGTTCGGCGTGCTGCGGCCCTACACGCTGGGCGCGGACGTGGGCGGCTTCGCGTTGCCGGGCGCGCCGCAGGTGAGCGGAGACCTCACCGTCTATCCGCTCGCGCGCTTCAAGCAGGGCGCCCTGGCGCGGCTGGGCATCACGGGCTCCATCGACCAGTCGTTCGGCCTGAAGTCCACCGGCAGCACGGGCGCGGTGTCCTATCCCACCGTCGCGCGCGAGTGGCAGGCCGGCCTGCGCTACCTGATGCCCTTCGGTCAGGGGGAGCGCTACGGCTTCGAGGTCACCGGCACCTACGGGATGAACACCTTCCGCATCGATCCGGTGAACGACGAGCGGCCGTTGGACCTGCCCAACGTGGAGTACCAGACCGCGGGCCTGACACTGGGTCTGCGCGCGGAGCTCACGCAGAAGCTCGATTTCAACTTCCGCCTGGGCTACCTGCACCCGCTGAGCGCGGGCGAGCTGAACTCCGACACGTGGTTCCCCAACGCGTCCATGGGCGCCATCACCGGCAGCGCCAGCGTGGCGTACCGGCTCAACAGCTTCCTGGACGTGCGGCTCAAGGCGGACCTGCGCCGCTACTTCTTCAAGTTCAACCCCGACGTGGGTGACCCGTACATCGCCGGTGGCGCCGTGGATCAGTACCCCGGCCTGTCGCTCCAGTTGGGCTTCAAGTACTAGCCCGCGAACCTGGCGGGTGGAGGGGAATACTGGAGGCGCACGCGCCCCGCCCTTCCACCCGGCTCAGGGGACCGTGCGCCCGCCGATCTCCGGGAAGCGCTCGTAGGCGCGCTTGAGCGCTTCCAGGTGCACCGGGTTGTTGTAATCGAGCGGCGCATCCGTCAACTGCACGACCCACCCGTTGGAGGCCGTGCGCCGCGCCCGTGTGAGCAACTCGGAATCCTGGGCCGAGTCTGGGAACCCGATCGCTTTCGCGGCGGCGGACGACCAGTAGTTCAGCCACCCGAGGTACTGCGGGATCTCGGGTGAACGGAGATGCCGTGACAATTTGAGCAGGGGCAGCCCACGGGGTGAACGCTCGGGCCCATGCGCCGAACGGCGCATCTGCTCGGAGACTTCTGAACCATAGCCCTCCGGCGATGCATGCCCCCAGTACGCGTGGGCGCCCTCCGCCACGGCCTCCAGCACATCCGCCGCTGCTGCGATACTGATTGCGTCCAGTGGCAACTCCGCATGCATTTCAAACAGAGGCTGGCCACCCGGACTGAGGCCCGCCGGCTTTTGGAGACCCGAAATCATCACCGGGTTGCTCTCGTCCCCGTTGCACAAGAAAGGGAACTTCTCGTCCCTGGTTGCTTCTGCGAGCCATTGGTCGCGCTGGGGTAATGCGACAAGCTCCTGTCCCTCGGAAACGGTCCACACTAAACGTAAACCAGGGAACGCCCGCTCCATCCCTTGGACAAGAGCGAGTGCACGGCCGCCCTCGCCTGCGAACGAAGGCCCATGCGCGACAAGAACGAGACGCTTTTGAGCGATCATCGTGGGCACCTTGTGACGACAACTTTGAGTTCGGGATCCTTATCGAGCAGTGCTTGTTTGTGCGCTTCGGTGCTCACACCAATGACGAAGTCGTATCCACAGGCGCCCGCAGCATCTCGCTCCCTGTGCAGTTGCACGATTTCCTTCTCAATCTCCCGGTTCCGGACAAACGCATTGTACGTATCGAATAGATGGGTCTTGATCTCCCACAAGACTCGCGCACCCGCTTGCAGCGCATCGAAGCGTACACCCTCCACGAGCACGTCCATTCCGGGGTAGCGGTTGGGCGGGAACCTATCGGCGCAGTCGTTATGAGGGACATCCTCGCCCGCATGAGGCACCGGAACAGGCTCGCAGCTGGCATGGCGCGTCCGGTCCACGAGCACGGGTGGCACCGGGGGCCGCCAGCCCTGCCCTGCTGGCTCCGGCTCCAGCCCGGGCTGCCGTTGCGCTTCAGCCTCCCGGGAGGCCACCTTCTCGCCTCGCGCGGCCCCTGCTTCCTCCGGGTAGAGGTGTCGTAGCTCATACGCCTCCAGCGCTTCCTTGATGGCGACACCCACCACCACCACGCCCACGACGATCACCGCCCCCACGACAATCTCGGGTGCCGCCAGGACGCAAATCCCCAGTCCCAGGGTGGCCGCGTCGGCGGAGGCGACCGTGCACCGTCCCGTCGGGTCGCGGAATCGGATCCGGTCCTGATCGAGGACTTGAAAGCAGCGCTCCACGGCCACGGACCAGGGCTGCGAAGCCTCGTGGACGGCACAGCGTCCTTCATCAGTCCAGGGCAGCGTCGCCGCTCGCTGGAGGTTGGTGAGTCTCTGGCTCCGAACTCCCCGCGCGCTGGGAGGAGGTGTCGACGCAGCGCAGGCGGAGAGAAGAAGCAGGAGCCCGATACAAGCGCGGGAGCGCATGACCACAGCCTTTCCACCGAGTCAGGGAACTACGGGTCAGGGGTGGCCCATCCTGGAGGATGCCAGCCTTCCGCGCCCTGTCCAAAGGTCGGGGGAGCCGAGCAGGACCCCCAGGGCACCCGCCGCGGGCCCTGTGCCGTGGCTCCGTCCGCGAGCATCCCCAGGGGCCGCTTGAATCGCCCTCTCCACCTGACCACCTCAGAGGTCAATCCTTGAGAGGAGTTGCAATCATGTCAAAGAGCCGAAAGCCGACCCTGGATGTCCTCGGGCCACGGGGCGGAGTCCTGCAGGCCCTGACGAACGCGAACGAAGACACGGTCCGGTGGCAGGGCGCGAACGACGAGGAGCTGGGCACGGGGGTGGAGTATCAAGACACCCGCGCGGACGAGGACCTGAACGTGCGGGTGCCGCGGGACGGCGATGGGAGCGGCACCGGACTGAGGATCCGCGCCCGGAATGTCTTCACCACGGCGAACACCAACGGCGTGACCGACGTGGCCTTCGCCGCCATCCTGGATGATGGAACCGCCATCGCCTGGGGAGACCCCGCCAATCCCGCCAGTGATGCCTCCGCAGTGAAGGACAAGCTTGAGAACGTGAAGACCCTGGTCTCCACCACGATGGCCTTCGCCGCCCTGCGCGCGGACGGCTCGGTGGTCACCTGGGGAAGCCCCAGAATGGGAGGCGAGATTCCGGAGGACCTGGGCGATGCGCTCGACTCCGGGGTGATCCAGCTCCACAGCACGACGTTCGCGTTCGCCGCGCTGAGAGATGATGGGCGGGTCGTCACCTGGGGGAACAGCTCATTTGGTGGGGACAGCTCCGCCGTCGCGGAGGAGATCGCGCAGGGCGTGGACCGGGTGTTCGCCTACGAGGGCACCTTCGCCGCGTTCAAGAAGGAGCAAGGCGCGCTCATCGTCTGGGGCATGTACTCCCCTCCCAGCAACATCCGGGAACAGCTCCGCTCCGGGGTGAAACACATCACCCAGAACGGCTGGGCCTTCGCGGCCCACAAGGATGACGACTCGGCGCTCGCCTGGGGACATCCCCAGTTCGGCGGGGACGTCCCGGAGGGCGTGCGGGACCAACTCCAGAGCGACGTCGTGCGCATCGAGTGCAACCCCCATGCTTTCGCGGCGCTGAAGAAGGGGGGCGCCGTCGTGACGTGGGGCGACAGTGGCTCCGGCGGTGACAGCGCGAACGTGGCATCGCAGCTCGGCTCCGACGTCGAGTCCATCACCGCCTCGGCCGTGGCCTTCGCCGCGCGGAAGAAGGACGGTTCGGTGGTGACGTGGGGCTCTGGTGGCGGAGGGGGGGACAGCTCCGCCGTGGCCGACAAGCTCCGCGACGGCGTGGTCTCCGTGCACGGCTCCACCTGGGCGTTCGCCGCGCGGAAGCAGGACGGCTCGGTGGTGACGTGGGGCCACTGGAACTCCGCGGGCGGCGGCGACCACAACGTCGATGACCCGGAGGTGGTCCAGGAGCTCTCCAGCGGCGTGCTGAAGGTGCAGGCGTTCTACGCCGCCTTCGTGGGCTACAAGGCCGGAGGCAAGCTCGTGACGTGGGGAGGCCTGGGCTCCGGGGGAGACAGCTCCACCGTCAGGCAGAAGCTCCAGTCAGGTGTCCGCGAGGTCTTCTCCAACCTCAGAGGGGGTGCACTGGCCGCGCTGCGCGAGGACGGCGCGGTGGTGACGTGGGGGAGGGCTCAGAATGGCGGAGACAGCTCCGCCGTCGAGGCGCACCTCCAGGACGGCGTCAAGACCCTCTACGCCGCCCCCTTCGCGCTGGCGGCGCTGAAGAATGGCAACCTCGTGCTGTGGGGCTACCAGCAGAACCGGGCGGCCTCGAGGCTCATCGCGACAGCGCCGCCGGAGCTGGAGGGAAACATCTCCTACTCCGCTCTCCTGGACGACTGAACCCGGGAACGACGACGGGCGTCCAGACGCTCCGCTGCCTGGAGATCCCCATGTGGACCTCAAGGCAACGGCAGACACACCAAAGCGTTGTCTGTGCCGCTACAACCGAACCCTCCTCGTGAAACTCTCACAGGAGGGAGCTGCGTGGCACGCCGTGTGCTCATGGAGACCCGCGGAGGGCGCGCCGCGCATGGCACCGGGTTGCCGTGACGGCCGCCGGTCCGTTCGTCCCTCGTCGTCCAGGAGAACCCCCATGTTGACCACGCTGAAGCGTACCGCTCTGGGTCTGTCCATCGCCGCCTCCGCAGTGCTCTCGCTCGTGCCGCAGACGGCGCTGGCGTATCGCGCGTATTCCACCGCCGGCTGCTTCACCGAGGGGGACTACACCACCGACTTCGTCTGGTCGCTGGGCATCGCCAACCAGAGCGGCGGCATCGGCGCCCGTGCGCGCACCATCCGCTGCCCCATCGATGACGACAACTCGGTGGCCGCGGGCGGCTCCACCGTGGCCTGGCGTCCGAGCATCGCCAGCCTCAACGTCGTGGGCTATGACGGCAACAACGGCACCACCGACACCGTGCACAACGTCGTCGCGAGCGTCTGCTACGTCTGGAATGATGGCGGCGGCGCGCACTGCTCGGTGCCCGCGGTGATGAAGCCCGTGAACACCGACGTCACCTTCACGGGTCCGTTCGCCGTGCCGGTGCCGGCGGCGCTGCTCAATGAGGTCAGGTCCGCGTGGCAGGGCGACTTCACGTATCTGCAATTGACCCTCCCCCAGCAGGGCCCACTCGGCAACAGCGTGGTCTACGGCTACTCGACCTACTAGTCAGGCTCGCCGTTCCCGCTTGTCGACGTCCGACGTTCCCGGCGTGCGTGCCATTGCTGGCGCGCGCGCCGGTCTCTCCGCTGGAGGACCCATGTCGTTCCGCTGGAAGCCTGTCTTTGTCATCCTGGGGGCATCGCTGTGCTTCGCGGCCGGTCAGGCCCTGCGCTCCGGCCCCGAGCCCCTGCGCGTGGATGCGCCCGTCCCCACGACCCAGCTGCCCGCCGTGGCCGCGGCGCCAGACGATGCGCGCCTGCGACAGCTGGAGCAGCAGGTGGCGCAGTTGAGTTCCCGCCTGAAGGCCCAGGATGCGCCCCCCATGGC
>SECN01000821.1 GCA_004173515.1 Myxococcaceae bacterium | reverse complement strand
AACAGGCTTCGCGCCGGAGCGGGGTGGATGCGCTGGCGGGGCTCGCCGTCGTGGGACTCGAACGTGGTGCGCAGCGATTCATGCCGCTGGACCAGGGCGTCGAAGGCCCGCTGGAACGCCGTCACGTCCACGGTGCCTGACAGACGTAGCGCCGTGGGCATGTTGTAGAGCGGGCTGCCCGGATCCAACTGGTCGATGAACCACAAGCGCTGCTGCGCGAACGACAGCGGGTGCGGTCCCGGCGTCGCAGCCGGGGTCAGCGGCGGCAGCACGGTGGCCGTCGGTGCGTCCGGCAGGCGCAGGGCGAGCGTCGCCACGGTGGGCGATTCGAACAGAGCTCGGACTGGCAGCTCCACGCCGAAGCGGACCCGCACCCGGGCCACCACCTGCGTGGCCAACAGCGAGTGGCCACCCAGTTCGAAGAAGTTGTCGTGACGGCCCACGGTGGGCACGCGCAACAGCTCGCTCCACAGCGCGGCCAGCGCCGCTTCGGTGGGCGTCCCGGGCGCATCCGTGGTGCGAAGGGCAGGCCGCGACGCTTCCGGTGTGGGCAGAGCCTTGCGGTCCACCTTGCCGTTGGGTGTCAGCGGCAGGGCGGGCAGGGCCATGACCACAGCCGGGACCATGTACTCCGGCAGGTGCTTGCGCAGGTGTTCGCGCAGCGGCGCGGTGTCCACCTCCGGCACGACCCAGGCCACGAGCCGAGCATCGCCGGGCACGTCCTCGCGGACGAGGGCCACCGCATCCCGGATGCCCGGATACGAGCGCAGGGTGGCTTCGACTTCGCCTGGCTCGATGCGGTAGCCGCGCAGCTTCACCTGGAAGTCCAGGCGGCCGAGCAGGTCCAGCGTCCCGTCCTGGCGCCAGCGGGCCTTGTCTCCGGTGCGGTACATGCGGGCGCCGGGCTCCGTGCTGAACAGATCCGGAACGAAGCGCTCCGCTGTCAGAGCCGGCTGTCCCAGGTAGCCACGCGTGACGCCCGCCCCTGAGAAGCACAGCTCACCCGGGAGGCCGAAGGACACCAGGTGCTGGTGCTCATCCAGGACGTAGGCGCTCAGGTTGTCCAGCGGCCGGCCGATGATGGGCCGGGGCAGGGCAGTGCCCTGGATGTCGAACGTCGTGACGGTGACGGTGGTTTCCGTGGGGCCGTAGCCGTTGAAGGCGCGCGTGCGGTCGGACGTCGCGAGCCGCCTCCACGTCACCTCGTCCAGGGCCTCGCCGCCCAGCATGAGCTGCGACGGCACCCAGGCCTGCTCCAGCATCCCCGCATCGAGCAGGAGCTTGAGTTGAGCGGGCGTACTCACCAACACGTCGACGCGGTGCTGCTCAATCCACGAGAGCATGTGCGTCGGTTCGCGACGCGTCGCTTCCGGGATGACGCAGAGGCAGTGGCCGTCGAGCAGCTTGGTGAACGACTCCATGACGGCGTCGAAGTACAGCGGCGCGTTCAGGCTGACGCGCAGCTTTCGCGGCGCCGTGTAGACGTTGCGGGCCAGCGTGTGGTGCAGGTGGAC
>SECN01000820.1 GCA_004173515.1 Myxococcaceae bacterium | reverse complement strand
GTCCACCTGCACCACACGCTGGCCCGCAACGTCTACACGGCGCCGCGAAAGCTGCGCGTCAGCCTGAACGCGCCGCTGTACTTCGACGCCGTCATGGAGTCGTTCACCAAGCTGCTCGATGGCCACTGCCTCTGCGTCATCTCGGAAGCGACGCGTCGCGAACCGACGCACATGCTCTCGTGGATTGAGCAGCACCGCATCGACGTGCTGGTGGGCACGCCCGCGCAGCTCAAGCTTCTGCTCGATGCGGGGATGCTGGAGCAGGCCTGGGTGCCGTCGCAGCTCATGCTGGGCGGCGAGGCCCTGGACGAGGTGACGTGGCAACGGCTCGCCAGGTCCGACCGCACGCGCGCCTTCAACGGCTACGGCCCCACCGAGACCACCGTCTGCGTCACGACGTTCGACATCCAGGGCACTGCCCTGCCCCGGCCCGTCATCGGCCGACCGCTGGACAACCTGCGCGCCTACGTCCTGGATGAGCACCAGCACCTGGTGCCCTTCGGCCTGCCGGGCGAGCTGTGCTTCTCCGGCGCGGGCGTCACGCGCGGCTACCTGGGACAGCCGGACCTGACGGCGGAGCGCTTCGTTCCGGATCCGTTCAGCACCGAGCCCGGCGCCCGCATGTACCGCACGGGCGACAAGGCCCGCTGGCGTGAGGACGGCACGCTGGACTTCATGGGCCGCCTGGACTTCCAGGTGAAGCTGCGCGGCTACCGCATCGAGCTGGGTGAGATCGAAGCCACCCTGCGTTCGCACCCGGGCATCCGGGACGCGGTCGCTTTGGTACGCGAGGACGTGCCCGGCGATGCGCGGCTCGTCGCGTACGTCGTACCGGAGGTGGACACCGCGCCCCTGCGCGACCACCTGCGCGAATACCTGCCGGAGTACATGGTCCCGGCCGCCATCATGGCCCTGCCCGCGCTGCCGCTGACGCCCAACGGCAAGGTGGACCGCAAGGCCCTGCCCGCGCTGGAAGCGTCGCGGATCGCACCCCGCATCACCGACGCACCCGGGACGCCCACCGAAGTGGCCCTGGCTGCGCTGTGGAGTGAGCTGTTGCGCGTGCCCACCGTGGGCCGTCACGACAACTTCTTCGAACTGGGTGGCCACTCACTGCTGGCCACGCAGGTGGTGGCCCGGGTGCGGGTCCGCTTCGGCGTGGAGCTGCCAGTCCGAGCGCTGTTCGAATCGCCCACCGTGGCGACGCTCGCCCTGCGCCTGCCGGACGCGCCGACGGCCACCGTGCTGCCGCCGCTGACCCCGGCTGCGACGCCGGGGCCGCACCCGCTGTCGTTCGCGCAGCAGCGCTTGTGGTTCATCGACCAGTTGGACCCAGGCAGCCCGCTCTACAACATGCCCACCGCGCTGCGTCTGTCGGGCACCGTGGACGTGACAGCGTTCCAGCGGGCCTTCGACGCCCTGGTCCAGCGGCATGAATCGCTGCGCACCACGTTCGAGTCCCACGACGGCGAGCCCCGCCAGCGCATCCACCCCGCTCCGGCGCGAAGCCTGTT
>SECN01000366.1 GCA_004173515.1 Myxococcaceae bacterium | reverse complement strand
GGCCATGGCTATTGCTTCATCCGGTAGGTGGCGACGGTGGTCCACGCCGTCAGGGTGTCCGTGGCCGGGCGGGGCTCCACGCGCAGGTACTTCACCTTCACGATGCCCGGGCCCGTCTCCACCGTGCGCAGGAAGTCCGTCAGCTTGCGCAGGTCCACGTCGGTGAACGTCAGCTCCACGGAGCTTTCGATGATCTTCCCGTCACCCACGCCCACGTCGCCCTTGGGCGACATGTTCGGCACGGTGAGGCCCGCGGCCGTGGCCTTGTCCTCGATGTACGTGATGAGCCGCACGTTGCTGCTGGTGAGCTGCTGCTCCACCGCCTGACGCTCCTGCTGCGCGGCGCCGTAGCTGGTCGCCAGCGCCTGCACCTCCTGCAGCTTCGCCAGCTTGTCCTGCGTGCGCCGGCGGTAGCCCGACGCGCTGTTGGCGAAGCTGAAGAGGACGACGAAGAGGACGAACACCGCCACGGCCGAACCGGCGATGGCCACGAGCTTGCGCTCGCGGTCACTCAGCCGCTCGAACCACGTCTGGACGGGTGCGAAGACTTCCTTGAGCTTGCCCAGGTCCGCCATGTCAGGTCTCCCCTTCCGGCGTCTCGCCGAACCGCACCGGCACCTCCGGGGGCACCCGCTGGGTGATCTCCGCCAGCAGGTTCACGGCCGACATGGAGGGCAGCGCCGCGGCGGGGCTCTCCACGCCCTTGAGCATGTTGATGGCGCGGTCGTAGTTCTGCTCGCACGTGCCCAGGATGCGCTGGGTCGTCTTGCACAGCACCGCGTCCACCTCCGCCTCGCGCCGCGCCAGCACCGTGTTGCGCACCACCCCGAAGGCGACGAGCAAGAGCAGCAGCGTCACGGCGAACGAGGCCAGCAGGCCCAGCCGGTCCTTCACGTAGTCGTAGCCGCCCTTGAAGGCGAACTCACCCCGGCGCAGGTTGAAGCGCGGCGCCTTCGCCCCGGCCGCGTTGCCGCGCATGGCCAGCGCGTACGCCTGCGCCGCGGCGGGCGCCTCCGAAGCGGGAATCTTCCCGGCCGAGTCCGCCGGCAGCGCCAGCACGCGCACCGGCAGGTTCAGGTCCTTGGACAGCTGCTCCGCCAGGCCCGGCATGCGCGCCGTTCCGCCCGCCAGCACCACCGCGGTGACGGGGCGGCGGGTGCGCGCGGTGAAGGACTTGAAGGACGGCCGCAGCTCGCGCAGCACCTGCTGCAGGCCGCGCACGAAGGCATTCGCGGCGCGCTCGGCGTCCGGGCCCTGCGCCGCGCTGGCCATCGCGCCGTGCGCTTCCTTCCACTGGTGCGCTTCGGCCGGCGTCGTCTGGAACTCCGTGGCCAGCGCCCGCGTCAGGTCGCGCCCGCCGCCGGAGAAGGTGCGCGCGAACTCCACGCCCTGGCCCGGACGGCCGATGGCCACCGACGTGCGCTCATGGCCGATGTCCACCACCGCCACGGTGCCGCCCTCGCCCACGCCTTCAAAGAGGCCGGGGGCCTGGATGAAGAGGTTCTGGTACGCGAGCGCCGGGTGGGTGATGACGCGCGGATCCACCTGGAGGCCCGTGAGCAGCTCCAGCAGCGACTTCAGCTCCTCCTTGCGCACCACGCCCACCAGCAGGTCCGCTGCCTTGTCCTTGCCGCCCGAGTCCTTCTGGCCGACCACCTGGTAGTCGTAGACGACCTCCGAGATGTCGAACGGCAGCTGGCTGCCCACTTCGAAGGGCAGCGTCGCCTCCACGCGCTTGGCGTCGGAGAACGGCAGGCTCACCGCGTGCGTGGTGAGCGACGGGCCGGGCAGGGCGATGACGACCTGGTCCACGTGCCCCTCCGGCATCTTCTGGAGCAATTCCTCCACGGCGGCGCGCAGGGTCTCCGGGCGCTCGCCCTCCTGCGCGCGGCGCACCTCGGCGAAGGCCTGGGTGGTGTGGCTTTTCGGCTTGCCCAGCCCGTCGTCCAGGCGGATGACCGCGGTGAGCGTCTTCTGGACGCTGCCCGCTTCTCCCACGGACTTGATGGTGAATGTCTTGCTCTTGTCGCCCAGGTAGCGGTTCTGCGCGACGTTGCCCTTGATGGCCGGGTTGACCGCGATGCCCGCCTGTTCCACCACGCCCACGAAGTCCTGCACCGACATGCCGAAGAAGCTGAACATGCGCGCGGCGCGGATGCGGCTGATGAGCTCGTTGAGGAACACCGGATCCGTCAGGCGCGGATCCAACCGGTTCGGGTCCGCGGCGGACATGATGGCCAGCCCCAGCATGATGGGGTCGTCGGTGTTGATGTTCGGCTTGGAGTTGATATCCGGGTACACCGTGAGCCGGTCGCGGAAGGCCGCCATGAAGCGGTCGTTGACGCCGTGGATGCGGTAGAGCTCATCCAGGCTGTCGAAGCGCGCGTTCTTGACCTCGTAGCGCGGCTCGTAGCGGCTGTACGCCGACCCCTCGTCCGCGAAGCCCGTGGCGAAGGGGTTGGTGGGGTCCTTGGGGTTGAGCGCCGACTGCGTCGGGTCCTCGTCCGCCCAGTCCTTCAGCGCGATGACGGTGTCCTGCGGCGTGGAGCGCACGTGGTTCGCGTCGTCCTGCTGCCAGAGGAACTCGAAGCGCTTGTCGCCCAGCATGTCCATCATGCGCGCCGCGGTGGCCTGCGCCTCCGCGCCGCCGGTGTTCAGGCGCATGACGTTGAGCTTCTCCTCCTCGTCGGTGATGGTCGCGAGGAAGCAGCCCTCGAAGCCGCCAAAGGACCGGCGCTGCATCTGCGACGCCATCTGCATGGCCGCGCCGCCCTCCTCGCCGTCGTCCATCTGGAACTTCGGGTCCACCTCCACGGGGTCGTTCTCCAGCCGGCTGCGCGTGCCGCCGCCGCTGTCGTCCACCGCCTGGGCGCCGTCGCTCTTCACCAGCCCCTTGAGCATGTGGCAGTCCACCCGCGCCAGCTTCCACAGCTGGATGTTGAGCGACTGCGGCTGGAAGGCCTGTCCGCCCGCGGCGGGCGTCTGGCCCCCGAGCGCCGCGCCCAACTGCCCCAGCATGGCCATGGGGTTGGGGATGGGCGTCTGGTCCACCTGCTTCTGGAAGCGCATGAGCAGCCGCCCCAGCGCCAGGCCCGAGCGCGCCATGTAGTAGGCGCGCACTTCATCGCGCTGGTTGGCGGCCAGCTGCAGGTCCACGCGGCTGTTGTACCGGAAGAAGGAGGGGGCCATCAGTTGAACCTCGGCAGTTCCGTGTTGAGCACGATGCGCGTCTGCGTGGTGTAGCGCGCTTCCTTGCCCGACTCGTCCAGGGCGACGACGGTGATGCGCACGCGCGTGGGGAGGATGGACTTCTTCTCCGTGCGCCGCGTGTCCCACTCGTCATCCCACTCCTTCTTCTCCGAATCCCAGTAGGCGAACTCCACGCTCTTGACGCCCTCGAAGAGCACGTCCGTGGTGCCACCCCGGTCCATGCGCTCGCCCACGTTGGGGTTCACCCGGCGCTTCAGGTCCAGGCGCTGACGCGTGGCGCGCTCCGAGGAGTTCTCCACGAAGTACTCCACCACCGCCTGGTCGGACTCCTTCACGTCCGTGTACAGCCGCTGGTGCGAGAACGTGGTGAAGAGCAGCTTGTCGCGCTCGCCGATGAAGTTGGTGGGCCGGTCGTTCTGGTCGCGGAAGCGGCGCAAATCATAGCGGTCGCTCACGTAGGCGGAGCCGATCTCGCGGGCCATGCGGTTGAGCGACACGCGCACCATGCGGTAGCGCTCCGCTTCGCCCTCCACCACTTCCTTGGCGTTGATGCCCGTCTGGAAGGCCATGGCCACGACGGTGCCCATGAGCGCGGTGATGGAGACCGCCACCATCACCTCCATCAGCGTGAAGCCGCGTGCGCGCCGTCTCATCGGATGGTCCCCCGGCCGCCCGGCAGGTTCAGGTTGGGGAAGCCCCCGCGTCCACCGCCGCCGAAGATGCCGCCCGGCGCGCGCGGGTTGATGCCTCCCGTGCCGCCGCCCGGCTGCTGGCCGCCGCCCCGGTTGAGCTCATCCAGCAGCTCCTGGCGGTTGCGCAGCGGCTGGCGCGTGTTCGGATCCAGCATGCCGCCGTTGGGGCCGGGGATGGGGTTCTCCACCACGCGGCCGGTGGCGTCCACCCACTGGTTGCTGGCGCCGGCCGTACCGCCGCCCGTGGCGTTGGTGGTGCCTCCGCCGTTGCGGTCGCCGCCGGGCCCCAGCGACACCACGTGCGTCACCACGTCCACGCTCTCCACCTGGGTGCCTTCCTTCCAGTACACGGTGAGGTGCACCTCGCGCACCGCCTTGGTGAGCTGGTCCACCATCTGCGTGAACATGGGCTGCGCCATGCCCATCGCCGCGCCGCCCAGGGGGCTGGACGTGGTGGTGCCGCCGCCCTTGTCACCGCCGCCCGCGCCGCCGAAGAGGCCGGCCAGCCCGCCTAGCGGGTCGCCGCTGTCACCGCCACCGCCTCCGCCCATGGGCAGGTTGAAGATGGCGCCGATGAGCTGATCCGGCGTCACGCCGTCCGTCTTGGGCGCGATGATGCGCGCGCGCCACTTGAACTGGGTCCAGCCGTCCTCGGAGAAGTCGCCGGACTGCTCGTCGTCGTCCACGTCGAAGCCGTCGTCGTAGAGCTTCTGCTCCAGATCCGTCATCTTCGAGCGGGCCAGCAGCGACGCGACGGTGA
Organism: Myxococcaceae bacterium; assembly: GCA_004173515.1. Lineage (GTDB taxonomy): Bacteria > Myxococcota > Myxococcia > Myxococcales > Myxococcaceae > Corallococcus. The sequence goes on along the minus strand of SECN01000366.1, from coordinate 5,725 downwards.
GCCGCTTGGTGTAGACGTGGTTGGAGACCGCGCCCGCGTTGAGGTCGAAGATGGCCATCAGCGCCACGCTCAGGATGGCCATGGCGACCATCGTCTCCAGCAGGGTGAAGCCACCTCGCCGTGAAGTCGGATGTCTCATGAGCGGGGCACCTCCAGCGCCTCGGATGCGATGTTCACCTTGCCCGTCAGGGGTGACACGTCCAGCGTCCACGCGTTGTCGCCCTGGCGCAGGAACACCATGGCCTTCTCCGTGTACCCCTGCGGGAAGAAGTAGAGATAGGCGACGCCGCTCTCCACCGGTTCACGCTGTTGCCGCGTCCACACCGACACGGCCACACCCGACGGCAGCTCGCGCGGGCTGATCTCCTCCGCGGTGTACGCGGAGAAGGTGGACTGGGACTCGATGCGCGTCTTCTCCTGCTCCATCAGCTCCTGCGCGGACGGTGACGAATTGTCCGAGCGCGTGTAGTTCTTGCGCTCATCCTGTCCACCGCCGCTGCGCGCCGCCTGCTCCCGGTCGCGCTCGTCCTTCTTCAGCGCGTCGTCCCGGTTGCGCGAGGTGGTGATGCCGCCCGCGGCGCATTCCGCGTGGTACTTCGTGGGCTGCTCGCGCTTCGGGTCCGGGATGACGAACACCAGCCGGCACGTCTTGCCGCTGAGCGCCGCCGAGTCGTAGAGCGAGCGGATGACGCCCGCCAGCTCCGTGGCGCTGCCCTTCGCCTTGGCGCCCGTGAGCGCGCCGATGCCCACCGTCACCGCGGCGAACAGCACCGCCGCGATGGCGATGGCGATGGAGATCTCAATCAGCGTCAGACCGCGGGGCGCACCCCGGCGGCGGGCAGGACGAGGGGACATGGCGGACGTCATGGCTGCACCCCCTGTGCCACGATGCCGCCGCTGAAGAGGTCCGCGGCGTCGCCGGTGCCGCCGGGCTTGCCGTCGGAGCCCAGGGACAGCACCGCGCCCGTCTTGCCCGCCATGCGGTACAGGTACGGGTGGCCCCACGGGTCGATGGGCGTCCCATCCAGCACCTTGGAGGCGATGAGCGGCGTGAAGCCCTCCTCCTGGGTGGGGAAGAAGCCCATCAGCCGGTGGTGGGCCTTGAAGAAGCCCTCCAGGCGGCGGATCTGCTCGCGCGCCTGGCGCTGCGGAGGCGTGAGGGTGTTGTCCTCGGTGGCCCACACCAGCCCGAACGCCAGCAGCGTCGCCCCGCTGAACACGCCCAGCAGCAGCAGGCGGCCCAGCCGGGAGGACCGGGCGCGGGGCGGCCTTCCAGGCGCGCCGGGAACGGGACGCGCCTCACGCGCGGACGTCGGTGAGGAAGTGTGCTCGGGAGTCATCTCGGGCATTCCTACGACAACACGCGGGAGGCGCGGCTTGCTTCAGGAAGAAACGGACGGCTACGGCTTGCCCGCCGTGTCCTTGGAGGAGATGTCGGCGTCGGAGCCCTCGCCGCCCGGGTTGCCGTCGGCGCCGTAGCTGGTGATGACCGGCTTGCCGCCCTCGTTCATGTACACGTACTCCTTGCCCCAGGGGTCCGTGGGCATGCGCTCCAGGTTCTGGGTGTCCACCAGCGCCTTGAGACCCGTGGCGGTGTCCGGGTAGTTGCCCTTCTTCGTGTAGTACAGCTTCATCGCGCTCTGGATGTTGCGGATGTCCAGGCGGGCGGTGTCCTGCTTGGCCTCTTCCAGCTTCGGGATGACGGCCACGCCCACCGCCGCCGCGATGAGCCCGAGGATGGTGATGACCACCATGATCTCGATGAGGGTCATGCCGCGGTTGCGGCGGCGCTGCTGCTTCTTCGCGTTCGTCGTCGTCATGTCTTCACTCACCTTCGGGTGACTGACTTTCTGGCAGGCCACCCGGCCTGGGGTGTGTCGGGATGTCAGGGGCGCTTCAGGGAGGGCCGTGGTGTCCGGAGGCCGTGGGCGGGTCCCGGTGGGCGTACAGCGAGGCTCCCACCGTCGCCAGCGTGGCGGCCAGGGCAATCAGCCCCACCAGCGTCACGCGTTGGACCCACCTGTCGAGCGTGTCGTTCATCATGGGCTCGGGCTCTCCGCCTCCTAATGGATGGCCGTGTTCACTTGCAGAATCGGCATCAGGATGGAGAGCGCTACGAATGCAATCATCACGCCCATCACCACGATGAGCAGGGGCTCCAGGAGGCTGGTGAGCGCACCGATGCGCACGTTCACCTGCGTCTCGTAGGAGTCCGCCACGGAGAGCAGCATGTCCTCCAACTGGCCTGATTTCTCACCGATGGCGACCATGTGGTACACGAGCGGCGGAAACTGGCCGGACCGCTTGAGGGGCGTGGCGATGCTTTCGCCCTCGCGGATGGACTCGCGGGCGTTCTCCACCGCGTCGGCCAGCACCGAGTTCGTCATCACCGCCTTGACGATGTCCAGCGCGGCCAGCATGGGCACGCCGCTCTTGAGCAGCGTGGACAGCGTGCGCGCGAAGCGGGAGATGGCCAAGAGGCGCACGAGGCTGCCGAAGATGGGGGCCTTGAGCGTGAAGCGGTCCCACTTGGGCTTGCCCTTGGGGCTCTTGGTCCAGCGCATGAAGAAGATGAAGCCCGCCACGATGGACGGAATCACCAGGAACCACCACGCCTGCATGAAGTTGGACGCGCCGATGAGGATGCGCGTGTTCAGCGGCAGGGTGGCCTTCATCGTCTCGAAGATCTTCGTCACCTTCGGCACGACGAACACCATCAGCAGCACCAGGATGCCGCCGCCCACCAGCAGCATGATGGCGGGGTAGAGCATGGTGCCGATGATCTTCTGCTGCAGCTTGGCCTGGTTCTCCGTGAAGTCCGCCAGCCGCAGGAGCACGGTGTCCAGCGCGCCGGAGGCCTCACCGGCGCGCACCATGTTGATGTAGATGTTGGGGAAGATCTTCGGGTGCTGGCTGAACGCGTCCGCCAGGGACGAGCCTTCGTTCACGCGCTGCTTGATGTCGGAGAGGGCGCGCTTCAAGCGCTCCTTCTCCGCCTGGTCCACCAGCGCGTTGAGCGAGTCCACGATGGTGACGCCCGCGCCCAGCAGGGTCGCGAGCTGGCGGGTGAGGATGGCGACGTCCTCCGTGCTGACGCGGCCGCCGGCCAGCTTGCGCAGGTCCACGTCGCGCGCCACCAGGGACGCGTTGGCGCCCTTGGACACGCCCGCGCGGCTGCCTTCCGCCTGCCCGAGCACGTCGGTCAGGAAGATGCCGTCCGCGCGCAGCTTGGAGCGCAGCGTCTTGGGGGAGTCCGCTTCGAGCAAGCCCTTCTTCTGCTTGCCGTGCGAGTCGAGGCCTCTGTATTCGAAGACGGGCATGGCGGACTAGATGTCCTCCTGCGTGATGCTCAGGACTTCGGCGATGGTCGTCTCGCCCAGGGCGATCTTCCGCACGCCGTCATCCAGGAGCGTGATCATGCCCTTGGAGATCGCGGACTTCTTGATGGTGGACGCGTCCACGTTCTTGAGCACCAACTGGCGCACGTCGTCGTCCACGAAGAGGAACTCGTAGATGCCGGAGCGACCGCGGTAGCCGTTGCGGTTGCACGACGGGCAGCCCACCGCCTTGTAGATGCGGTCGGTGTTGAAGCGCTCCTTGAAGCTCTTGAACGTGAAGCCCAGCTCCTTCAGGTCCGCGTCCGTGGGCGTGTACGGCGCGCGGCAGTCCGGGCACACCCGGCGCACGAGGCGCTGGGCGAGGATGCCGGTGAGCGACGAGGCCACGAGGAAGGGCTGCACGCCCATGTCCACCAGACGGGTGACGGCGCCGGCCGCGTCGTTGGTGTGGACGGTGGAGAGCACCAGGTGGCCCGTGAGCGAGGCCTGGATGGCGATCTCCGCCGTCTCCTTGTCGCGAATTTCACCGACCATGATGACGTCGGGGTCCTGGCGGAGGAAGGAGCGCAGGCCCTGCGCGAACGTCAGGCCGATCTTCGGGGCAATGGCCATCTGGCCGATGCCCTTGAGCTGGTATTCGACCGGGTCCTCGACGGTGAGGATGTTGAGGTCGGAGGTGTTGATCTTGGAGAGCGCGCCGTAGAGCGTCGTCGTCTTGCCGGAGCCCGTGGGGCCCGTCACCAGCACGATGCCGTGCGAGCGCTTGATGACGGACTGCATCGACGAGAGCACCTGCTGGCTCATGCCGATTTCGGCCAGGTCCAGCAGCGTCGCCGTCTTGTCCAGCAGACGCATGACGATGCGCTCGCCGAAGGACGTGGGCGTGGTGGACAGACGGATGTCGATGTCGCGACCGGCCAGCTTGATGCGGATGCGGCCGTCCTGCGGCAGGCGCTTCTCCGCGATGTTCAGCTGCCCCATCACCTTCACGCGCGCGATGATGGAGTTCTGGTAGCGCTTGGGCGGCTTGATGACTTCCTGGAGCACGCCGTCGATGCGGAAGCGCACCAGCAGCTCGCGCTCCCCGGGCTCGATGTGGATGTCGCTCGCGCGCTCCTTGGCGGCGCGGAAGAGCACGGAGTTGACCAGCCGGATGACCGGGGCCTCGTCGTCCGCGTCCAGCAGGTCCTTGGGCTCCTCCAGCTCGTGCGCCAGGGAGTCCAGATCCTCGGTGGTCTCCATCTCGTCCACGAGGTCTTCGGTCTCGTTGACGGAGCGGTCGTACACGCTGTTGATGGCGTCCACGATGGTGGAGGCCAGCGCGATTCGGGGCTGGATGCTCTGGCCCAAGAGCAGCCGCGCGTGGTCCAACGCGGTGGTGTCCAGCGGATCCGCCACCGCGAGGACGACCTCGTCGCCGTCCAGGGACAGGGGCAACAGCTGCGTCTGGCGGGCGAAGTTGATGGGGATGCGCTTGACGAGCGTCGCGTCCACCTCCTCCGCGAAGATGCGCTGGAGGTAGGGCAGGTCCAACTGGTGGCCCAGCGCGCGCGCCACGTCCTCGTCGGTGACCGCCTTCATGCCCACCAGGATTTCGCCCAGCCGGCCGCCCTTCTCCGCCTGCGCGGCGAGCGCCTCCTGGATCTTCTCCGGGGTGAGGGCGGGGACGAGCGCGCGGAGGATCTCCCCGAGCGGCCGGCCACACAGGTACGCCTGCCCGTGGGCGACGACCTGGGTGGCGTCGTTGCGGCCGCCCACCACGTCGGTGGACGCGTCGGCGGCTTGGAGGGTCGTGGGGTCGGCGTTCAGGTTCATGGAAGTTACTCGTCTCCCGGCTGGATGCGCAGCCGGTCGGCGTCAGCGTCCGGAGCGGGCGCGATCACCTCGGGTTGCGGAGCCGGTGCTTCAGGCACTGGTCTTTCTGAACCTTCCGGGGAGCCCTCGAAATTTCGCGGAGCCTGCTCGCCCTCGGGGGAGGGGGCAGCGCCGTTCGGGGAGGCAGGCGCCTGCCCGCCACGCGGGGCCGGGGCAGCGGCGTCCGGAGCGCCCGCCGGGCGGATGACGCGCTCGTTGGTGGTGCCGGGCCCACCGTTCTCCACGCGCTGCTCCTCCTTGATGACGGACTGGTTCATGCGCGACAGCGGGCCGGGCTTGCGGCTGAAGTCCACCGCCACGTCGTAGCCGGGCACCTGGCCGTAGAACTGCTCCACGAACTGCTGACGCTCCTTCATCTTGCGCTCGAAGATGCGCCGGAAGTCCTCCTGGCCTCGGATGATGTAGGGCGTGAGGAAGAGCAGCAGGTTCGTCTTCGTCTTGCGGCGCGTGGTGTCGCGGAACAGGTGGCCCAGGAGCGGGATGTCACCCAGCACCGGCACCTTGGAGACGGA
>SECN01000819.1 GCA_004173515.1 Myxococcaceae bacterium | reverse complement strand
TACCCGCCCACCCCCAACGTCCCGAGCACGCGCCAACGCCCCACCTCCGTGCCGGGCTGGAGCGCCGCCGGGAACACCTGTGTCCGTTCTGGAGCCATCAACCTCCAGGGTCCCATGAAATGGACTCAACCTGGAAGGTCATCTTCGTACGTCCCGACCCTCACGCCCGGAGCACATGTGCTCTCACGTCAGGAAGTCTCACCCCGGAGCCGCGATGACGCTCCCAGCGGAATCAGATGTCGTTCACCGAAACGTGACACGAACCGGGTGGGTCAAAAGTGAAACAGCCGGGGTGAGTCAGACCGTTCTGGTGTATTGAGCCGCGTCACATCGCTGTCTCCCCCCTCCAGGAGTTTCTGATGCGTCGTCTTGGCTCAGCCCTTCTCGCAGTGAGCATGTTCGCCGGTTGCGGCGGTCTCGAAACCGAGCCGTCCCCCGAGTCGCTCACGTCTCCTTCCTTCGAGGCGCAGCAGGCGCCCCTCACCACCACGAACGTGGACGTGGCCCCCGAGTGCCAGGGCATCATCACCTTCGTGAACACGGCGTCCTTCCAGACGCTGGACGTGTACCTGCCGAGCAACGTCGCCACGAACCTGGTGAACCGCCGCGCGACCGCGCCGTTCACGACGCTGGCGTCCGTGTCGTCGGTGAGCCTGGTCGGTGAGGCCCGCCTCAAGGAGATCGAACAGGGCGCGCGCGCCACGGGTGCCATCGGCTCCAGCTGTGTCGGCATCTTCGACGGGCTCGCCATCTCCACCTCCGACGCGGCCGCCATCGTGTCGCTGGTGAACACCATCCCGGACTCGGAGCTGCACGACGTCCTGCCGGACGCGTGGAACGGCGCCGTGAACCTCCTCAGCCAGCGCCCGTTCACGACGGCGCAGGCCATCTCCAACGTCGCGGGCATCGGCGAGGTCAGCTTCCGCAACATCCGCAACTCCGCCACGCTGAGCCGCCCGTTCGAGGCGCTCGCCACCGCGCTGAACGCCATCCCGAGCAACGGGTCCCGTGGCGCGCAGCTGAAGCGCCACTTCGACTGGTGGAATGAAGTGACGGCGCAGCACGGCTACTCCCAGGGCGGTCCGACCTGCTTCGGCCTGGAGCCTGGCAGCGTCCCGTCGGGCGCCACCATCCGGCCGAACCTGGCCAACGCCGCCGAGGTTCGCGCCGCGGTCGTGAACACCATCAACTACGTCAACGGCAACACGCTGATCTCCGCCTCCGTGCGCAACGCGGGCCTGGCGAACCTGGACACGCTGAGCGCGGGCCGCTCCTTCAAGGGCTGCATCTTCAGCTACGCGGACGACCCGTGGAGCCGCCACAACATCTCCATCTTCGTCGACACCGTGAACGGCTTCAGCGTGTTCACCGAGACCTGGTGGGCGGAGTAATCCGAAGCTGACGCGCCTGTCTCAAGAAGCCCCGGGCTCCCATGCGGAGTCCGGGGCTTCTTGAGACAGGCGCGTCAGCTTCGGATTACTCCGCCCACCAGGTCTCGGTGAACACGCTGAAGCCGTTCA
>SECN01000365.1 GCA_004173515.1 Myxococcaceae bacterium | reverse complement strand
ACCGGGACGGGGTGGCGACGGTGGCGTGGTTTCGGATGGCGGTGGGCGTGGGGGGGCTGCTGTTCCTCGTGGGGTGCGAGGAAGCCCGAGCTACGACACCGCGCATCCCGGTGCTTGGCGAGGTGGGCGGACAGGTGGGGCAAGAGGGCGTGGAGGCCCATGCGTGGTCGCGGACCCTGATGATTGGGGATCAGCAGGCGCCGCACGCGGTGGTGACCTCCAACGGGGACGTCCTTGTCGCCGCCACCTATCAGGAGCCCATCAATCTGGGGGCGGGGCCCCTGCCCTTCGACCGCAATGTCGTGGCGCCGCATCTGTTGGTGGCGCGTTTCTCTTCGGAAGGCACGCTGCGCTGGGCCCGGGGCTGGACGCCCCGGAGTCAGGCCCGGGCGCGCGTGGGCGGACTGGCGGTGGATGCCAGCGACCATGTCTTCCTTTCAGGCACTTCCGCGAACTACACGCAGGACGGCGCCACGCTGCCGGAAGGGCCGTTCCTGGCCCGGCTGAGCGGCGAGGGTGCGCTGGACTGGGTGCGCTCGCTTCCGGGTGAAGGTCCCGTCACGGTGAACGCCGTCACGTCCGACAACGACGGCGGCGCGGTGGTGGTGGGTGACTTCACCGGCCAGCGCGACTTCGGCGAAGGCGTGAAGACGGCGCCGAATGGCAGACACGCGGGCTTCGCGCTGCGCGTGGGCCCCAGGGGTGAGCAGCGCTGGAGCCGCGTGTGGACGCCCGTGGGCGAAGGCGAGGTCTCCGCGCGAGCGGTGGCGGTGGATGTCTTCGGCGACGTGCACGTGGTGGGCGGCTACGCGGGGGCGGTGTCCTTCGGAGACGCCACCTTCCTCACGGTGCGCCAGCGCACGCCCTTCGTGGTGAAGCTCACCCATGACGGCGACCATGTCTGGAGCCACGACGTGCGCGGCACGGATGGCTCCGCGCTGTCCGTGGCCGTGGGCCCGGACCGCGTCTTCGTGGGCGGCGGCTTCAGCGGCCGGCTCTACTTCCAGAACGCCTGGCACCGGGCGGACTCACGCGACGGCTTCCTCCTGGCGTACGACGCCCAGGGCAGCCAGCGCTGGGCTCGCACGTTCCCCACTGGAGCGCCCGTGGTCGCCACCGACGACGCCGGTCAGGTGACGGTCGCGGGCAGCCATGACGGCGGCCGGGCCCTGGGGGGCGCGGACCTGCCTCCGGGGCTGTATGTCGCCAAGCTGCTGCCGGATGAAGGCACGTCCCTCTGGGTGCGCGGCTTCGCCAGCCCCGGCACCGCGTCCAGTGCCCGGACCGTGTCCGTGGATGCATCCGGGAGCGTGCTGCTCGCTGGCGGGCTCAACCGGCCCGCGCCGGAGGACGGACCGTCCCAGCGGCTGCAGGACGGCTTCCTGCTGCGGCTCAAGCCCTGAGCCACCGCGCCCCGGATGGCGCGCGGTGGACCTTCCCGTGCACCGGGCTTCAGGCCCCGATGCCGCCTGGATCCGTGACCAGCTCCCTGCCCAGGTGCATGCCCGTCTGGCAGCGGTAGTCGGTGTAGAGCGACGCCGCCACGGTGAACAGCCCTACCAACACATGCACCGCGGCCGCCGCGGGCCGGCGCTTCGCGTAGCCGAAGAGGAACGGCGCCAGCACCGCGCCCACGCCATAGGCGTAGTCCGCCAGCTCATGCGCTTCGATGGGGATGAGCTTCGCGAGGCTCAGCCGATAGTCGGTGAAGAGCGACACGCCCACCGCCGCGCCGCCCAGGGCCCACCCGGCCGCCTTCGCGGGACCGCCCCCGGCCGCCACGCCCGCGCCCACCAGCGCCGCGCCCGCCACGTAGTCCAGGACCGAGTGCACGTCCTGCGGCAGCACCCGGCGCAATGGCAGCCGGCCGAACAGGGGCCGTGACAGGATGCCCGCCGCCGCGCTGTGGTCCACCATCCGGCGCCACTCCCGGCGCAGCGCGCGCTCCGGGCGCGGGGGAACAGGGGGCAGCACGGGCTCCAGCGGTCGGACCTGATACATGGCGTGTCTCCTCTCCCGTCCGTTTCCGGGGGACGGGACCCTTCCCCGAACGGTAGCCACGCTCCCGGACCCGGACGCCGGGGCCCTCGCGCCTCCCGCCCGCCTGCCTGTCGTGAGGAGGTGGGAAAGCCGCCCACCCCTTGAACTGTTGGCTGGTGGTCAGGGGGGCTTCCACCCACCCTGCCGCCGAGGGCAGACTGGCAGTCGCACTCAGGCCCTCACATTTCGAGAGGACCGGCCGCCCCAGGGCGGGGGTGCCGCGCCCCACCCACAAAGAGAAGACGATTCATGGCTACTGGTACGGTGAAGTGGTTCAACGATGCGAAGGGCTTTGGCTTCATCACGCAGGACGGTGGGGGCGAGGACGTGTTCTGCCACCACAGCGCCATCAACATGGATGGCTTCCGCACCCTGGCCGAGGGCCAGAAGGTGGAGTTCGAAGTGACCCGCGGCCCCAAGGGCCTGCAGGCCCAGAACGTCCGCGCCGCCTGAGCGGTCGCCCCAGTTGATCCGGGCCCCGCCCGGTCCGGAAGCCCGGTCTCGCGTGCGCGCGGCCGGGCTTCTTCATTTTTACAACCTGCCGAGAAGGCAAAACACGCAATTCCTTTCAAACCCTTCACCTCCAGGAGAATTGGAGGGGGGCCTGTACAAAGTCACAAAGACGTCTGTTAGGCTTTGCCATGCGAGGGAGGGGCGCACCATGTTCGAAGTCACCAACGATGTGAGCCGTCGGACGATCACTGCCCGCATGAGCGGTTTCATGCGGCCGAACGAGATGAAGGAGTACGTGGCTGTCTACCGGAAGGCCACGGACAGCTACGGCGGAGGGCGGCACCTGGTTCTGGCCGACATGCGGGGTCTTCGCCCGCTGGAGCCGGAGTCGGCGAACCTGTTCTCCGAAGTCATCAGCCACGGGCGCAAGAATGGCTGTGTGATGTGCGCGCACGTGTCGGATTCCACCATCGCGCGGCTGCAGACGGCCCGCGTGGCGTCGGAAGCCTCCCCCAACGACGACATCACGGTGGATTGTGTGTCGCTGGAGGAAGCGCAGAGCCAGCTGGCGAAGGCTCGCGTGCGGTTGTCGCTGACGAATGAAGGCCACGCGGCCGCCGGTCGCTGAAGCCACCGCGATCCGACTACCGCGGCGGACCCCGCGAGGCCCCGTCTCCAGGCGTTGATGTCCGGAGACGGGTGCCCGCGTCCGCGTCCTTCCAGGACACCCGGTAGGTGACGTCCTCGGCGGTGAAGTCATGCACGTCCACGCGAGGCTCGGCCGCGCCCGTGGCGCGCAATCCCGCCAGCAGCGCGCCCTGCGTGAAGAAGCGGATGAACCCCGCTTCATTCATCCACAGCTCCAGCGACGTGGGTGACAGGTCCGTCATCCGTGTCTGTGTATAATTATTGCCCGAGCGAAACATCTGCTGCGCGCGTGAGACACCGCGCCGGGGCCCCATGAGCTGCAACACGCCGAAGAGGGCCCGCCCCAGCAGGGTGGCCCGGTAGCCATCCACCATGCGCTCTCCCAGACGTGCCAGGGCGACCTCGTCCGGCAGGTCCGCGTGGAGCAGCCGGGCGGAGACGTGCACCGCGGAGCACCAGGTGTCGAAGCCGTAGGCGGGCTGGAGCTTGCGGTCCAGGTCCACGCCCACCGTGCGCAGCCGTCCGCGCAGCTCCGGCGTCAGCTGTCCGGCCAGTCCCCGGATGAAGAGCCCTTCCAGGGTGTGCTCGAAGACGAGCTTTTCGGGCATGGGGGTAGTGTAGGCGCCGGACGGACTTCACGCGAGGCACCCCCATGGGACTGCAACGGGAACTGGCCCTGATGGCCATGCGCGGCACGCCGCTGCCGGGCCGGGATGATTTCCTCACCCACGCGGGGGTCGCCACGCCCGTGCCCACCGTGCCGGGTTCCCTGGGCGGGGTGGCCCGGGAGTGCTTTGACGCTTTCAAGCTCAAGCACCCCTTCGACCTGGTGGTGGTCTTCACGATGGGGGACTTCCCGGCGGGCTCGGCGTGCTCGGCGTACTTCGACCCGGAGAGCCCCTGGTACAACGTCTTCTACGGGGCCTATGGCATCCGTTCGTACAAAGCAGACGGCGGCGCCTGGGGTTTCACTACCCAAGGCCACCCAGACATCGATGAGATGCTTCAGGTTGTGCGATTGGACTACGACTATCTCACCGCGGGGGAGATGGGCTGTCCGCCGGCCCGGATGTGCTTCCAGACGCTGTCCGTGGAGCAGGGGCGCGAGGGCGACTGGCACACCGCGGACGTCACCTGCGTCGTCCCCAGCGGGTTGCACCGGCTGGCGGAGGCGCAGGCGCCGGACCTCACCTACTACACCGTCTTCGGCCTGCCGGATGCGCGCCTCCTGGACGCCGGACGCCCCAGCTACGAGCCCGTGCGGATGCGCGGGCACCTGGCGTGGAAGCCCGTGGGGGAGCGGCTGACGCTGGCGTGGGGTGGCCTCTTCCCCGACACGCCGGAGGGCCAGGCCCTGCGCCAGCGCGTCCGGGCCGCGCAGGTGCCGCTGTACGTGCGCTGAAGCCCGGCCGGAAGGACGACGGGGCGCGAGGGTGACTCCCCTCGCGCCCCGTGAAGAGCGACGGTGATGGGCCTCGAAGCGCGCTGGCTCAGGCCGCGCGGTCGGGCGCCGCGTGCACGTCCACGGACGGCGGGACGTGCGTGTCGGGCGTCCGGCGCGGCTTGCGGCGGAAGGACAGCTTCTCCATGGCCGCGAACACCACCGGCACCACCAGCAGGGTGAGGAAGGTGGAGGTGATGACGCCGCCGATGACGGCGATGGCCATGGGGGCGCGGAACTCGGAGCCGGTGCCGGTGCCCACGGCGGTGGGCACCATGCCGATGGCCATCGCGGCGCTCGTCATCAGGATGGGGCGCAGGCGGCGGGGGCCGGCCTTGAGCAGGGCCTCGTCCACGGAGTCGCCCTCGCGCAGGTGGTGCAGGGCGCCGTCGATGAGGAGGATGGCGTTCTTGGTGACGAGCCCCATCAGCAGGATGACGCCAATCATCGCGCCCAGGCTGAGGTGGTAGTTGGTGACGACGAGTCCCAGCAGCGCGCCCACGAGCGCCAGCGGCAGCGACACCATGATGGTGAACGGGTGCTTGAGGGACTCGAACTGGCTGGCGAGCACCATGTAGATGAAGACGAAGGCCAGGCCGAAGGCGGCGCCGAACGCGTCGTTCTGCTCATCCAGGCTCTTGATCTGCCCGTCGTAGACGATGGCGTAGCCCGGGGGCAGCGGCTTGGCTGCGATGGCGGTCTTCAATTGCTTGGCCACGTCCCCCAGGGCCGCGCCCTTGGCCAGCTGGGACACGACGGCCACCTGCCGCTCGCGGTTCTCGTGCTCGATGACGCTGGGGCCGTCCTTGAGGGACACGTTCGCCACGTCCGTCACCTGGCGCAGGCCCCGGGGCGTGGACACCATCAGTTGGCGCACGCGCTCCGGGTTGGCGCGGTCGCGCTCCTGGAGCCGCACGCGGATGTCCGTCTCGTCGGTGCCCTCGCGCAGCTTGGCGGACACGTCACCGTCGATGGCGAGCCGCAGCTGCGTGGCGAGCGCCGCGGCGGACAGGTCCACGTCCGTGGCGCGCGCCCGGTCGATTTGAACCTGGAGCTCCGGCTTGGCCGGGTTGGTGTCCACGCGCACGTCGGACGTGCCCAGGCTTCGCAGGATGCCGGCGACGCGCTCGGCCTCCTCGTTGACCAGCTTCAGGTCGGGCCCCACCACGCGGACCATGATGGGGAACCAGTCGCCCAGGCCTTCGATGGACGGCGGGTCGGACAGGGTGATGGCGGTGGACACGAGGTTGGGCACGAGCAGCGCGCGGGCCTCTTCCTTGAGGACCGGGATGCCCTTGGTGCGCGCCTCCTTGGGCACGGTGAGCACGCGCATGCGCGCCTTGTAGACGTCTCCGTTGGGACCGACCGTGGTGTAGATGTCGGTGACCTCCGGGATCTGCTTGAGCAGCGTCTCCGCCTCCGCGGCGCGCTCGGTCGTCTGCGCGAGGCTGGAGGAGTCCGGCAGCTGCAATTCGACGATGAGCTGCGAGCGGTCCTCCGCGCTCATGAACTCCGCGCCCAGCGTGCTGGCGGCGCCGAAGGACAGCACCAGCGCCAGCAGGGTGAGGCCCGCGGTGGTCCACTTGTGGCGCAGCACCCAGCCCAGGATGCGGGCGTAGGTGTTCTCCGTGCCCTCCAGGAACCGGCGCAGCCCTCGGAACACCGCGGCCTCCCGGTGCACCTCCCCGGGCTTGCGCGCCTTGGCGAAGCGCGCGGACAGCATGGGGTCCAGGGTGAAGGAGATGAACAGCGAGATGGTCACCGCCACGGAGATGGTGATGCCGAACTGCTTGAAGAACTGGCCCACGATGCCGGGCATGAACGCCACCGGGATGAACACCGCCACCAGGGACAGCGTGGTGGCGAGCACCGCCAGGCCCACGTCCCGGGTGCCGTTGGACGCGGCGCTCATCGGATCCTCGCCCTGCTCCAGCCGGTGGGTGATGGCCTCACGCACCACCACCGCGTCGTCGATGAGCAGGCCGATGGCCAGCGACAGCGACAGGAGCGTCATCTGGTTGAGCGAATAGCCCAGCACGTACATCACGAAGAACGTGCCGATGACGGACGTGGGCAGCGCGAGCGCGGAGATGAACGTGCCGCGCGGGTCCAACAGGAACATCAGGATGATGAGCACCGCCATCAGGCCGCCGAAGATGATGGCGATCCACACCTCGTGGGTGTTGGCGCGGATGAGCTCCGACTGGTCGATGAGCAGCGTCGCCTGGAAGCCCTGCCCCACCACCGGCGTCATCTGCGCGAGCGTCTTCTTCACCGTGTCGCTGACGGCCACCGTGTTGGAGCCCGGCTGCTTGACGATTTCGAGCACCACGGCGTCGCGGGCGTTGAGGCGCGCGGTGGTGCGGCGCTCGGCGACGCCGTCCGTCACGGTGGCGATCTCTTCCAGGTGCACCTGGGCGCCCGTGGCGCTGCGAGCGACGGGCAGGCCCCTCAGGTCGTCCACGCTCTGGAACTCGCCCATGGAGCGCACCGTCAGCTCGTTGGGCCCCAGCTGGAGGCGGCCCGCGGGCAGGTTGAGGTTCTCCGTGCCGATGCGCTGGGCCACCTGCGCGGGCGTGATGCCCACGGCGCGGGCCTTGTCCAGGTCGATGTCCACCTGCACCTCGCGCACGTCGCCGCCGGTGATGCGCACCTCCGCCACGCCGCCAAT
>SECN01000364.1 GCA_004173515.1 Myxococcaceae bacterium | reverse complement strand
TCCCCGCCCCCACCGCGTCCGCCGAGGACGATGCCCGCGAGCGCATCGCTTCCATGGAACGCGAGGCCAAGGCGCTCGCCACCACCGAGCCCCAGACGGCCGCCCTCCTCTTCCATGAGGTCGGGCTGCTCTGGGAAGAGCCCCTCAAGAACCCCCGCAACGCCGCCGTCGCGTTCCAGAACGCCTACAAGCTGGCGCCCCGCTTCCTCGCCAACATCCGCGCCGCCCGCCGCCTCTTCGCCGACGTCGGCAACTGGCAGATGGTCGTCCAGCTCATCGACGCGGAGCTCATCGCCTCCGACGACGCCCGCCTCCAGGCCTCCCTCCTCTTCGAGAAGGGCTCCATCCTCGAGGAGCGCCTGTCCCGCGACCACGACGCCGCGGATGCCCTGCGCCAGGCCCTGGACCGCAAGCCCACCGACGTCACCCTCCTCACCCAGCTCGAGTCCGTCTACGCCTCGCGCAATGACGCCGCCGCCCTGGTGGAGATCTACCAGTTGCTCGCCGCCGCCGTCGTTCCCCCGGGCCTGCGCGCGCACTACCTCACCGCCGCGGGCATGCTCCTGGAGGAGCGCCTCAAGAACAAGGACGCCGCCGCCGTCGTCTTCCGCGAGGCGTTCGCGCTCGACCGCTCCGACCCGCTGCTCCAGGCCGCCGTCAAGCGCATCGCCGAGCGCGAAGGCCGCACCGATGAGCTGCTCGCCGCCCTCCTCGCCGAAGCCGAGGGCCAGGGCTCCCAGGGCGCTCCCGCCTATCTCCACATCGCCAAGGTCCACGACCGCCTGGGCCGCAAGGACGATGCCCTGTCCGCCCTGCTCGCCGCCCGCCGCGTGAGCCCCCACGAGCCGCTCGTCCTCTCCGCGCTCGCCGGCATCTACGAGACGCAGGGCCGCTTCGAGGAGCTGGCCGACGTGCTGCTCGCGTGGGTGGGCTCCATCAACGACGAGAGCGAACTGGTCGCCATCAACCTGCGCCTCGCCGCGCTGTATGAGGACGACCTCAAGCGCGACCAGGAGGCCGCCGCCCGCTACCAGGCCATCCTCGCCCGCATTCCCAGCCATGCCGCCGCGCTCGCGGGTCTGGGCAAGCTGTCCTACCGGATGCAGAACTGGGAAGGCCTCGTCGTCGTCTTCGACGCCGAGGTCACCGCCGCCGAGGACGCCAAGGGCAAGGCCGCTCGCATGTACAAGGCGGCCGAGATCCTCGAAGAGCGCCTGGGCCGCCCGGAGGACGCCATCGCTCGCTACAACGCGTGCCTCCAGCTCCAGCCCGGCTACCTCCCCGCGCAGAAGGCCCTCACCCGCCTCTACGAGCGCCAGGGCCGCTTCGCCGAACTCGTGTCGATGTTCGAGCAGGACCTGCTCCAGACCAACGACCGCGATCAGCTGATCACCACCCTCAACAAGATGGCGGTCATCTACGAGGACCGCCTGGGGGACCTGGACCACGCCATCGAGTGCATGAAGCGCATCCTCGATCTCGCGTCGGACCACCTGCCCACCCTGCGCAACCTGGCCCGCCTCTACGAGCGCGCCGGGCGCTACCGCGAACTCCTGGAGACCAACGACCTGGAGGCGTCGTTCGCCGGCGACACCAAGCAGGTGCTGTCGCTGCTGCACCGCAACGCCGAAATCCTGGATGAGCACCTCAAGGACCGCGTGGGCGCCATCAGCGCCTACGAGCGCGTGCTCGCGCTGTCGCCCTCGTACCTCCCCGCGCTCAAGGCCCTGGGCCGGCTGTACGCGCAGGACGCCCGGTGGGAGAAGCTCATCGACATGTACCGGGCGGAGGCGGAGATCTCTCCCTCCACCGACCAGGCCGCCGCGCTCATCTACAAGATCGGCGAGCTGTACGAGCACCGCCTGAAGCAGGAGAACGAGGCGCTCGCGTCGTACCAGGAGGCGCTGATGCTGGCGCCCAGCTACTTCCCGGCGCTGCGTGCCCTGGCCCGCATCCACCGGGCCCACGGCGCGTGGGAGAGCCTGGTGGAGGTGCTGCGCGCGGACGCCGCCAATCGCACCGACCCGCTGGAGCGCGCCAACGCGCTCTACCAGGCCGCCGCCATCTGGGAGGACCAGCTCGCCCGTCCGGAGCTGGCCATCGACGGCTACCAGGAAGTGCTGCGCCTCACGCCCGGTCACGCCGCCACGCTGCGCGCGCTGGAGCGCCTGTACGTCACGCAGGACAACGTGAAGGAGCTGGTCGCCATCCTCGACCGCGAGACGCAGGTGGGCCAGACGCCGTCCGCCAAGGTCACCGCGTACCTGAAGCTCGCCCGGCTCTACCTGGACCGCTTCCAGGAGCCGTCCCGCGCCGCGCAGTGCTGCGAGTCCGTGCTCGCCCTGGAGCCCGGCAACTTCTCCGCCCTCACCCTGCTGGAGCGCATCCGCGTGTCGGACCGCCCCCGCCGCGCCGAGCTGCGCAGCCGCATCGCGGACCGCGTCACCGACCCCCGCCTGTCCAGCGCCCTGCGCCTGCTGGCCGCCGCGGATCAGGAGAAGGGCCCTCCCACCGAGCGCACCCTGGACGTGTACCAGCGCGCCTTCGACGAGGACCCCAGCGACGCCCGCCTCGCGTTCGGCCTGGAGCGCGTGCTGCGCCAGACGGGCGACACCGCCGGCCTGTCGCGCATGTACGGCATGCGGCTCGCCGTGACGACCGACCCCACCGAGGCCCTGGAGCTGCTGCTCCGCGCCGCCGAGCTGGCCGAAGGCAAGAGCGGCAACCTGGATCAGGCCGCCGCCCTGTATCAGCAGGCGCTGGAGCTCCAATCGCAGTGCCTGCCCGCCCTCCAGGGGGCTCGCCGCGTGGCCCTGCGCCGCTCCGACTTCGCCACCGCGCGCACCATGCTGGAGACCGAGGCCAAGGCGAGCCGCGACGCCAAGGGCGCCATCGAAGGGTTCGTCGCCGCCGCGAAGCTCGCGGTCCAGAAGCTGAATGATCCGGACGGCGGCGCGGCCCTCTACCGCCTGGCGCTGGAGCGCGATCCGCTGCACCCGGGCGCCGCCACCGGCCTGGAGGAGCTGCTCGCGCAGCGCGGTGGTTCCTCCGACCTCGCGGCCCTGCACGAACGGCGCGCCGAAGCCCGGCTCGCGCAGCGGGACGCGGAGGCAGCGGCGGCGGCGTACGTCACCGCGGCCCGGCTGCACAACGTGGCCCTGGGCGACCGGAGCCGCGCGCTCGCGGTGCTGGAGAAGGCCCTGACCGCCCGGCCCGGCTTCCCCGACGCCCTGGAGACGCGCGGCCTGCTGCTGCTCGAAGGCCAGCAGTACGCCGAGGCCGCGGCGATGCTCAGCCAGCGCGTGCAGCAGGGCGGCGACCCTCGCGTGCTCGCGCAGCACCACCTGACCCTGGGTGGCCTCTTCCAGACGCACCTGCACGACCTGAACCGCGCGGCCGCGCACCTCCAGACGGCCCTGGCCACCCTGCCCCGCCACCCCGAGGCGCTGGAGCGGCTGGCCACGGTGTACGCGCAGGGCCGCAACTTCGCTGGCGCGGTGGACTGCCTGCGCCGGCTGCTCGATCAGGACCTGCCCACCGACGCTCGCGCGCGCTTCACGGTGGAGCTGGCGCGCATCCACGACGAAGGCCTGGGCGACGCCGCCTCCGCCACGGCGCTGTACCGCAAGGCGCTGGAGCTGACACCCGGCGAGCCCGCGCTAGTGGACCGGCTGGTGGCCCTCTACGAGCGCGCCCGCAACCTGCCAGAGCTGGCGCAGATGCTGGATGCCCAGGCCGCCGCCACGGCGTCCACGGACGTCAAGCGCTCCGCCACCCTGCGCATGCGCGTGGCGAGCCTCTACGCCGGCCCCCTGTCGGAGCCGGCCCGCGCGACGGCCATCTACCGCCAGGTCGTCGAACAGGACGCGCAGAACACCCAGGCCCGCGCCGCCCTGGCGGAGCTGTACGGCCGCGACACCAACAGCTACCCGCTGGCCATCGAGGAGCACCGGCAGCTCTTGCGCCAGGACCCGGGCCGCGTGGACAGCGTGCACGCGCTGTTCAAGCTGTGGGAGGCGCAGAAGCAGCATGACAAGGCGTTCGCCATGTCGGCGGTGCTCACGTTCATGCGCGCCACCAACGAGGTGGAGCAGTCCTTCTACACGGAGGGCCGCGTCCGGCAGCCGCAGGAGCCTCGCGAGGGGCTGACGCAGACGGACGTGGACACGGTGCTGATGCACCCGGCCGCTCGCGGGCAGATGACGGAGCTGTTGCGCGCCGTGGGCGACCAGCTCAGCAAGGTGTATCCGCCGCAGTTCGAGATGCTCGGCGTCAACCCCAAGACAGACAAGCTCAAGCCGGACTCGGCCGTGTTCAAGGCCGTGCGCGTGGTGGCGCAGAACTTCGGCGTGGAGGAGTTCGAGGTCTACCTGGCCCGCCGCGGGATGATGCAGTTGGAGACGACGGAGCCCCTGTCCCTCTGCGTGGGCCAGGACGTGGTGCGCCGCTTCAATGCCCGCGAGCAGAAGTTCCTCATCGGCAAGGCGGTGCTCGGCCTGCTCAACAAGACGGCCGTGCTCGCCAAGCTGTCCGACGGCGAGACGTCGGACCTGTTCGGCAATGCCATCCGCATCCACGCGCCGCAGTTCAACGGCCTGGGCCGGCGCAACGACGACACCACCAAGCAGCTCAAGAAGGCGTTCTCGCGCAAGGCGCTCAAGGCCCTGGAGGGCCCCGCGCAGACGCTGGCCGAACAGCCGAAGCTGGACGTGGCCACCGTGGTGGACGCGCTCAACTTCTCCGCCGACCGCGCGGGCCTGCTGGTGTGCGGGGACCCGGCCGTGGGCCTCGCCATGGTGCTGCGCGAGGATCCGAACATCGCGACCCAGCGCCAGGAAGGCTCCGAGCCCATCCTCCAGGCCCTGCGCGAGCGCGCCGACCTGCGCGCGCTGCTCTCGTGGATGCTCACCGACGACTTCTTCCGCCTGCGTCAGCGGATGGGCCTGTCGCTGTAGGCTCCAGAAACCCGGCGCCAGGCGGTGCCGGCTACTCCCGGCGGACCAGCGCGTCCGTCGGGAGTCCCCCCAGCAGGCGACCCACGGCGTCATCCACGTGGGTCCGCTCCGGGGCCTCCACCGTCACCTTCACGCGGTAGTCCAGGCTCGCGTCGAACACCGGATACGAGCCGATGGCCACGTGCGGCATGTCCAGCGCCACGCGGTCCAGCATGGCCGCCAGCGCGCTCTCCCCCAGGTTGAAGAACAGGCTGACCAGGTGCACCGGCGTGCCGCTCAGCCGTGAGAGCACCGTCTCCAGTTGCAGCCGGAAGAGCTGGGGCACGCCGGGCAGCAGGTAGATGTCGTCCACCGTCAGCACCGGGAACCACATCCCCGGCTGGGCCAGCAGCACCGTGCCCTCGGGCGCGTCCGCCAGCCGCAGGCCCTCCGGCGTCACCGGCGTGTTGCCCGCGCGGGCGTGCAGCGCGGAGACCATCTCCGGAAGGCGCACCACGGAGCGGCCCAGCGCCAGCGCCACCGCGCGCACCGTGACGTCGTCGTGGGTGGGGCCGATGCCCCCGCTGGTGAAGACGTAGCGGGAGCGCCGCCGGGCGCGCGCCACCGCGTCCACGATGGCGTCCACGTCGTCCAGGATGGTCTCCACCGAGCGCAGCGGGATGCCCAACTCGCGCAGCCGCTGGATGAGGTGGGGCCCGTTCTCGTCCTTCACCTTCGCGGTGAGGACCTCGTTGCCGATGATGATCGCCGCCGCGCCGGTGCGCTCCATGGAGCGCCGGACTCTACCCCATCGGACCCCTCACGGTGGTCGCACGCGGTTGTCCATCACTCCCCAGTCCCAGGAATGTCAGCCCCGCATGAGAGGGTCGCGAGCAATCAGGACTTTTCCGTGCTAAGGTGATTTTCCATGAATTCAGCAGATAGCGGCGAGAACAACTTCGGCTTGACTTCCAGCCTCGTCGATCTCCTCTGCCCGCGCGCTGAAAAGCAGGGCGCCGCGCGGCTCTACTGGTTCCAGGAGACGGGGGACGCGGAGCGCCCCACGGAGGAGTGGAGCTTCACGCACCTGGAGGCCCGGGCGCAGGCGCTGGGGGCGCGGTTGCAGGCCATGGGCGCGGAGGACGAGCGGGTCCTGATGCCCTGCCATGAGCTGGAGCAGGCGACCCACACCGACTGGAGCGAGCCGGCGGAGGCCCCGAGCCCGGATGACGCGCGCTGCCTTCCGGCGCAGTTCCGCGCGCAGGCGGCCCGCACGCCGGACGCGGTGGCGGTGGCGGGCGACGACGAGACGCTCACCTACGCGGAGCTGGACGCGCGCAGCGACGCCCTGGCGTGGCACCTGCGTGAGCAGGGCGTGGCGCCGCAGGTGCGCGTGGGCCTGAGCGTGGAGCGCTGCGCCGGGATGGTGGTGGCCATGCTCGGCATCCTCAAGGCCGGCGGGGTCTGCATCGCGTTGGATCCGGAGGCGCCTCGCGCGCAGCGGGCCGCCCTGCTGGAGGACTCGGGGGCGCGGTTGCTCGTCACGCAGTCCCACCGGGACCCGGCCCTGACGGCCGAAGGCGTGCGCACCATCTTCGTGGACTCGGAGGAGGCGTTCGAGCTGGGCGTGCTCGGGCCTCCGCGCGCGGGCACGACGCCGGAGGACATCGCCTCCGTCCTCTACTCGGCGGGCGCCGGCGGCGGTGTCCAGGGCGTGAGGGTGTCGCACACGGACGTGGCCCGGTTCTTCGGGGACATGGACTCCCGGATGGGCAATGCCCCCGAGAGCACGTGGCTGGCGGTTCCCCGTCCGGCCCGTGGCAGCTCCCTGCTGGAGCTGCTCTGGGCGCTCATGCGCGGGTTCCGGGTGGTGGCGCGGGCGGCGTAGGCTTCAGCGCTTGCGCGCGAGCACCCGCCGCACTTCCACAAGGCACGCGTCCGTCACCGCCGCCACGGACAGCTCCCCGTCGATGCGGACGATGCGCTCGCGCTTCTCGCGCAGCGTAGCGAGGACAGCACGTACCGGTCGCACAGCACGACCTTGCCCTCCTCCAGCGCCGGCAGCACCCGCGCGTGCAGGTGGTCCGTGCGGTCCGCCGCGAACAGCAGCGCCAGCGTCTCCGGGGCCAGCGGCCCGCGCCCCTGGGGCAGGCCCAGGCGCCCCGTGAGGGCCTGGCGCAGCATGGTGCCCACGGGCCCGTCGGAGGGCTCGCGCGTCGTCAGCACGGCGTGCCCGTCCGCTCGCAGCGCGGAGGCCAGCCGCTCCGTCTGCGTGGTGGTGCCCGCGCCATCCAGGCCCTCCAGGACGATGAACCGTCCCGGGCGGGCCGCCTTCTTCGCGGCGCTCACCGGGGAAGCAGCGCGGCGGGGTTGTCCAGGTGCAGCTCGTGGCGCAGGGCGAGCAGCACCTCGTAGCGCTTGAGCTCGTCGTCCAGCACCACCCGACCCCTGCGGTAGCTCACGTAGCCGTACACCAGCAGCCCCAGCGCCAGCAGCGTCGCGCCCCAGGCCAGGAACGGGGTGCGCAGCGAGTCGTAGAACAGCTTCCCGGCCGCGCCCGAAATCAGCATGAAGGCGATGACGGACACGCCCGCATGGGTGAAGTGCGTCGTGCTCTGCCGGGTCGCCAGGCTTTCCTGCAGCTGGTCGAAACGGGCCCGCTTTTCCAGATGGTCTGCGCTCACGGAGCCGGGCACCCTACATCAGCCGCCCCGGGCCGTCGAGTCGCCGGCCGGGCCTGGCACCCCGACCCGGACGCTCCGTCACAGCTTCCCCTCATCCCTCCCATTGAACGGACGCTTGCCTGGTCCCCGGGCATGGCTTGCCACCCCACCCCCCTCGCGTTACATGCCGCCCACCATGCCTCTCCACGCCGTCAGCAGGATGAGCACCTCCGCCATGAGCCAAGACTCCGAGTTGAACACCATCGAGGAGGCCATCCGCGACATCCAGGCTGGCAAGTGCGTCGTCGTCGCCGATGACGAGGACCGCGAGAACGAAGGCGACCTCATCATGGCCGCCGAACTGGCCACGCCCGAGAAGCTCGCCTTCATGGTCCGCCACACCAGCGGCATCATCTGCCAGCCCATGCTCGCCGAGCGGCTGGACGCGCTGCGCCTGCCGCAGATGGTCGCGGAGAACACCGAGTCCCACCGCACCGCGTTCACCGTCTCCGTGGACTTCCGCCACGGCACCACCACCGGCGTCTCCGCGTCGGACCGCACGAAGACCATCCGCGCCCTCGCGGATCCGAACAGCACCGCGGACGACTTCCTGCGCCCCGGCCACATCTTCCCGCTGCGTTACCGCGAGGGCGGCGTGCTGCGCCGCGCGGGCCACACCGAGGCCGCCGTGGACCTGGCCCGGCTCGCCGGCCTCCAGCCCTCCGGCATCCTCTGCGAGCTCGTGAAGGACGACGGCACCATGCAGCGCATGCCGGACCTCAAGCTCTTCGCGCGCGAGCACCAGTTGTCGCTCGTCACCATCGCGGACCTCATCCAGTACCGCAGCCGCAAGGACCGGCTGGTGCGCCGCGAGGCCGGCCAGGACGTGGTGCGCACCCGCCACGGCGAGTTCACCGCCCTCACCTATTCGTGGACGCCCGACGGCGCGAAGTCGCTGGTGCTCGTGAAGGGCGACCCGGAGCACGCCAACCCCGCGCCCCTCGTGCGCCTGCACGCCGCGTGCGCCATGGGCGACGTGTTCGGCTCGCCGGACTGCAAGTGCCACCTGCTGCTCGATCGCGCCCTGGAGCAGGTCGCCAGGGCGGGCGCCGGCGTCATCGTCTACCTGCCCGGCATGCACGGCGACGACTTCGGCATCCACCACAAGCGCGCGGGCGACGGCAGCAACACGTCCCCCACCCGCTCGGCGCACGAGTCCCGCGACGTGGGCATGGGCTGCCAGATCCTCACCGACCTGGGCATCCGCGCCATGCGCCTGATGACCAACACGGACATGACCTACCGGGGCCTCGCCGGCTTCGGGCTCACCATCGAGTCGCGCATCCCGCTCGCGGTCGACTGACCCCGGGCCCCGGGCCCTGTCCTCGCTTCAGCCCAGGTCCTTCAGGGCCGCGCGCACCGAGGACAGGTCCGCGGGCAGCTCCACCGGCGGGTTCGCGTGCGCGGACTTCACGTCCGCCAGCGTCCCCCGGTGGTAGCCCACCTTGAAGTCAGCGAACTTCAGGCCGTGCGCGGTGGCCACCACCGCGACGCTGGCCCCCTTCGCCATCACGCCCTGGGCCACCAGCTTCTCCACCGCCGCCAGCGCCACGCCCGTCTGCGGACAGGCGAAGGTGCCCTCGCGGTCCGCCCTCGCCGCCGCGTTGGAGAGCTCCGACTCCGTCGCCTCCTCCACCACGCCGTCGAAGGCGCGCAGCATCTTCACCGCGCGCCGGTACGACACCGGGTTGCCAATCTGGATGGCCGACGCGAGCGTCGCCTCCGCCTGCATCGGCGTCAGCTCCTGGAAGCCACCCCGGAACGAGCGCAGGAGCGGGTTGGCCCGCTGCGCCTGCGCCACCGCGATGCGCGGCCGGCGGGTGATGAGCCCCAGCGTGTGCAGCAGGTCCAGGCCCCGGCCCAGCGCGCTCGCGTTGCCCAGGTTGCCACCGGGGATGACGATCCAATCCGGCGGCTCCCAGCCCAGGTCCTGGCACAGCTCGATGGCGATCATCTTCTGGCCCTCGATGCGCAGCGAGTTCATCGAGTTCGCCAGGTACAGCCCCGTGTCCGCCGTCACCGCCTGCACCAGCTTCATGCAGCCGTCGAAGTCCGTGTCCAGCGACAGCACCCGCGCCCCGTTGGCGATGGGCTGCACCAACTGCGCGAGCGACACCTTGTTCTTCGGCAGGAACACCACCGCCGGGATGCCCGCCGCCGCCGCGTACGCGGACAGCGCCGCGGACGTGTCCCC
>SECN01000363.1 GCA_004173515.1 Myxococcaceae bacterium | reverse complement strand
GCAGCAACCGCTCCAGCAGCGCGAAGCGCGCGGCCATCCCGCGCACCTCCCCCAGCCGCTCCCAGCCCTCGCGCGCGACGCGTGGCCAGAGGTCCCCCAGCGCCACCTGCGCGTCCGTCAGCTCCTGCAACGGCAGCCGCAGGAACGGCTGTGCCCCACCCGGACGGAAGCGCACCGCGACGATGGACGTGGGGGACACCAGCGGCACCACCGCCGCCGTCCGCATCGCCCCCACCACCGACGGACGCACCCCGCCCGACAGGTCCACCAGGATGTCCAGACACCCGTCCGGCATCACCCGGTGCGGCGCGCCCAAGGGTCCCGACGTCTCCATGCCCCAGTAGCAGCGCACGTACGGCGCCAGCGCCGCGCACGGGAGGACCTCCACGTAGCGCATCAGGCGGCCGCGTCCGCCACGGCGGCCCGGGGCAGCCGCACCGTGAAGCATGAGCCCTGCCCCGGCCCCGCGCTCGTCACCTGGATGCGGCCCCCGTGGCGCTCCACGATTTCGCGGCAGATGGCCAGCCCCAACCCCAGCCCCCCGGCGTAGTGCTCGGTGGCGTTGCGCGCCCGGAAGAAGGGCGTGAAGAGCTGCGACAGGCTTTCCTCGGGAATGCCGATGCCCTGGTCCTCCACGTCCACCCGCACGCCTTCCGCCTCCTCCGTCACCCGGATGCGCACCGACGCCTCCGGCGGCGAATAGCGCAGCGCGTTCTCCACCAGGTTCGTGAGGAGCTGATCCAACCGCTGCTCATCCCACCGGCCCACCAGCGGCGCCCGGGGGACCTCCAGCGACAGCAGGCCCTGACGCTCCGGCCGCGCGGACTGGATGCGCTCCACCACCTCGTGCGCCAGCGCCGCCAGGTCCATGGGCGCCACCGTCAACGTGAAGCGCCCGGATTGCAGCCGCGACACATCCAGCATGTCGCCAATCAGCCGCGTCAGCCGGTCCACCTGCCGGTTGAGCCGCCCGAAGGTCGCGCGCTGCCGCTCCGGGTTCAACTCCTGGCCGGACGCGGACTGGCGGATGAGCAGCTCCAGCGTCGCCTTCAGCGGCG
The DNA here is from genome assembly GCA_004173515.1 of Myxococcaceae bacterium. Classification (GTDB taxonomy): domain Bacteria; phylum Myxococcota; class Myxococcia; order Myxococcales; family Myxococcaceae; genus Corallococcus. The sequence goes on along the minus strand of SECN01000363.1, from coordinate 6,215 downwards.
TCAGCGGCGTGCGCAGCTCGTGGCTCGCCATGGACAGGAACTGGTCCCGGATGGCGATGGCCTCGCGCAGCTCCTTCTGCGTCCGGTCGATGCGCGCCGCCATGTCGTTGAAGCCCGAGGCGAGCTGGGTGACCTCGTCGTCGCCCAGGGCCTGGACCCGCTGGCCGCCGCCCTCCAGGGCCTGTGTGCCCAGCGCGGCGAAGCCGTCCCGCAGCGCCTCCAGCCGCTGCGCCACGTCCCGCCCCACCCACTGCGACAACACCAGCGCGATGGTGCCCGCCAGCACCGCGACGATGACCACCCACGCCCCCATGCGCGTCACCGGCGCGAACGCCTCGCGCAGGCGCGCCGTCACCACCACCGTCCACGGGGTGTCCGTCACCTGCGCGTGCGCCACCATCAGCCGGTGTCCCCGGGCGTCGAACGCCTCCGTCATGCCCTCGGGCGCCGCCAGGGACTCCGGCCCGAGCAACCCCAGCACGGGGGCCCGGGTGAGCACATCGCCCCGCTCCGTCTCGCGCAGCAGGCTGCCATCGCGCCGGTCGAACAGCTCCACGTGGTAGCTGCGCGAGGCCAGCGTCGGCTGCAGGCCCAACCGCTGCAATGACAGCCCCGCCACCAGGACCAGGCGGCGTCCCGCGCCCAGGTCCACCGGTGCGGTGAAGACGACGAAGGGCAGGCCCGCGCGCGTGAGGAAGGGCCGCGACAGCAGCACCTCGTCGCCCCCCTTCAGCGCCTGCTGGAAGTACTCCCGGTCGGAGAAGTTGCCGGTGCGCTTGAGCCGCGAGGAGGCCACCAGCGTCTCCCCCTTCTCATCCAGCACCCAGGCCGCGTCGAACAGGCCGGAGTCGTGCTCCAGCAGCTCCACCCGCTCGCGCAGGCCCTCCAGGTTCCCCGCGCGCGCCGTGGCCACGAAGGTCGCGTCCCGGCTCTGGGCGCGCAGCAGCGAGCGCGCGATGTCGGCCGTCTGGTCCAACCACGCACTCTCCGCGGCCACCGCCTGCCGCGCCTTCTCCCGCAGCTCCACCTCCAGGGCCCGCTGCGCGAGCGTGGAGGTCACCGCGCCCAGCCCCAGGATGGGCAGCACCGACGCCAGGGCCATGCCGCGAAACAGCCGCCACCGCACCCCCGCGGGCGCCGGCACCTCGCGCAGCAGCAGCAACACCCAACACGCCACGGTGAGCACCGCGTACACGCCCACCCCCGACCATGAGGCCCGCGACACCAGCGCGAGCGCCATGTTCAGCAACAGGAGGCTCAAGCCCACCAGCGCGAGCCGGCAGGCCCCCAGCCGCCTCCGCCACAGCCCCCACGCCAGCAGGGCCCCCGTCGTCAGGAAGAGCCCCCCTGACAGCCGCACGAGCGGCTCGGTCGACAGCAGCGAGAAGCGCAGGTAGCTCTGGGGGTTCAGGGTCATCAGCGCCCCGAAGCTCAGCCCCACGCCCGCGATGAACAGCCCCAGCAGGCCCCGCCTCCGGAAGCGGGAGGTGCGCTCCAGGAGCATCAACGCCACCATGAGCGGGTACAGCAGGCTCCCGGTCATGCTGCTGTTCAGGATGCCGGCGCACCACCAGTAGAACGCGAGCGCGCCCAGGAAGAGCGACCGGCCCACCCACCCCACGATGCCCGGCCAGCCGGGGTACAGCATGGCGGCGAGCATCGTCGCCGAGCCCATCAGGAACAGGCTGCCGAGCGGGCGGATGTACGGGTAGATGGGCTGGAAGAGGGCGGCTCCGAACTCATAGGGGACGAAGACCATCGTGGTGCCCACCACGAGGCCGATCGCCGCCGCGAACCATTCAACCCGTGCCCGCTCCAGGATGCCCACGGCGGCAGAGTACACAACCCGCCCCCGCTGTCAGTGCCGGAGTGACGCCAGGGTCGCCCGCCCGTCAGGTTCCCACCGTCGCGGGCCCTACCTGCGTCGCCAGGCGTCGAGCAGGTGGCCGACCACGGTGTCCACCCCCACATCGCGGGTGACCTGGGTGAAGACGAAGGGGCCCTCCCCGCGCATCTTCCGGGCGTCGCGGTCCATGACGCCCAGGTCCGCGCCCACGTGCGGCGCCAGGTCCGTCTTGTTGATGACCAGCAGGTCCGACTGCGTGATGCCCGGCCCGCCCTTGCGCGGCACCTTGTCCCCGCCCGCCACGTCGATGACATACACGGTGTAGTCCGCCAGCTCCCGGCTGTACTGCGCGGCCAGGTTGTCGCCGCCGCTCTCCACGATGAGCAGCTCCGGGTGCAATTCCTCCATCAACTGCTCCAGCGCGAGCAGGTTGTGGCTGATGTCCTCGCGGATGGCCGCGTGCGGGCACCCGCCCGTCTCCACGGCCTTGATGCGCTCGGGGGACAGGGCCTGGTTGCGCACCAGGAACTCCGCGTCCTCCTTCGTGAAGATGTCGTTGGTCACCACGCCCAGCCGGTACTGGTCGCGCAGCTTCTTGCACAGCGCCAGCACCAGCGCCGTCTTGCCGCTGCCCACCGGCCCGCCAATCCCTATCGTGAAGGCCCGCTGCGCATAGTCGCGCCGGTGCGGCTTGTCGCGCGCGTCGAAGTGACCCGGGTGGTCCAGCTCCTCGTGCGTGTGCTCGTGCCCGTCCTGCCCATGGCCGCGGTGGTCGTCGTCGTGCATGTCGCTTTCCCTTCGTTCCTTCAGGACAGGAACAGCCTCGAATACAGCCGGTCATGCGAAGCGCCCAGGAGGTCCAACAGCGGCGCGGGCTGCGCCAGGTCCTCCGCGCCCAAGGCCTTGCACTGCGTGAGCACCGTGTCCAGCAGCGCTGTCGCCCCGTGCTGGATTTGATGGGATTCGTGCGTGCCGATGACGCCCATGCGCACCCCGGCGGACAGCGCGCCCCGGAGCGTGAGCGACAGGAAGAGCCGCTGCGCGTCCTCCAGGTCCACTTCCAGCGCGCACAGCACCGCGCCGAACACGGGCGCGTGGTGGAACTTCACGCCCGCCGCTCTCGCCGCCTCGCGCACCGGCCCCACCGCCTCCGGGAAGATGCGCGCGCAGGTGTCCAGGAAGGCCCGGCCCTGCGTGCGGCTGGCCCGGTGCGCGACGTGGTTGGACAGGAACACATCCGCCCGCGCATCCCACGCGGGCAGCGAGGAAGGCTCGCGCCATCCGGCATTCACCAGCGGCAGGCCGCCCAGCCCCGCCTGCCACAAGAGCGCCTCCACGAAGCGGCGCACGTCGCCTGGGCCGCGCACCTCGCCCTGCTGCACCGCGGCCTCCAGCCCGCCCGAGTGCGCGAAGCCCCCGGTGGGAAAACCGGAGTCCGCCAACTGCAACACCCTCCAGCCCGTGCCCATGGCGCGTCCGCCCTAGAACAGCGAGTAGCGCTGCGCCAATGGCAGCCAGGTGGCGGGTTCGCAGCGCAGCAGCTCTCCGTCCGCGCGCACCTCGTACGTCTCGGGGTCGACGGTGATGACCGGCAGCGCGTCGTTAAGCCGCATGTCCTTCTTGCCCAGCTTGCGGCAGCCCACCACGGCGGACAGCCGCTTGGTGAGGCCCAGTGACTGCACGGTGCCCTCCGCCAGCGCGCGCCCGGACACGAACGCGATGCTGGTGGCGCCCCGGGCCCGGCCTCGCGCGCCGAACATCGGGCGCATGATGTAGGGCTGCGGCGTGGGGATGGACGCGTTCGCATCCCCCATCTGCGCCCACGCGATGAAGCCGCCCTTGAGCACCAGCTCCGGCCGCGCGCCGAAGAACGCGGGCCGCCACAGCACCAGGTCCGCCAGCTTCCCCACCTCCACGGAGCCCACCTCGTGGGACAGCCCGTGGGCGATGGCGGGGTTGATGGTGTACTTCGCCACGTAGCGGCGGATGCGCAGGTTGTCGTTGTCACCCTGCTCGCCCGCGAGGCGGCCTCGCTGCTCGCGCATCTTGTGCGCCGTCTGCCACGTGCGGGTGATGACCTCGCCCACGCGGCCCATGGCCTGACTGTCGGAGGCCATCATGCTGATGGCGCCCAGGTCGTGGAGGATGTCCTCCGCGGCGATGGTCTCTCCCCGGATGCGGCTCTCCGCGAAGGCCACGTCCTCCGGAATCTCGCGGTCCAGGTGGTGACACACCATGAGCATGTCCAGGTGCTCATCCAGCGTGTTCACCGTGTACGGCCGCGTGGGGTTGGTGGAGCTGGGCAGCACGTTGGGCGCGCCGCACACGCGGATGATGTCCGGGGCGTGACCGCCGCCCGCGCCCTCGGAGTGGTACGTGTGGATGGTGCGGCCCTTGAACGCGGCCAGCGAGTCATCCACGTAGCCGGACTCGTTGAGCGTGTCCGTGTGGATGGTGACCTGCACGTCCTCGCTGTCCGCCAGCGTGAGGCACGTGTCGATGGCGGCGGGCGTGGTGCCCCAGTCCTCGTGCAGCTTGAGACCGATGGCGCCCGCGCGCACCTGATCCAACAGGCCCTCCGGCAGGGACGTGTTGCCCTTGCCGGTGAGGCCGATGTTCAGGGGCAGCGTGTCGGTGGCCTCCAGCATCCGCTGGAGGTTCCACGCGCCCGGCGTGCAGGTGGTGGCGTTGGTGCCCGTCGCGGGGCCCGTGCCGCCGCCCACCCAGGTGGTGATGCCGCTGGCGATGGCCTCATCCGCCTGCTGCGGGCAGATGAAATGGATGTGCGTGTCCAGGCCGCCCGCGGTGAGGATGAGCCCTTCGCCCGCGATGACCTCCGTGGTGACGCCCACCACCATGCCCGGCGTGACGCCCGCCATGACGTCCGGGTTGCCCGCCTTGCCGATGCCGGCGATGCGCCCGCCCTTGAGGCCCACGTCCGCCTTGAAGATGCCCGTCCAGTCCACGATGAGCGCGTTGGTGATGACGCAGTCGAGCGCGTCCGCGTCCCCCGCGCCCGCGCGCTGGCCCATGCCTTCGCGCAGCACCTTGCCTCCGCCGAACTTGCACTCGTCGCCGTAGACGGTGGCGTCCTTCTCCACCTGGAGCCACAGGCCGGTGTCCCCCAGCCGCACCCGGTCCCCCGTGGTGGGGCCGAACATGTCCGCGTAGTGGCGGCGATCCATTCCGCGGCTCATGAGCGACCTTCCGGGTTCGGGGGCGTGTTCTCGTTCTCGTTTCCGAGCTCGGGCTCGTGACCGAAGCCCTGCTCGCGCACGGCCTGGAGCAGGCGCTCGCGGCCCTCGTCGGACACCTTGCCGCTGCCCAGCGCGTTGCCGCCGCGCACCACCTGTTCACCGGCGATGGGGACCAGCGACACGGTCTTCACCTCGCCCGGCTCGAAGCGCACCGCGGTGCCGGCGGGGATGTCCAGCCGGTGGCCGTAGGCGCGGCCCCGGTCGAACACCAGCGCGCGGTTCACTTCCGCGAACGCATAGTGGCTGCCCACCTGGATGGGCCGGTCACCCCGGTGCGTGATGCGCAGGGAGATGGCCTTGCGGCCCGCGTTCAACTCCAGCGTGCCTTCGCCCGCGCGCACCCGACCCGGAGGGCCTTCGGGGGACGCGGCCGGCACGGTGAAGCGGTCCAACGAAGGCACCGGCAGGAAGCTGCCGTAGAGCGCCAGCGTCAGGTCCCCGTGCTCGGCCACCACCGGGTGGTGCACGGTGACCAGCTTGGAGCCATCCGGGAAGGTGCCCTCCACCTGCACCTCCGCGATCATCTCCGGCACGCCGTCCATCACCTGCGCGCGGCCCAGGAAACGGCGCCCCAGGTCCATCAGCTCCGCCACGCTGCGCCCGTCGCGGATGAACTCCAGCAACTGGGTGGCGATGAGCGCCATCGCCTCCGGGTAGTTGAGCCGCAGTCCTCGCGCCAGACGCTTCTGGGCGACGACACCCGCCTGGTGCAGGAGCAGCTTGTCCACGTCTCGGGGGGACAGATGCATGAGCCCGACTCCCTCATTTCTTCCGGGTGGGGTGCGTCAACTGGCCGCGACCCTAGCGCGACGCGTCACCCTGGGCCAGGATGGGCGAACGGCCGGCGTCATTCGGCCTCCCCTTCCCCCGAGGCCCCCCATGAAGAGCTTCAAGGGTAAGCTGATGGGTTCTCAATCCTCGTATTCAAGCTGATGAGTAGATTACGAAGCAAACACATGGGAGCGAGCATCCATCCACGAATCAGAAGCCACTACCCCCACCTCCTACTCTCATCCTCGAAGCATCTACAACCAACGACCTAGTCGAGGTGGAAGTCGACCTGGTAGTATCCACTCCTCCATAGCGGATATCCCAGGAGCGGATTACTACCG
>SECN01000818.1 GCA_004173515.1 Myxococcaceae bacterium | reverse complement strand
CGCGCGATGTCCGTGTTGATGAGCGAGTAGATGTCCGACAGCGGCTTGACGAAGTCCGTCGAGTCCCGGTTCGGAGAGGTGTCCGTGTTGCGGAAGGTGAGCAGTTGTTCGGTGAGCTTCGCCTTCGCCGTCGCGTCCAGCAGCGACAACTGCACGAAGCCGTCCTCCAGCGGAGGTCCCGGGTTCTGGGTGAGGAACGCCGTGGTGCTGCCGGCGAACAGCATCACCGCGATGGACACCTCGTCGTCCTGCGGGAGGCTCTCGATGAGCTCCACCAGAGCGGTGGCGCGGCTGCCGTCCGGGTCGCTCACGCGCATGGACTGGCTGGCGTCCATGGCGACGATGATCTTGATGGGCCGGCGCACCTCATTCGCGCCCAGCGTGCAGAAGCGCCCGTCCAGCGCCACCGCCCGGTCCGCCGGCACGTCGGTGTCCCGGCGCGGGTCGTAGAGGTACGAATCGGTGCAGGCCACCACCACGGCGAAGCCCACCAGGGCCAGCGCCCAGACACGTCCGGTGCGGCTCACGGAGACGCGCCCCCCTGCGACGGCGACACCCCGACGCAATTGCCCTGGGCCCTCCAGGGATCCACCAGCTGGTCCGGACGGATGAAGTTGCGGTCCTCCATCGCCAGGTCCGGCCCCAGCGGCACGCGCACGCTGGGCGGCGCGTACTGCGCCCAGGCACACGCGGTGCGCCAGACGCCGTAGTCGGTCGCGACGCCGCTCTCCGGCGCCTCCGCGAACCACACCTTGAACAGGTTGTAGCCCTGCTTCACGCCCGAGCGGTCCGGCGGCGTCACCATCTGGAGGTTGGACACGGTGAAGTCGTAGCAGACGCCGTCCGTGTCGGTGCCGCCCGCGACCTTCTTCACCTCGTACTGGATGCCGTACTTGTCGTGGAAGGGCCGGTCGCGCCGGGTGGGGTCGCTGCCGGACTTCATCTCCACGTCGTCCGGGACGCCGTCGCCGTCGGTGTCCAGGCCCGCCACGCTGGACTGGAGCGGGTTCAAGCCGTACTTCGCCTCCAGCCCGTCCGGCACGCCGTCGCCGTCGCTGTCCACGATGCCCTGGCGCGTCTTGAGGTAGTCCTCGGCGAACTGCGACAGCCCGTCACCGTCCGTGTCGCGGCACACGCAGCCGGGCGTCAGCGGGGACTGCGGGTCGCAGCCGCGCGCGTCCAGGTCGTTGCCCGCGCGGAAGCCCTGGTCCTGGCGGCGGTACTCGAAGCCGTCGCTCAGGCAGTCGCCGTCGCTGTCGATGATGAAGGGGTTCGTCTTGAGCTGGAAGTTGTTGTCCACGTCGTCCGGCACGCCGTCGCCGTCGCTGTCCAGCACGCGGCCGGTGTCCCCGGGCGCGGAGCTGAGCGGCTCCACCATCAGCGTCTTCATCACGTTGGGCGAGGCGAAGGAGGAGTAGTCCAGCGCGCCCAGGCCCAGCTCGGAGATCTCCGCCGTGTCGCTGAACTCCTGGTAGACGCCGTTGCCCATCTCCGCGAAGCGCTTGAGCAGGAACGAGGCGATCTTCTTCGCCGC
>SECN01000362.1 GCA_004173515.1 Myxococcaceae bacterium | reverse complement strand
GGACGCGCTGCATTCAGCCATGAAGCAGCCCCTGGGCCCGCCCCGTCCGCTCGTGGTCGCGCCGCCGCCCGCCGCAGCTCCTGTTTCAACGCCTCGTGCCGTGGCCGCGCCGTCCCCGGGCCTGCTCGTGGACGTGCCCCGGACGATGCCCCGCGCCCCCGGTGCGCTGCCGGGCGTGGTGGCGGGTGAGCGGCCCACGCTGGATCAGATCCGCCGCGAGCTGGGCGACTGCCGGCGCTGCAAGCTGTGCACGGGCCGCAAGAACATCGTGTTCGGCTCCGGCAACCCGCGCGCGGACCTGGTGTTCGTGGGCGAGGGCCCCGGTGAGAACGAGGACCTCCAGGGCGTGCCCTTCGTGGGCGCGGCCGGAGACCTGCTCACGAAGATGATCGCCGCCATGGGCTTCACGCGGAACGACGTCTACATCTGCAACGTCGTGAAGTGCCGCCCGCCGGGCAACCGCAACCCGGAGCCGGATGAGATCGCCGCGTGCGAACCGTTCCTGCGCTCGCAGCTGCTGGCGATCCAGCCCAAGGCCATCGTCGCGCTGGGCAAGTTCGCGGCGCAGACGCTGCTGCGGGACACCACCGCCATCACCCGCATGCGCGGCTCCTGGCGTGAGTACGAGGGCATTCCGCTGATGCCCACCTTCCATCCCGCCTACCTGCTGCGCAACAACGCGGAGAAGCGCAATGCGTGGGCGGATCTGCAACAGGTGATGAAGCTGTTCGCCAAGCCATCGGGCTCCAGCGCGTGATCCGCGCGGAGCGCCGCGAAAAAGGGGTGCAGGGATGAAGGGAGTGCTCGAGACGCGCGAAGTGCAGTCGCCCGCGCTGGAGAACAATCCACTGGGGGATCCGGCCCGTCGCCGGCTCACCGTGTACCTGCCGCCGGGCTACGCCGAGGGCACCCAGCGCTACCCGGTCGTCTACTTCCTGCACGCCTTCAGCTCGAGCGGCGGCTCCTGGACGAACGTGTCCGGCTTCGCCCCGTCCGTGCCGGACCGGCTGGACGCCCTCATCGAACAGGGCACCATTCCGCCCGTCATCGCCGTCTTCCCGGATGCCTGGACGAAGCTGGGCGGCAGCCAGTGGGTGAACAGCGACGCCATCGGCCGCTACCGCGACTACCTGGCCAAGGACATCGTCGGGTTCGTGGACAAGACCTGGCGCACGCTGCCCAAGGCCGCCTCGCGCGCGGTGGTGGGCCACAGCTCCGGTGGCTACGGCGCGCTGGTGATGGGCCGCTACCACCCGGAGCTGTTCTCCCTGGTGGGCGCGCACGCGCCGGATTCGTACTTTGAATATTGCTACATGCCCGACCTGCCCAAGGCGGCCACCGCGCTGCTCAAGTCCGGCGGCATCGAGGCGTGGGCGACGGAGATGCGCCAGCGCGCCCGGGAGACCAAGATGCGCGGGGACGACTTCCCGGTCATCAACATCCTGGCCATGGCGGCGGCGTACTCGCCGAAGAAGGGCGAGCCGCTCAACCTCGAACTGCCCTTTGATCAGCAGAACGCGAAGCTGCGGCTGGACGTGTGGAACCGGTGGTTGGTGCACGACCCGGTGCGCTTCGTGCCCAAGTTCCTGGACTCCTTCCGCAAGTTGAAGGGCGTGTTCCTGGACTGCGGCACGCGCGACGAGTTCAACCTGCGCTGGGGCACGCGCATGGTGGCCGACGACCTGAAGGCCGCGGGCGTGGACGTGACGCACGAGGAGTTCGAGGACGGGCACTCGGGTGTGTCGTATCGCTTCGAGCGTTCGCTGGCGGTGCTGGTGCCGCGCCTGACGCAGGACTGACGGGGGAACCTTCATGGGCACTGATTCGTACGGGCTGTCGCGCGTCGTGGGTGAGAAGGGCGTGTTGCCGCAGCGCGCCCGCAAGCTGGACCCCTCGCTGCCGTGTCGCGAGGCGGAGATGCTCATCGACGTGGAGAGCCTCAACATCGACGCCGCGTCGTTCAAGCAGATCAAGGACGACGTGGGCGGCGACCCTGCCCTCATCGCCCGGCGCATCCAGGACATCGTGCTGGAGCGCGGCAAGATGCAGAACCCCGTCACCGGCTCGGGCGGCATGCTCATCGGCCGGGTGAAGGAGCTGGGCGCGAAGCACCCCGCCAACGGCGTGCTCCAGCAGGGCGACCGCATCGCCACGCTGGTGAGCCTGACGCTCACGCCGCTCGTCATCGAAGAGGTGAAGGCGGTGCACGTGACGTGCGCCCGGGCATGACGGTGGCGGTGCTGGGCGCGGGCAAGAGCGGCGCGCTGTGCCTGGCGCAGGCCCGCCGCAGCCTGGAGAGCCGGGGCAAGCTGCTGGCGCTGGACATCTCCCAGAAGGCGCTGGACGCGCTGTCCGCCATCGGCCTGTGCGACGAGGCGCTGAAGGTGGACGCCACCCAGGGCGTGGACGTGATGGAGGCGGTGCAGAAGGCGACGGGCGGTCCGCTCTGCGACCTGGTGGTGAACTGCGCCAGCGTGGGCAACACGGAGATGGCGTCGCTCTTGTCCGTGAAGGACGGCGGCACGGTCATCTTCTTCTCCATGGCCACCAGCTTCACCACGGCGGCCCTGGGCGCGGAGGGCGTGGGCAAGGACGTCACCATGCTGGTGGGCAATGGGTACGTCCCTGGCCACGCGGCCCTCACGCTGGACCTGCTGCGCACCGAACCGTCCCTGCGACAGCTGTTCGAGGCGCGCTACGTCTAGGGCTGGAGGAAGGCCGTGTGAACGGCCTTCAACAGCGGATCCCTCTCGCCCGCCGACTTCTCGCGGAAGTGACCCTGGTTGAGGGTCCAGATGATGCCGCCGCCCAGGCCCAGCTCCCGCGCCCAGCGCCCCTTCTCCGAGACGGACGGGATGTCCTCGTAGGAGATGTAGTTGCACGCCTGGGGGCCGAACGCGGTGGGGAAGGCGAGGTAGGGCACCTTGGCCTCCTTGTCCCAGCGATAGGCTTCCGGCGTGAAGTAGTGGGTCTGGATGTTGGCGTAGCTCATCGCGTTGTCGCTCTGCTCCTCCACGACATCGCGGCCGTCCAGGGGCGTGCGCGGCTCCGTCACGCCCTTCCAGCAGGTGCCGAAGAAGCCGATGCCCACGCCGATGCGCTGCGGCGGGACGCCCGCGTCCACGAAGGCCTTCACGGAGCTGGCGACGGAGCTGGGGTGGTTGTGGGTCTCGCCGAAGAGCGCGCTGGAGTGCCAGCTTTCCCACTGCCCCCAGTGCCCGCTCATCTTGTAGGCCATCACGTTCATCTGATCGACGCGGGCCGCCAGCTCCTTGTGGAAGTCCGCATCCACCTTGCCCAGCGCGAAGTTGGAGTTCACCCAGCCCACGGGCACCGTGATGATGATGTTCTCGTCCGCGGCGCGCAGGTCGTCCAGCAGCGCGAGCAGGGGCGCGCCGTCCTCCGGCAGCAGGATGGGCTCCCAGTCCACGTCGATGCCGTCGAACTCCAGCTCGCGCATGACCTTGATGATGTTCGCCACGAAGTTGCGGCGCTTCTCCACCGTCTGCGTCGCGCCCTTGAAGCCGTCGTACTCGCCCATGCCGCCCAGCATCAGCAGCGCCTTCTTGCCGGCCTGGTGCGCTCGCTGCGCCAGCGCCTTCGCCAGGAGGGGGCCTTCGAGCGCGGAGACGTCGAAGTCCGTGTAGAGCGTGCCGTCGATGCGCGGGCGGATGCGGCCCACCACCACGTGCGTGAGCAGGGACATGTCCACCGAGTCCACCGGGTACAGGTCGCGCTGGTAGCCCACCCAGTAGCCCATCACCCAGTTCGCGGGCGCTCCGCCCGGACGCGGCGTCACCGGCGCCTTCGTGCGCACGGAGGGACCTTCGCCCAGTTCATTGGCGATGCTGACGCTGAAGGTGTACGCGGTGCCGTTCTGGAGCCCCTCGATGAGCAGGCCTGACGCCGGCGCGGCCACCGTCTTCGTGATGCCCCCGGGCTCCGCGACGACCTTGATGTACGACAGCGGCCGTCCGCCGAAGCTCGCGGGGACCAGCCAGCTCACGTACGCCTGTCCGTTGCCCGCCGTGGGAACCACCGAGCGCGGCTGTCCCGGCACCGTGGGGTTCGGGATGGTCATGCCCGCGAGCGGCGTCACCAGGTCCGTCTCCACGGAGGCCTGGCCCTCGCCCATCGCGTTCACCGCCGCGACCTTGAAGACGTAGGTGAAGCCGTTGTTCAGCCCCCGGATCATGGCCTGCGTGTCGGGGACCCTCACCAACGCGCCGCCGCACTCGGGCACGCAGCTCACCACGTAGTACATCAGCGGGCTGCCGCCGTCGCTCGGGGGCACCGACCACGTCACCAGCGCGGAGGCATCCCCCGGCTGCGCGATGACCTGCTGCGGTGCCGCGGGCGGCGTGAGGGGAACCTCCACCTCCTTCCGCCCGCCGAAATCGCATCCCCCCACCAGCACCGCGAGGGTCAGAACCACCCATGCATGAACGGGCTTCGTCCGCTGGCTTGTCATCCCAATGCTCCTGAAATGGATTGGGACTTTATGCGGCCGGACCCCCGGTACGAGTCAAGTCTAAGTGGAAAATTACGGTAATTTCGTATGGCCGGTAAATCGCGTATTAACCCGACTAATCCCATTCTGTCAGCGAATCACGAAACGTGAGGAGATGGGAAACGGGCCTCTCACGCACGGCCGGTGAGAGGGGCGGCCGGCAGGCGCGGGCCCGGAACAGGTGTCGGGCCTCAGCGCACCTGGGCGGTCGGTGAGTCCTCCGTGGCGGCTGGGGCCACGGGGGCGGTGGGACTCTGGGTGCGTGCCCAGTCCTCGGCGGAGCGGCCGCTGGCGTCGCGCAGGGCCGCGGAGGCCCCCTGGTGGCGCAGCTCGTTGGCGACCTCGTCGCGCCCGAAGAGGACGGCGAACATCAGGGCCGTCTGGCCCAGGCGGTTGGTCTGGTCCACCGCGCAGGGCTGCGCGTTGAGCAGCTTCACCACGTCCGCGTAGCCCTTGAAGGCCGCGCCCATCAGGGCGGTGTTGCCCCGGTTGTCGCCCGCGCACGCATCGGCCCCGGCGGCGAGCAGCGCCTTCACCGTCTGCGTGTGGCCGTGGTAGGCGGCGAGGATGAGGGGGGAGAAGCCCCGCGCGTCCCGGGCCTCCACCGGTGTTCCGGCCTTCACCAAGCCGGTGACGATGTCGGTCTCACCTTCACGCGCCGCGGCGAGCAGGTAGCGCTCCGCATCGCTGGTGGCCAGCAGCCGTCCGGTCGGCGCGGGCGCACGCAGCGACAGCCACGCGGCGGTCAGCAGCGCACCCACCAGCACCAGCAATCCCAATGAACCGAGCAGCAGCTTGCGAACCATGAGGGCGTCTCCGGAAGGAAGAGAAGGGGGGCCCCCGCCGCCGGTGATCAGGGACGGGGGCCGGGTGTGGCTCGAGGCAGGCTGGGACTAGCGCGCGGCCAGCGGGGCGATGGCGGCCTTCGCGTCGTCCAGCTTCACGTTCACGGCCTTGGCCAGGCGCGTGCCGTAGTCCGCGTTCGCGGTGAAGAAGAAGCCCACCATGCGCGCCTTGACCTTCGGGTCACGCACGAGGCCCAGGTCGCCGGCCAGGTTCTTCACGAGCCGGTCCTTGCCGCCCGCGTCCAGCGCCGCGTAGAAGGCGCCCGCCTGGGAGAAGTTGTCCGTCTTGTCGATGGCCTTCTGCTGCGTGGTGCCCGACAGGGGCGCGTTGGAGAGCAGCGCCGAGGGCGTGTCCTGCGTCTCCTTGACGATGCTGGGCTCGTAGTTCACGTCCGACTTCGTGTTGGACGCGTTCAGCGTGCCGGCCTGGCTGTTGTTGTTCACCGCCGCCTTCGAGTGGTTCACGGCCAGCTGCAGGTAGTTGGTGCCGACGCGGTAGCGCTGCGTGTCCGCGTAGGAGAACAGGCGGCCCTGGAGCAGGCGGTCCTCGGACGGCTCGATGCCCGGCGGCGTCACGCCCGGGGAGAAGGCGGACTGCTCGGTCTCCTCGAAGAAGTTGTCCGGCATCTTGTTGAGCGTGAACTTGCCCAGCTTCACCGGGGGCAGCTTGTCCTTGGGCCACTCCTTCGTGGCGTCCAGCGGATCAAACGCGAAGCCGTCCAGGTCCTTGGGATCCAACACCTGCACGCTCAGCTCCCACGAGGGGAACTTGCCCTGCTGGATGTTCGTGTAGAGGTCGTGCGTCGCGTGCGAGAAGTCCTCACCGCCCAGCTTCGTGGCCTCCTCCACGGTGAGGCCCTTCACGCCCTGCTGCGACTTCCAGTTGAACTTGACGTACTTCACCTCGCCCTTGGCGTTGACGAACTTGAAGGCGTGAATGCCGTTGCCGTCCATCTGCCGGTAGCTCGCCGGGATGCCCAGGTCCGAATAGAGCTGGGTCAGCATGTGCGTGGACTCGGGCTGGTGGCTGAAGAAGTCGAAGAAGCGGTTCGGATCCTGCCGGTTGGTGACAGGCGACGGCTTCAGCGAGTGCACCATGTCCGGGAACTTGATGGCGTCGCGGATGAAGAAGATGGGCAGGTTGTTGCCGACCAGGTCCCAGTTGCCCTCGTCCGTGTAGAACTTCAGCGCGAAGCCGCGGGGATCGCGCAGCGTCTCCGGCGAGCCGCTGGGGTGGATGACCGTGGAGAAGCGCACGAACATCGGCGTCGTCTTGCCCTTCTTGGAGAACACCGACGCGCGCGTCAGCTGCGAGAAGTCCCCGTAGCTCTCGAAGGAGCCGTACGCGCCCACGCCGCGAGCGTGCACCACGCGCTCCGGGATGCGCTCACGGTCGAAGCGCGCCAGCTTCTCGATGAGGGCGAAGTCCTCCAGCAGCACGCCGCCCCGGGGGCCGGCCGTCTTGGAGCTCTGATTCGTCCCCAGCGGCGCGCCGGAGTCCGTGGTGATGGGAGGGGGATTGCCGGCCGCCAGGGCAGGGGTGCCAGAGAGCAGGACCGCGAGCAGCAGGGAGCGACGATTCAAGGGAACTCCTGAGGTGACGAGGAACACGGTTCCGGACAAAGCACGCGCCATGCCGTGCAGAAGAGCCTAGGAATTCCAAATACTTGGAGTATGATGGTGACAGGCTGCACCGCCCTGTCGGTGTTTGCACCGGGATTTCGGTGAACATGTCCACCGTCCCGACGGTGTTCCAGTCAGCACCGAAAATTCGGTGTGAGCAGTGCCGGGCAGGGAAGAGGGCGTTGACGCCGCTCGTCAGCGGGGGCGGACATGCTGCTTCTCGCCATTCAAGAGGCGCGCTGCGGCATCGTCACCGGGTGTGCGGGGGCCCGGGTTCTTGAGCCCATTGGCGCTGTGCTCGGGTAGGGTGCGCGCATGTCAGGCCCGTTTATCGACGACGCGCGGATTGCTGAAGCGCGGAAGCTGGCGGACGAGATCGTCAACCCGATCTTCGACCTCATCCAACACAACACCACTGTCTCCAACGAGCGCACCGTGCTGCGCTTCTTCGGCCTCTCCGGTGCGGGGGCGCGCGGCGTGCCGCTCGCCAACCTCATGGTGGACAAGCTGAAGGCCGCGGGCGTGCTCAACCGGGGCGCCGCGTACTGGTATGGCCGCGCGCTGCAGTTGGGCGCCAAGAGCCCGCTGGAAGCGGTGGAGCGGCTCACCGCGCTGCCCACGGACAAGATGGGCGTGCTGTCGCCGGAGATGGAGGCGAACCTGCGCGACGAGGTGCGCTCGGAGGCCCGCGCGGCGATGGCGGAGCTGAAGGCGCGCATCGCCCAGCGCAACGCCCTTCGCGAGCAGTTCCCCATGTCGCCCGCGCCGCACAAGTACGTCATCGTCGCCACCGGCAACATCTACGACGACGTGGATCAGGCCCGGGCCGCGGCGCAGGCGGGCGCGGACGTCATCGCGGTCATCCGCTCCACGGCGCAGTCGCTCCTGGACTACGTGCCGCACGGCGCGACGACGGAGGGCTACGGCGGCACCTACGCCACCCAGGAGAACTTCCGCGTGATGCGCGAGGCCCTGGACGACGAGAGCCGCAAGCTCAAGCGCTACATCCAGTTGACCAACTACTCCTCCGGCCTGTGCATGTCGGAGATCGCGTTCTGCGCGGCCTACGAGCGGCTGGACATGCTGCTCAACGACGCGATGTACGGAATCCTGTTCCGCGACATCAACATGCGCCGGACCTTCATCGACCAGTACTTCAGCCGCCGCATCTGCGCCCTGGCCGGCATCATCATCAACACCGGCGAGGACAACTACATCACCACGGCGGACGCGTACGACGCGGCCCACACGGTCATCGCCAGCCAGTTCATCAACGAGTGCTTCGCCAAGCGCGCGGGTCTGAAGGACTGGCAGCTGGGCATCGGGCACTCGTACGAAATCGACCCGTACCGCGACGACACGCTGCTGCTGGAGCTGTCGCAGGCGATGCTGGTGCGCCGCTGCTTCCCGGACGCGCCGCTCAAGTACATGCCGCCCACCAAGCACAAGGAGACGGACATCTTCTTCAGCCACGCGTACGACGTGATGGCGGACCTGGTGGCCATCTGGACGCGGCAGGGCATCCAGTTGTTGGGGATGATGACGGAGGCCATGCACACGCCGCTGCTCGCGGACCGGTACGTGGCGCTCAAGTCCGCGTCGTACATCCACCGCGCGGCGCGCGGCATCGACGAGGAGTTCACCGTCCGCGAGGACGGGAAGATCGCCAACCGGGCGCGGGAGGTGTTCGCCAACGCGGAGCAGCTGCTGCGCGAGTGCCATGCCGAGGGCATGGTGGCCGCCATCGGCAAGGGCCGCTTCGGCGACGTCAAGCGCGAGGAGACCGGTGGCAAGGGCCTGGACGGCGTGGTGCCGAAGGCTCCGGATTACTTCAACCCGTTCCTTGAAATGCTGGAGGCGTCATGATCGCCAGTACCCTGCTGACTGTGATGTTGGCCGCGGGCGGTTCCGCGGATGCGCTGACGAACGTGTCGGTGAAGAACGTGTCGCTGAAGGCCCCGGCGGCTTGGACGCGCTCGAACACCGAGGGCTCGGAGAAGTTCCTGGCGCCGTCGGGTGACGCCTACTTCCTGGTGGACGTGGGCACGGTGCAGACCGCGGGCATGAAGGCGGAGGTCTGCCGCCAGAAGATCCTCGCGAGCATCGGCGGCACCAGCTGGACGATGGTGAAGGTGGGCGGTCAGCCCGCGGCCTTCAAGTCGGACACGGACGCGGCGCCGGATGGCAGCGGCAACGTGGACACGGTGACGTACGTGGGGTGCAACGGGAAGACGACGTGGTCGGTGGTCTTCTACATGGAGCAGGGCAAGAAGGACCGTTTCGCCGCGGTGGCCGAGAAGGTGGGCACCAGCGTGACGTTCACCCCGCCCAAGGGAAAGTAAGCCGATGGTGAAGCCGAGCAAGCAGATCATCCGCCCCTACGGCGACCGGCGCGACGACGGCATGGTGCAGTTGTCGTTCACGCTGCCCGTGCCGCTGTCGGAGAAGGCGAAGGAGGCCGCTGCCCAGTTCACGAAGCAGATGGGCTTCACCGACGTGAAGGTGGCGGCCGCCGAGCGCGCGGCGGACCAGTACACGTTCTTCGTCGTCTACGC
>SECN01000817.1 GCA_004173515.1 Myxococcaceae bacterium | reverse complement strand
CCCTTGCCCAGCTCCATGCCCACATGGCGGTTGCGGCTGAGCTCGCCCGTGCACGTGAGCACCAGGTCGCCCATGCCGGACAGGCCGGAGAGCGTCAGCGGGTTGGCGCCCTTCCTCACGGCGAGCCGGGTGATCTCCGCCAGGCCGCGCGTGATGATGGCCGCGCGCGCGTTGTGGCCCATGCCCAGGCCGTCCGCCATGCCCGCGGCGATGGCGATGACGTTCTTGAGCGCGCCGCCGTACTGCACGCCCACGACGTCCGTGGAGGTGTACGAGCGGAAGGTGTCCGTCTGGAGCGCCTTCTGACAGCGCAGGGCCACCTTGTCCCAGTGCGACGCGATGGTCACCACCGTGGGCATGCGCCGCGCCAGCTCCTTGGCGAAGCTGGGGCCGGAGAGCACCGCGACGTACGGGTGGAACTCCTCCGGCAGACAGTCCTCCAACAGCTCCGTCATGGTGAGGAGCGTTTCGTTCTCGATGCCCTTGGACACCGTCACCAGGGGCACGCCCTTGGGCAGGAACGTCTTCGCGCGCGCGAGCACCTCGCGCGTGGCGTGGCTGGGCGTCGCGAGCACCACCATCTCCGAACCCGCGAGCGCCTCCTCCAGGTCCGTGGTGGCGCGCACGCGCTCTGAGAGGGGGATGCCCTTGAGGTAGGTGGCGTTCTCGTGGCGGGTGTTGATGGCTTCCACCGCGCCGGGCTCACGGCCCCACAGGCGGACCTCGTCGCAATTCACCGCGAGCACGTTCGCGAGCGCCGTACCGAACGAGCCTGCACCGATGACACTGCCGCGCATGGATGACCTCGAGTCGAGAAGGAGGGGGCTTCAGAACAACGCGGACACCACGCCCACGGACAACGTGGGCATGAACTCCGCATCCGTGGAGCGACTGCGGAAGTCGCCGCCGACGGAGACAGCGTAGGACGTCTTTTCACCGACCGGAAACTCCGCGCCCAGGCGCAAGAGGATGGACGCGTCCACCTTCCACGCGGGCGGCAGGCCCCCCAGGGGCGAGCTCTGGATGGGGTCCAGGTCGAAGGCCAGCAGGCACCGCAGGTCCATGTACGGACGCACCGAGCGCGGCCCATCTCCCTGGATGGAGGCCACGACGCCCGGGGCCACGTTCCAGTCGCGCCGGCCGCTCAGGTAGCGCGCGCCCTTCTCCTCCGTGTCCGGGGGACGCAGGAAGAACGCACGACCGCCATCCACCACGACGGCAAGACTGCCATTCGTGCCGTCCAGCAGGGTGAAGCGCGCGCCCGCGCGCACCTCCGTCATCAGGCCGTAGACGGTGTCCACGCCCAGTCCCAGGTCCAGGCGCTCCAGGACGCCGTACATGCCGCGCGCCGACACGAAGGGGAAGCCCAGCTCCATGCCCACGCCCCCGTGCCCCGCTCCCAGGGAGCGCCCTCCGTAGAGGCCGTACCGGTTGGGCGCCTGGGGAGGACGGGGAGGCCTTGGCGGCTTCGGGGGCCTGACGTCCTGCCCCCGGCGCGAGGGCGGAGGCGACACGGGGGGCGGAGGCGCCGTGTACCGGG
>SECN01000361.1 GCA_004173515.1 Myxococcaceae bacterium | reverse complement strand
CGACGTCAGCGACGGACGCACGGGCGTGCTCGCGCCACCACACGCGGTGGTGAGGAGCGACAGCGACAGAAGCAAGCCAGGGACCCAGCGACGCATCAGCGGGAATATACCGATCACCCCGACGCACCACCAGCTAAACTCGGGGGCATGCGTCCAGGTTCGGAACTCACCGTCATCCTTCATCAGACCCGCTCACCCGACAACCTTGGGGCGGTCTGCAGGATCATGGCGAATTTCGATTTCCAACGCCTCGTCCTCTCGGAGCCCATCACCCGGGACTTCGCCGGCGCGGAACGTCTGGCTGTCAAAAGTGACCACGTCCTCAAGGCCCTCACCGTCGCCCCGACGCTGGGGGAGGCCGTGCAGGATTGCGTGTACGTCGTGGGCAGCACTTCGCGCACCCAGGTCGTGGGGCGGTCTCCCCTGACCCCGGAGGAGGCCGCGCGGCGGCTGGCGGAGGAGAGCAAGCGGGGCCGGGTGGGGCTGTTGTTCGGCGGCGAGCAGCGCGGGCTGTCCGACGAGGACCTGACGCATTGCGCGGACGTGCTCGTCATCCCCACGTCGGACGTGCAGCCGTCCATGAACCTGGCGCAGTCGGCGTCGGTGCTGCTGTACCTCTGCCACCGTCAGGGCGTGGAGCCGTCGGGGCCGGCGGCGGAGGAGCCCGGGGCGCGGCTGGGGACGCTCGGCGCGCTGAGCAAGCGCATGCGCGAGACGATGCTGGCGGCGGACTTCCTGAACCGTCAGGCGCCGGACCACGTGCTGCATGAGCTGGAGCAGACGTTGATGCGTTCGCGGCTGACCCAGCGGGAAGCGGAGCTGTGGCTCAACGCCTTCAAGCACCTGGGCCGCGCGGTGACGCCGGGGACCTCCCGCGAATAGGGGCGGGAGGCGTGGCCGGCGCCACGTGAAGCGGGAACGACGGGCGACTTAAGCCGCCGCGTCCTTCTTGTACGTCTCCGCGTAGTGCTTCTCGCACAGGCCGCCCTTGAGGACCTTGATGCGGCACTCGGGCTTGGAGCACACGCGGTAGCGGGAGTGCGGCAGGTCGCCCTGGCGCCACTGCTTGTAGTGGAAGAAGCAGTAGCTCTTGGCGCGGTAGGGGCGCTTGCAGCGCGAATCGATGCGCGAAAACCCGCGGCGCCACGTGGGTGGACCCGCCGCAGTATGGAAGGCGCACGGTGTATCGCCCGATTTCGCGGAACGCAAGGAGGCTGGCGGCCCGGGAGGGCCCCGGAGGTCCGTCCCGTCAGGGGACAGGCATGCCCTGCGGCGCGCCGGAGCCGCCCGTGCCCTGGCCGGCCGCCTGCCCCGCGCTGGCACGCGGCACCGGGGACAGCAGATCCTCCAGGACGGACTTCGCCCCGGCCGAGCGTCCACCCGGGGCCGTCCCGGAGGCCAGGGTGGCCGGAGGGACGTCCGCTTCCGTGAAGGGCAGGGCGTCCAGCTTCACCCGCATCGTCATGGGGCGGCCCACACGGCGCACCTGGAGGCGGATGTGCTGGCCCACGCCCCGCGCGGCGACCTGCCAGCGCAGGGTGTGCGCGCGCTCCACCGACCGGCGGTCCAGGTCGAGGATGACGTCGCCGGCCCGCAGGCCCGCGCGGGCGGCCGGGCTGTCCTCCACCACGTCCGTCACCACCACGCCCCGGCCGCGCGGCATCAGGTTGAACGCCGCGGCCACCTCCGGGGAGAAGTCCTGCACGCTGATGCCAATCCACCCGCGTTGCATGTGGCCGTGGGCCTTGAGCTGCGGAATCACCGTCTTGGCGATGTCGATGGGGATGGCGAACCCGATGCCCTGGCCCGACACGTTGACGGCGTTGGCCACCGCCACCACGTCGCCGTGCAGGTCCAGCACCGGCCCGCCGGAGTTGCCCGGGTTGATGGACGCGTCGATCTGCACGTAGTCGAAGTCGCCGTCGCGGCCGTTGGGCGTCACGTCGGTGCGGCCCAGGTAGCTCACCACGCCCACCGTCACGGAGTGCGCCAGGCCGAACGGGTTGCCGATGACGACCACCCAGTCCGCGATGCCCACGTGGGACGCGGACGCCAGCTTCAGCACCGGCAGCTTCCGGGGCGCGTCCACCTTGAGCAGCGCGCAGTCGGTCCGCTCGTCCTCGCCCACCACGGTCGCGGGGAACTCCTCCACGTAGCCGTTGGCGCTGCGCACGGAGATGGTGACCTCGGAGGCCCCCTCCACGACGTGCGCGCTGGTGAGGATGTAGCCGTCCGGGTGGATGATGAAGCCGGAGCCGATGCCGCGCTGGGGCTCCTCGCCCTCGGGGACATCCGCGCTGTCCTGTCGCGTGGTGATGGACACCACGGCGGGCATCGCCTTGCGGGCGACCTCGCTGATGTTGGAGTGCTGCCGGGACACGGCGCGGTTCTGCGCCTCCATCCACAGCTTCGTATCCCGGGCCTCGGCGCGCGCTGTGACTCCCAGCGCGCATGCCATGACCGCCACCTTGATGACGCCCCCGAACCGCGTCCAACCCATGGGCCCGCCTCTCCACCACCGTCCAACCCAACGCCCCGGCGCAAGGTAGGAACGGTCCCGGGCGGACGGAAGGGGCTGGGGTGCGATCAGCCTTGGGGGCTTTCCTGGGGGCCTGCTCCGGCGCCTACTTCGGCGCCTACTTCTTCTTGGCGATGATGTTGTTGATGGCCGCGCGGTCCTCTTCGGTGATGCGCTCGCGCGGCGCGGGGGCGTTGGCGGACTTCTGGGACACGACCTGCTTCGCGTCGTCCAGCGCGCCCTCGAAGCCGTCCTTCGCCTTGTCTATCGCGGAAGGGCCCACCGAACGCTTCCAGGTGCGCTCCATGTGCTCCAGCGGCGAGCGACCGTCCACGCTGCCCCGCGCCAGGAAGACGCCCAGACCCACCGCGCATGCCGTCCAGACCAGGAACTTCAACACGCCCATGATTCACATCCTCCTACGTCGTCTTACATCGACTCCAGGGCCGTGGCGAGTTTCCGACCCGCGCGACGGGAGTCGCTGACAGGGGGCGGGCGGGCCCTTAAGGTCCACGGCCTTGCTGCCCGAAGAACTCATCAGGGCCGCCCAGACGCGGGCGGCGGGATTGGATGTGGGGCGGGGTGACGCGGCGCTGGAGCGCGTGCGGACCTCGGCCTCGGCGCTGTTCGCGAAGCTGCCGGAGCCCCCGGTGTACCGGCGGGCGGAGGACCCGACGCGCAAGGCGGCCCAGGCACTGCTGCCGGAGATGGAGCGGGTGCTGGCGGAGGCCTTCGCGGTGGCGCGCGAGCCGGCCATGTCGCCGCTGGTGGACCGGCTGGTGGCGGCCCTGCGCGCGCACGCGGAGGCGCTGGTGCACACGGCGGATGGCCGGCTGGAGGCGGCGGAGCTGGCGTGGCGCAAGGCCCAGGAACTGGAGCGCTCGGCGCACCCCACGCGGCAGATGGTGGGCCCGCCGTCGCGGCCGCCCCCGGTGTTCGACAAGGCTAGCGGCCAGTCGCGCTACGACCCGCGCAACGCGCAGCAGGTGGCCGTGAAGCTGATGTGCCCCAACACCGGCTGCAAGCGGCTGGGGGACTACGCCTTCCTGCCGACGCACGCGTACCACCGCTTCGTGTGTCCGGCGTGCCGGGTGCCCTTCATGGCCTACTTCGGGGAGCTGAAGGGGCTGGAGGTGGAGGTCCGGCGCAGCTCCAAGCGCTACCGCTTCACGGTGGACGAGGTGGGCAGCGCCGTCACCACGCGCATCGACTTCGAGGAGGCCAGCGGGCAGGAGTTTCCTGCCGCCCGGCGCGACCTGCTGGCGTTCCTCTACACGGAGCAGCGCGAGCTGAAGGTAGTGATGAACCACACCAACATGAAGCTGATGTGGGTCAGCCCCGCGTCCTCGTGCTTCGTGGTGACGGCCGCCTTTGGCGAGGGCGCGCCGGAGCTGGTGGCGTTCCGCGCGTACCGGGACGAGGTTCTCAGGAAGAGCCGGCTCGGTCAGGGGTTCATCGACGGTTACTATCACTGGGGACCTCCGCTGGCGGCCTGGGTGGTGCGTCGGCCGCGGGTACGGGCCGGGGTGCGCTGGGCCTTGACGCGGGTGCACGGCCGCCTGACACGAAGGGAACGCGGATGACACAGCAGGCTGGGACCGAAGGACCGAAGCCACCGAGCGCACGCGGGGATGGCGCCAAGACGGCGCTGTCGGTGGTGGCCGTGCTGGGCCTGGCGGCGCTGGCGTTCCTGGGCGTGCGCGAGGGGCAGCGGGCGCGGCTGGTGCCGGATGGCGCGACGTCGCCGTCCATCCCCCTGCGCAAGCACGAGGGCGGCTCCATGGTGCTGGCGGACCTGAAGGGCCAGGTGGTGATGCTCGACTTCTGGGCGACCTGGTGTCCGCCGTGCCGCGAGGAGATGCCGTCGCTGGTGAAGCTGGCGAAGGAGTACGAATCCCAGGGGCTCGTGTTCGTGGCGGCCAGCCGGGATGAAGGCGCCACGGCGCCGCAGGAGGTGGACTACTTCCTCCAGCGCTTCCAGCCGGACCTGAAGCCCTACGTCGTCTACGCGGATGACGACATGGCGCGGGCCTTCCAGGTGAACGCGCTGCCCACGCTCTACTTCCTGGACCGCGACGGCAAGGTGACGGACGCCCAGCGCGGCATGCTGTCCGAGGGCGACCTGCGCCGCCGCATCGAGCGGGCGCTGAAGAAGTAGTCCCGGGTGTGAGGTGCGGGGGCCTCCGCTCGAGGCCCGCCCACCGGGTTTCGCACGGCCTGACGCGGTGACGGGAGGAAGGCGTCCTCCCGGCCGCGAGACCTCAGGACGGCCCGGAGGCCGGACCTTCCCCCACCGTTCGCGCTACTTCTTGCCGGCCGGCGTGCCCGCATCCGGCGCGGCCGTCGGCTTCGGCGGGGTGGCCGGAGGCGTCGCCGCGCCGGGAGCGGGCGCGGGAGGCCCGCCCAGTCCGGGCAGCGGCTGGGTGCCGGGCGGAGGCGGCTGGCCGTTGGGGACGACGGTCTCCTTCGGGCCGGTTTCGAGCTCCGACTTGACCAGCTTGAAGTCGACGCGCCGGTTCTTCGCGCGGCCGAGCGCCGTGTCGTTGGTGTCGATGGGGCGGTCGAACCCGAAGCCCTGCGACGTCATGCGCTTGCGGTCGATCCTCTTGCCGACCAGGTAGTCGAGCACCGACTTCGCGCGCCGCTTGGACAGGTCCAGGTTGAGCGTGCGCGAACCCTTGTTGTCCGTGTGCCCTTCAATCTGCACCGGCCCCAGGGTCGGGTTCTTGGCGAGCACCGCCGCCACCTCGTCCAGCAGCGGGTACGACTGCTTCTGGATGACCGCGGAGTTGGTCTCGAAGAGGATGTTGCCCTTGATGCGGATGCGGTCCGACTCCACGACCACGTAGGGCGGGGCGTCGTACGGGCAGCCGTTGTTCTCCGGCGGTCCGGCCACGTCGGGGCAGTCGTCCTCGCCGTCCGGAATCTCGTCCATGTCGGTGTCCGGGCAGCCGTCGAAGTCCTTCAGGCCGGGCACGTCCGGGCACTTGTCCAGCTTGTCGATGATGCCGTCGCCGTCGGTGTCCTTCTCCGGCTCCACCGGGCAGCCCTTGTTCTCCACGGTGCCCTTCACGCTGGGGCACGCGTCGTCGCCGTCGGCCACGCCGTCGCCGTCGTTGTCCGGATCCGGGCAGCCGTCGTAGTCCTCGAAGCCGTCCTTGTCCTCGGGCTGCGTGGGGCAGCGGTCCAGCGTGTCGGGCACGCCGTCGCCATCCGAGTCCAGCCCGGACGTGTCGTAGCGGACCGCCAGCATCACGCGCAGGGCCTCGCGGCCGTAGCCGGTGGTGACGTTGAGCCCGCGGCCCACGTCCAGCTCCACGCCCCAGTTGCCCCACACCTTCGCGCGCGCGCCGACGAGCAGCTCCCACGGCGTCTTGAGCGAATCCGACTGGTCGAAGTTGAACGGGCGCACCAGCGGCGTGCGCAGGTGCATCTCCGCCACGCCCTTCACCTCGCGAAGCCGGCCGATGTCCGGCAGGTCCACGATGCCGCCCGCGCCCAACGTCAGCTCGTCGTCCACGCGCAGGTTCAGGTACTGCGCCGCCGGACGCAGCAGCACGCCCGCGTTGCCGAGCACGCGCACGGGCAGGGGGCCCACCTTCCAGTCCACCGCCAGACGCGGGGCGAACACCACGCCGCGCTCACCGGTGAAGCTCCGGGCGCTGCCGGTGGGCAGGCGCACTTCGGTCACCACCGCCAACCCCACCGGGAAGCGGTTCGGGTTCAGCAGGTTCACGCGCGGCAGCAGGCGGATGTCGCCCAGCGTGGTGCTGCTGACGCCCGCGGCGCCGGGGAAGTCCGGAGCATTCAGCGCGTCGCCCAGCAGCGAGAAGTTGTCGCCCTGGATGAGCGTGAAGGGCAGGTCCACGCCCAGCTCCAACCGCTCCAGCAACTGGTAGGAGAACAGCAGGTGCGCGTCCAGCCGGTACGGCAGCAGGTCGCCCAGCTTCTCGTCGCCCAGCTTCAGGGCGAGGATGCGCCAGTTGAAGTCGAGCAGCAGCGCGCCCCGGTAGCTTCCCACCGCTTCCTCGGTGGCGCCTTCCAGGGCGATGCCGCTGGACTGCGCGGCCGTGGGCTTGACGGGAACGGCGTCGAAGCCGCGGGTGAACGGATCAGGCTGTGCGTGGGCCGCTGCCGTGGTGAGCAGCAGGCCCAGGGCCGCGAGCCGGATGGCTGCGCTGCCTGCGGACCGGCTCCACGAAACGTGCCCGGAGTCGGGGCATTGCATACCGAGGCTCTTAGCACCCACCTCCCCAGGGCCGGAAGAAAAGCAGCCCTTCCGGTGTGAGCTACAGCCCTGTGCCATTTCTACAATTCAAGGTCCCCTCGTGAGGGCCGCGCCCCTGCGCCGCGAGCGGATCTGTCCTGTCCGTTACGTCACAGTTCACGCAAGGCATCCGGGTTCCCGGAGCGTCGGAGGCCATGCGAGAAACAGCGTCATGAATCGCTGGCTCGTGTGGGGATGTGTCCTGGTGGTGGGGTGCGGCAGCCGCGAAGCGAACGTGCGGCGTGAGGCCCTCGCTTCGCCTCCGACTGCGGTCCAACCCGAGGGCACGGTCGTCTTCGAGGGGAGCTGTGACGCGTCGGGCGCGGTGGAGCTGGGCGGCGACCTGTTCGTGGTGGCGGACGACGAGGACAACATCCTGCGCATCTACGACGCGCGCAAAGGAGGCCGTCCGTTGAAGACGGTGGACCTGTCGCCGTCGCTGGAGCTGCCGGTGAAGAAGAAGCCCCCGGAGACGGACATCGAGGCGGGCTCGCGGCTGGGCGGCCTGGCCTTCTGGCTCACGTCGCACGGCCGCAACAGCTCCGGCAAGAAGCAGCCGGCGCGCCTGCGCTTCTTCGCCACGAACGCCACCGACGCGGAACACGTGGGGCTCATCGGCCAGCCGTACACGCGGCTCTTGGAGGACCTGCTCGCGGATCCAGGGCTCGCGCCGTACGGGCTGGTGGACGCGGAGCCGCTGCCGCCGAAGCAGGCCGGGGGCCTCAACATCGAGGGCATGACGGCGATGCTGGATGCGCCGGGGATGCTCATCGGCTTTCGAAGTCCGTTGACGCAGGGCAAGGCGCTGGTGGTGCCGCTGCTCAACCCGGAGGCGGTGGTGCGCGAGGGCGTGTCCGCGCGCTTCGGTGCGCCGCGCCTGCTGGACCTGGGAGGCCTGGGCATCCGCTCGCTGTCGTCGTGGCGGGGCCGCTACCTCATCATGGCGGGGGCCACCGCGTCGGAGGCTCGCTCGCGGCTGTTCACCTGGAAGGGCGGCGAGGACCGGCCCGTGCCGGTGGAGTCGGTGGACCTGTCGCGGCTCAACCCGGAGGCGTTCTTCACGCCGGACGCGCTGGATGAGGTCCTGCTGCTGAGCGACGACGGCACCGTGTCGCTGGACGGGGTGGAGTGCAAGCGCCAGGCGGATCCGGCGCTCAAGCGCTTTCGCGGCGTGTGGACGGCGTTGCCGGAAAGCCCCTGAGCGCCGGAAGGGCGCGCGCCTATCGCTCCATGAACTCCGCGGCCGGGACGACCTGGACGGCGTCCGGACGCACGGGCAGCTTCTGCTGGATGAGCGTCTCATCCAGCTTCAGCAGCTCCGGCGACTTGGGCGACGCGTAGGTGATGGGCGAAGGCGCCCCCGACTTGAGCGTCTTCGCGAGCCCGTCCGCGTCCTCCGTCACGAACACGAACGCGAGCTTCTCCGGCTGGAGCTGGCGGCGCTGGTCGCTCTGCTCCCACAGGCGCGTGTAGCCCTGGAGGAAGCCGCGCACCAGGTCGAAGCGCTCCTGGGAGAGGGGCTCCTTCGACATCCGGTCCAGGAAGTACACCGCGCCGCGCGTGGCGAACACGCCGTTGGCGGGCACCACGGGGCGCAGCCACAGGGACACGTCCTGCTGGGTGCGCACGAGGTTGGTGCGGTTGAAGGTGCCGTTGCCCCGGTCCTCGATGAAGTGCTCGGCGTAGGCGTAGTCGCCGTAGTTGAGGCCGCGCTGTTCGCGCAGCTCGTTGAAGAGCACGCCGACGAACTGACGGTGCTCGCCCAGGTTCGACAGCGCGAACGCCACCGGGAAGAAGTCCGGGTCGCCCCGGCGCATCGGCGTGACGAAGCCCATGCTCACGGCGGTGGAGAGCGTGGGCTTCTGGAGGATGAGCGCGCGGCCGGCGGAGGACGGCACGGCCGGCAGCGCCACCCGGGGCGCGCCCGTGGCGGGAAGCCCCGCGAGGCGCGAGGTGACGGTCTGCTGGAGGTTGGCGTCCACCGGACCCGCGAGCCCGATGACGAGCCGGTCCTGCGTGAAGACGCGGCGCGCGTGCGCCTTCACGTCGTCCAGCGTGAGCGACTGGAGCCCCTGCACGGTGCCCCCGGTGAAGTGGGCGTAGGGGTGGCCCGCGTAGAGCAGCGCGTCCAGGCCCACCTTGCCCAGCGTCTCGTCGTCCTCGCTGCGCAGGCCGTTGCGCACGGAGTTGAGCGCGTTGGCGCGCAGGCGCTCGAACTCCGCGGGGTCGAAGCGGGGGGCCAGCAGCGTGTCGGTGTACAGCTCCAGGAAGCGCGGCAGGAAGTCCTGGTGGACGCGGCCGGAGAGGGTGGTCATCTCCTTGTCCGTGGTGACCGTGAGCTCGGCGGCCATCGGATAGAGCGCTTCGAGCAACTGGGCGGCGGTGAGCTTCTGCGTGCCGCCCTCCGCCATCAGCTTCGCGGTGAGGAAGGTGAGGCCCTCCTTGCCCTTCGGATCATCGATGGAGCCCGTGTGGAACACGAGCCGCAGGCTGACGAGCGGCGTGTCCTGCCGGGCCTGCACGACGAGCTCCATCGGCTTGGGCTGCTTCAGCGGCACGGCGGTCACCGGCGCGTCGGACTTCGCGGTGTCGGTGGCGGCCGGAGACGTCGCGGACGGCGCGGCTTCGGGCATGGGCTTGGGGGTGGAGGCGCAACCGGCCAGGGACAGCGCGGCGGCGAACACCAGGGACACGGACGGGTTGGACTTCAGCATCACGGCGTCCCTCCGGCGGCGGGCTTGGGGGTGAGGGTGAGGACGGTGAGGTTCGTCTCCACGAGGTACTTCTTCGCGAACGCGGTGAGCTGCTGGGGCGTCACCGTGCCCAGCTGCTTCAGGTAGCTGGCGAGCGCGTCGGGCGGGCCCATCACGCCCGCGTAGAAGGCCAGGTCGATGGCCACGTCGCGCGGGGTGTCCATGCCCATGAGCAGGCCGTAGCGCAGGTGGTCCTGGATGGCCTTCACGCGCGCTGCGTCCACCTTGCCGTCGACCAGCGCCTTCACGTCGCGGCGCAGTGTCGCGTCCACTGCAGCGCGGTGCTTCTCGTCCTGGAGGGTGGCGTCGATGGGGAAGAGGTACGGGTCGCGGTGGGGCGAGGTGGGGACGCTCAGCGACTCCACGAGCTGCTTCTCCAGCACCAGCTCCTTGTAGGCGGGGCTGGTGTCGCCCACGAGGTACTCCGCGAGCATGGCCTGGATGGCGGCGTCGGGCGTGTCGGCGCGGGCGGCGGGGGTGTGCCACGCGAGCACGTGGCGCGGCTGGGTGGGCTGGGCCCAGTCCACGTGGACGGAGCGGGCCTTCGTCTGCGCGGGTTCGGCGGGGATGGAGACGGTGGCCAGCTCGCGCTTCCAGCTTCCGTAGTGCTTCGTCACGGCCTCCAGCACCTGGGCATCGTCGAAGTCATAGAAGCCGAGCGTGGTGTGCTGGTACGTGTGGCGGGTGAAGGCCGTCTTCGCCAGGGACTCCTCCATCTTGAGGTCCGGGGCGGCGGCGCTCTTGTGGTACTCGCCGAGCACCGCGAGGGCCTCTGTCTGGAAGGACGGCTCGGAGTACTCCAGGTGCTGGAAGCGGTCGGCCTCCAGGGCGATGAGCTGGGGCAGGCCGGCGGTGGGGCCGTAGGCCTGGTAGACGGTGATGTCGTCGGTGGTGAAGGCGTTGTCGTCAAAGCCGAAGCCTCCGAGGATGCGCTCGCGCTGGCCCTCGGGGTTGGACTTCGTGCCCTTGAACATCATGTGTTCGAAGAAGTGGGCGAAGCCGGTGCGGCCGGCTTCCACCTCGTTGCGGGAGCCCACGCGCACGGAGGTGATGTACGCGACGATGCCGGGCGAGTTGAACGGCACGCGCACCACGGTGAGCCCGTTGGGCAGCTTCGTCGTCTTGAGCGTGTAGGGGAAGAAGCGGGAGGACTCCTGGGGCTGGGCGGACGCCGGGAGGACCGGCGCCATCAGCATCAGCAGGAGGGGCAACAGGCGGGGCATGCGCGAACCCTTTCGGTGCCGGGTCCGCCCCTGTGCTCGCGAGCGGTCCCGGAAGTCGCGGCGGACGTTACGCCCAAGGTCGTCCTCCCAGGGGAGGGATTCTTCCCTCGCGCGTCGCGCTGTCCGCGGGCGTCACACGGAGATGACGATCTTCCCGAAGTGGCCGCCGGACTCCATGTAGCGCAGGGCCTCGCGGGCCTGCTCGAAGGGGAAGACGCGGTCGATGACGGGCTTCGTCTTCTGGGGCGCCATGGCGCGCAGCATGTCCTCGAACATCTCGCGGCTGCCCACGTAGGTGCTGACGACGCGCAGCTGCTTGTGGCCGGTGACGGCGTTGTCGGGCTTGCCCGGGGCGCCGGTGAGCAGGCCGATGAGCGCGATGTGGCCGCCCTCGCGGGTGGCCTTCACGGACAGGGGCAGCGTGGCGGCGCCACCGACCTCCAGCACGTGGTCCACGCCCCGGCCGTCGGTGAGCGCGAGGACCTCCTGGGCCCAGTCCGGCGACTTCTTGTAGTTGACGAGCCCGTCCGCGCCGAGCCGCTGTGCCTTCGCCAGCTTGTCGTCGCTGCTGGAGGTGAGGATGACGCGGGCGCCGAGGATGCGGGCGAACTGGAGGGCGAAGATGGACACGCCGCCGGTGCCCTGGGCGAGCACCGTCTGTCCGGCCTTGAGGCCACCCTGGGGGACGAGCGCGTTCCAGGCGGTGACCGCGGCGCAGGGGAGGGTGGCGCCCTCCTCGTAGGAGAGCCAGTCGGGCAGCAGCGCGAGCCCTTCGGCGTCCAGGCAGACGTATTCGGCGAGGACGCCGGGGACGCCGCCGCCGAGCGCGTGGGCGACCTTCTCCGGGGTGCGCTCGCCGTCGGTCCAGACCTGGAAGAACGTGGGGGCGACGCGGTCTCCGGCCTTGACGCGGGTGACGCCGGGGCCGACGGCGACGACTTCACCGGCGCCGTCCGACACAGGGATGATGGGGGGCTTCGTGCCCGGGTAGGTGCCCTTGGCGATGATGAGGTCCCGGTAGTTGAGGGACACGGCGTGGATGCGGACGAGCGCCTGGCCGGGGCCGGGTTGCGGCTGGGGCTTCTCGACGGGGACCCAGCCGTCGATGCCGGTGGTGTGCTGGAGCTCGTACGCCTTCATGGGGGGACTCCGGGAG
>SECN01000360.1 GCA_004173515.1 Myxococcaceae bacterium | reverse complement strand
GCCACGCTCGCGGTGGTGCCGTCGGTGCCGGTGGCGGGACTGGCGCTCATCCTGGGCATCGACCGGTTCATGAGCGAGGCGCGCGCGCTCACCAACTTCATTGGCAACGGCGTCGCCACCATCGTCGTCTCCCGCTGGGAGAACGAGCTGGACCGCGACCGGCTCCGCGCCGAGCTGAGCGGTCAGCCGCTGCCCGCCGTGCCCCAGGCGGACTCAGCCTCGCCGTCGTAGCTCAGTGCCGCACGGCCTCGCGCACCGCGGCCTTCAGCACGTCCAGGTCCACCGGCTTGTCCAACAGCTGCTTCGCGCCCAGCCGGCGGGCCTCCTCGTGGGTCTCCTCGTCCGCGAAGGCGCTCAGCAGCAGCACGGGGCAGGACACGCCCTGCTCGCGCAGCCGCTTGAGCGCCTCCAGGCCGGTGCGCCCCGGCATGCGCACGTCGCTGACGATGAGGTCGGGCGGCTCCAGCGTGCCGCCCTGGCCGCGCATCATCGCCAGGTAGTCACCCAGCTCGAAGCCGTCCTCCACCTCCACCACCACGTAGCCCGCACGCATCAGCGTGCGCACCAGCAGCGCGCGCATCGCGTCGTCGTCCTCGGCCACCAGGATGCGCGCGGCGCGCGGCGTCTCTTCGCTCATGGGTGGATCATTCATCATCCGGAGGCGGAGGAGCACGGCCCATGCCATCCCTCCTCCCAGGGTGGCGGGACGTCCTGCCTCACACACTCCGGGGCATCCTGCCCCCGTCGGGGCAATGTGCCCCAGGGTCCCGGGGGGCATCGCGCCCTGGTGGCCGGGGCTTCATTCGGGGAGGGGCGCTGGCACGGCCGATGCTCTTGTCCCCGGTCAGCCCGCACCTACTTCTCGCGGGCCTGAAACGGAGTTCTTCCATGAAGCGCACGTCCGCCATCGTCCTGGGTCTGTCCCTGTCTCTCGCCTCCATGGGCGCCTTCGCCGCCGCGCCCAAGGCCGCCAAGGGCACCACCGCCACCCAGGCGAAGTCCGCCGCGAAGGCGAAGAAGGCCAAGCAGCCCGCCGGCCAGAAGCCCGCCGCCGCCCCCGCCGAGTCCACCACCGGCGCGAACTAGTCAGAGAGTCGTGACGCAGCACCCGCGGTACCCATAGCGTACCTCCCCGGTCCGTGTGTTCCTTCCCCCTCACGCACGAACCGGGGGTTGCCTTTCTCGTGAAGCTCGCGCGCAAATTCACCCTGGCCCTCGTGTTGCTCGCCGTCGCGGTGATGGCCGGGCTGCAGGTGTTCCAGGTCAACCGGGAGCTGGCCCGGTCTGAAATCGACATGCAGCACGACCACCGCCTGCTCGGTCACACGCTCGCCGGATCCATTGGCAAGGCGTGGCAGCTGGCGGGCGAGGCCGAGGCCCTCACGCTGCTCAACCAGGCCAACCGCTTCCAGGAGCAGGTGCGCCTGCGGTGGGTGTGGCTGGATGGCGGGCCCGGCTCCGGCTTCGCGCCCAACCTGCCGCCCAAGCTGCTGAGCAGCCTGCGCGCGGGGCATGACGGCTGGTTGATGGACACCACGGACACGCCCGGCGAGCTGCGCTCGTACACGCCGGTGTTCCTGGGCCGGCGCGCGGGCGCCATCGAAATCACCGAGTCCCTCTCCGAACAACAGCAGCACGTGCGCACCACCGTGCTGGGCACCTCCATCGCCACGGCCACGCTGAGCGTGTTCTTCCTGCTGGCCGCGATGGCCATGGGCCGCAAGCTGGTGGGCCAGCCCGTGGAGCAGCTCGTGCATCTGGCCGGGCGCATTGGCGAGGGTGACCTCACCGCGCGCGTGCCGCTGCGGCGCTCGAGCGGCGACGAGCTGACGACGCTGGCGGTGGCGATGAACCGGATGGGTGAGCAACTGGAAGAGACCCGGGCGAGGCTCGCGGAGGAGACGGCGGCGCGGCTGGCGACGGTGGAGCACCTGCGTCACGCGGATCGGCTCACCACGGTGGGAAAACTCGCCTCCGGCGTGGCGCACGAGCTGGGCACGCCGCTCAACGTCGTGATGGGCCGCGCGAAGATGGTGTCCTCCGGCGAAGCGGAGGGCGAGGAGGTGGGCGAATGCGCGCGCATCATCTTCCAGCAGGCGCAGCACATGACCGGCATCATCCGCCAGCTGCTGGACTTCGCGCGGCGGCGGGCCCCGTCGCGCGCGCCGGAGGATTTGTCGTTGCTGGCCGAGCGCACGCTGGCGTTGCTCAAGCCCATGGCCACCAAGCGCGGCGCCACGCTGTCTCAAGAGGTGCCCGCGGGCTTCACGGTGGAGGTGGACGCCGGGCAGTTCCAGCAGGTGCTCACCAACCTGGTGATGAACGGGCTGCACGCGATGAACCGGCCCGGCACCCTGCGCGTGCGCTCGCAGGTGCTGCGAGTAAAGCCCCCCGCGGACGTGGGCGGCCCGGAGCAGGAATGGGTGCGGCTGGACGTGGAGGACGAGGGCACGGGCATCGCGGCGGACGTGCTGCCCCACGTGTTCGAGCCGTTCTTCACCACGAAGGACGTGGGCGAGGGAACGGGGCTGGGCCTGTCCGTCTCCTATGGGATGGTGCGGGACCACGGCGGCTGGATTGACGTGAAAAGCGAGCCGGGCCGTGGGAGTTGTTTCTCCATCTACCTGCCGCCGGGAGGCAACGCATGCCAGGCCGCATCCTGATTGTCGAAGACGAACGAGAGATGCGCGTGCTCGTAGAGAAGGGCCTCCAGCGCCGGGGCTTCCAGCCCGTGTCCGTGGCCGCCGCGGACGAAGCCCTCCAGCGCATCTCCGCCGAGGACTTCGACACGGTGCTCACCGACCTGCGCATGCCTGGCATGGACGGCCTGGCGCTGTGCGAGCGCATCGTGCTCAACCGGCCGGACATCCCGGTGGTGGTGGTGACGGCGTTCGGCAGCCTGGAGACGGCGGTGGCCGCCATCCGCGCGGGCGCCTACGACTTCATCACCAAGCCCATCGACCTGGACGCGCTGGTGCTGGTGCTGGAGCGCGCCGTGCAACACCGCGCCCTGCGCGCGGAGGTGCGCCGGCTGCGGCAGGCCCTGGGCGAGCGCGAGGACGACGGCGCGCTGGTGGGAGAGAGCCCCGCGCTCAAGCAGGCGTACGCGCTCATCGACCGGGTGGCGGACGTGGACGCCACGGTGCTCATCACGGGAGAGAGCGGCACGGGCAAGGAGGTGGCGGCCCGGGCGCTCCATGCGAGGGGCCGGCGCAAGGAGGGGCCGTTCGTGGCCATCAACTGCGCGGCGATGCCGGAGCAGTTGCTGGAGAGCGAGCTGTTCGGCCATGCGAAGGGCGCCTTCACCGACGCGAAGGCGGCGCGCACGGGCCTGTTCGTGAAGGCCAACGGCGGCACGCTGTTCCTGGACGAGGTGGGGGAGATGCCTCTCACGCTCCAGCCGAAGCTCCTGCGCGCGTTGCAGGAGCGCGTGGTGCGTCCGGTGGGCGGGGACACGGAGATGCCGTTCGATGCGCGCATCGTCGCGGCGACCAACCGCGACCTGGAGCTGGCGGTGGAGGAGGACCGCTTCCGCGAGGACCTGTACTACCGGCTCAACGTCATCGGCATCGAGCTGCCGCCGCTCAGGGCTCGCGGCAACGATGTGCTGCTGTTGTCGCAGCGCTTCGTGGAACAGTTCGCCTCGCGCACGGGCAAGAAGGTGGACGGGTTGTCACCGGCCGCGGCGCAGCGGCTTTTGGCGTACGGCTGGCCGGGCAACGTGCGCGAGTTGCAGAACTGCATCGAGCGCGCGGTGGCGCTCACGTCCTTCGAGCAGCTCACGGTGGATGACTTGCCGGAGCGCGTGCGCAACTACAGCTCGCCGCGCGTGGTGCCGGAGAACACGGACGCCTCCGAGCTGGTGACTCTGGAGGAGCTGGAGCGCCGGTACATCCACCGCGTGCTGGAGGCGGTGGGTGGCAGCCGGACGCTCGCGGCGCGCATCCTGGGCGTGGACCGCAAGACGCTCTACCGCAAGCTGGAGCGCGGCGACGGCGACGGCAAGGACGCGGCGAAGGAGCCGCGCGACGCGAAGAAGCCGTGACGCTGGCACGCCGGATGCTCTTCCTCCTGTTCGGACAGCGCGAACGCGGAGGAGCACCCGATGGTCTTCCAGGACACGACGCAGGATGTGCGGTGGGAAGAAGCCCCGTGGGCGCCGGGCTACGAAGCCCCGGCCACACGGCCCCAGGTCCTGCTGGCCGAGGACGACCGGGAGATGCGCCGGATGCTGGTGCGGGCGCTGGCGAAGCGCGGCTGTGACGTGCACGAGGTCCCGAACGGGCGCGAGCTGCTGGACACGCTGACGCGGGGGCTCGCGGGCGTGGAGGGCGCGGCGCCGGACGTCATCATCACGGACGTGCGCATGCCGGGCGTCACCGGGATGGAAGCCCTGGCGCGCCTGCGCCGCGTGGACTGGGCCACACCCGTCATCCTCATCACCGCCTTCGGAGACACCGCCACCCACGCGGAGGCCCACCGCCTGGGGGCAGCGTTCGTCTTCGACAAGCCGTTCGACCTGGACGTGCTGTGCGAAGCGGTGCGGGGCCTCATCGGGGAGGACTGAGGTTCCGCGAGGGAGACGGGCGCGGTGGACCTCTTGCTATGCTCCCGCACCCTTGAGGTTCGCGGATACAAACAACGTGATGCGTATTCCACGTCGACTGCTGAACGGCCTGGCGCTCTGCGTCCTGCATTCAGGCTGCGCTGGCGGCAGCAGTGCCCAACAGGGCGGAAGCAACTACGGCTTCACGGATCCGGACTCCAAGCGGGTATGAGCTCGCGGTCCCTGGGAACGCATCCAGCCTTCGACGGACATTGATGACGTCATCGATCAACTCTGCCCCGCCATCATGACGCTGCCCGCCGCGACGCTGGGGGACTACGGTCTAGAGTATTGCGGCGTCATCTACAGCCTGGGCCCGGGCACCTACTACGCGAGCAATCCCTCCCCCTCGCCACGAGAGTCCTGGTGGGGCGAGCCGACGGAAGTCCTGCCGATCTCCCATGCAGGTCAGGGATGCGCGGGGCCGGGCCTCCATCGTCGCCGACTACCACAGCCATCCCTGGTTTCCGTCGAGCTTCTCCATGGAAGACAGGAGGTCGGATACTCAGTGGTACTCCATCCGGATCCAGTTCGACACCCAATGCATCATCCACAAGCTGGTTCCACACGCGGACGACGACATGCCAGGAGAAGTCTATGTCCGTGAAGCGCGGCACTGGAAACGTGTTGGAAGCATCCTTCCCCAGGACAAGCCCTCCGGACGGATCACCGCGATGGATGAGCCATGAGGCCCCCGTGTTCCGACCCAGAAAACGTGCCTTGAGGCCCTCGCTCCTTGTGCTCTGTGCGTTCCTTGGAGGCTGTGCCTCACGGCCTCCGCTTCCCGTACGCGTCCCTGCGGCGGAGGCGGCCTGGTTCAAGTTCCCCGCGAGCCTCGATGAATCGGATCAGGTCGTGGTGCCCGCGACGATGGCCGCCGCCATCCAGTTCGCGATGGAGGACTTCCGACCGCGTGGCACGAAGCCTCACCGAGGGAGCAGCCCAGACGAGGCATGTCTGTACCAGCGTCAGTCCTTCGACGTTCAGGCGGCCCCCTCGACGGAGGACTTCGTGCTGGTGCGTTTCTCCCTGAGCCCTGGCGCATGCATCGAAGAAGGGCCGGTCATGGACATGGAGTCCACCTATGCCGTGGATCCACGCCAAGCGCACATCATTGCCCGTGCCCCCCCGACCGAAACGGCGAGCTTCACCTTCCCCATGGAGCTGCCAAGCCAGGGACTCGTCCGCATCGAAGGCAACACGGCCGCCGCCATCCAGCTCGCCATGGATCACTTCCTCCCGTGGGAGGCGCCACCGTCCAGGCAGCCCGCGTGCCTCAATCGGCGCGACTCCTACGCCGTGACCGCCGCCCCCGGCCCCGAAGGCGTCGTGGTGGTCCAGCTCACCGTCGATGATCAGCGCTGTCCTCCGGATCCCAGCGCGTCCGTGGAGGCCACCTCGGGCAAGCCCCTCCAGGAGATCGTCCTCTACGCCGTGGACGTCCGGACCCAACGGCTGCTCTCCATCGGAAGACGGTTCCGGCGGCATCCCTGACCCGGGTTTTCTCGAACCCTTCTGGCTCGCTCGACCGCCCTCTGTCGCAGGTGTCGGAGAATTCATCCGTTCCCGTCACAACCCTCCACCATCAGCGCACGGCTGGAGGCACAGGGAGGGGCTGGCGGTGCGGAAGCAGGGTTTCCCCTCGGTCCAGGCCCACCCGCTTCACCGTTGGCGGAGTATGGTTCTGGACGGATGCGCCCCTCCTCCTTCCAGCCCCACGCCGGATGTCTCGCGGACGACCTCGCGCGGAATGAGGGCGACGGGAATGTCCCTGACCCGTTTCCTCCCGAAGGATGCTCCTTGTTCCTGGAGATCCACCCCGCCGGACACCCCGTAGGGGCCTGTCGGGACACCGTTCGCCATCCTGTCTCCGTGTCCCCTTCCTGATGCCGGACGCGCGCCCCCACCCTTTCGTGTTCCGTCCCTGAAGGGACCCCGGTCCCCCCACTTCTGAAACGACGATGGCCCACGTTCCCGCCAGCCCGCGTTCCCGACCTCCCGCCCCGTCCGCGCCGGGTGCGTCCGGCCTGGGCCTGCTCGCGCTGCTGGACGGACTGCCCGAGGCCTTCCTCGCCGTGGACGCCGGCTGGCACGTCACCTACCTGAGCCCCCGCATGCGCGAGCTGCTCGCGGGCTGCGCCCAGCCGGGCGACGACGCGCGCAAGCAGGTGACGGACCTGCTCGACCTGGGCACGCACCTGCGCCTGGACGCCCCCGCCACCGAGCAGCCCGCCGTCCGCTACGAGCACCGCTGGCCCGCGGGCAGCCTGTGCTTCGACGTGAGCGCGCGCCCCGTGGAGGGCGCCCTGCTGGTGCACTGCCGCGACATCACCCAGGAGTCCCAGCTCCGCCACGAACTGCAGCGCGTGGTCCAGCTCTTCCAGGCCGTGATGGAGGGCACGACCGACGCCATCTATATCAAGGACCTCCAGGGCCGCTTCCAGGTCATCAATTCGCCGGGGGCGCGCGCCCTGGGCCGCACCGTGGAGGAGGTGCTGGGCCACGCCGACGCGGAGCTGTTCCCCGCCGACGAGGCCGCCGTCAACCGCCAGCACGACCAGGACGTGCTGGAGGCCGGCCACCCCCTCACCTACGAGGACGAGCAGAAGGGCCCCGACGGCGTGCGCGTGTGGCTGACCACCAAGGGCCCGCTGCGCGACCCGGAGGGCCAGGTGTTCGGCTTCTTCGGCATCAGCCGCGACATCACCCAGCGCCGGTGGGCCGAGGAAGAGGTGCGCAGG